>NZ_CP118953.1:1954292-2280008 GCF_029024625.1 Staphylococcus chromogenes | reverse complement strand
TTACACTCCATCTTCCTAAGTTATTTTTTGAGTTATACACAGTTTCTTTAGCAGTGGATAAAGTAAATCACATGCTGTTAATAATTATCCACAAATTAATCACACTCTGTGGGTAACTATAGATAAGTTCAGTATTATACACAGGGATTTGTCACATTATCTCGTTAAAGAAAGCTATGCAACGTAAGGGGTCTAACCACTTATCCACACAATTATACTTTTTAACAACATCCTCTGTCAAACGGGTGTGAATATGTGCCCAAAGTTTTGTGTAACTTGTGCACAAAAAATAATTATCCACAATTTGTTCGGACTCGACTGTGCATAAGTGGATAACTTTTATAGGGTTAATCACAGGCTAATTCAAAAAATACGCTTGATTTACATATATGAATTTGATATTATGTAGTAGTTGCTTGAAATGTAGACATTTCATTTAAGAGAAAAATATCTTTTTAAACGTGGTCTCACGTTGAAGATCAAGATAGTTAAAATGAATGAAGATAATTGAATGAAGCAAGATGGAGGTGTTTTTAATGGTAAAACGTACTTATCAACCTAATAAACGTAAACATAGTAAAGTGCACGGTTTCAGAAAACGTATGAGCACTAAAAACGGCCGTAAAGTATTAGCGCGTCGTCGTCGTAAAGGCCGCAAAGTCTTATCTGCATAAGATAAAGATCTAATTGAATGACACCATTCATGTTAGAGGTGTCGTTGCAGGGGTTAGAATTGAAATTAGCTTGTTTCAAGTGTATGGATAATTCAAACATCGACTGCCAATTTTAAAATCAACAGTATGTATAGGGGCTAGGACAGCATGATGTCCCAGCCCTCTTTTTTTCGGAACAAGACTTAAGAAGACGTTTGAAATGAGAAAGACGAGTGATGTTAAATGGAAAAAGCGTATCGTATTAAAAAGAATGCAGATTTCCAATTGATCTACCGGAAGGGAAGGTCAGTTGCAAATCGTCAGTTTGTCGTTTATACGTATCATCACAAACAAGCCGAGCATTTTAGATTAGGTATCAGTGTTTCAAAGAAAATTGGAAATGCGGTGACACGTAATCGCATCAAGCGCAGTATTAGAGAATGTTTCAAAGTGCATAAAAACGATATGTTACCACGAGATATTATTGTGATTGCAAGACACCCAGCAAAAGAAATGTCTACGTTAGAAATTCAAAAAAGTTTAGAGCATGTTTTAAAAATTGCGAAGCTCTTTAACAAGCGAATAAAGTGATTTTTTAGACTTCGGTTTGTGTGACATCAGACACCCCGAAGTCTAACTTCTACTTCTGTCCTATAGGGTGCGCAACTGTATAGCGCTTGGATGGAGTAGTTCAGACATGTCGGTAAAACAGTAAAGTCGCAATAGTGAGATAAAGAATTTAAAATAAAGATAGTCATAAAGGAGGTTCGTGTGTCATGGAACAATTAGATACAATCACGAGCATTTCGACACCGATGGGGGAAGGCGCTATTGGTATCGTACGTATGTCAGGGCATGATGCTGTTGAAATTGCTGACAAACTTTATAAAGGAAAACATCAATTAAAAGATGTCGCTTCTCACACCATTAATTATGGCCATATTGTCGATCCTGAAACGGATGAAACGGTCGAAGAAGTCATGGTGTCTATTTTACGTGCACCTAAAACATTCACACGTGAAGATATCGTTGAAATCAATTGTCACGGCGGCATACTGACAATCAATCGTATCCTTGAACTTACGATGACACATGGCGCACGAATGGCAGAACCTGGTGAATATACAAAACGTGCCTTTTTGAATGGCCGTATTGATTTATCGCAAGCTGAAGCAGTGATGGATTTTATTCGTTCGAAGACAGATCGCGCGTCTAAAGTGGCTCAAAATCAAATCGAAGGTCGTCTAAGTGACATGATTAAAGCACAGCGTCAGTCTATTTTAGAAATTTTAGCCCAAGTCGAAGTCAACATAGACTATCCTGAATATGATGATGTTGAAGATGCGACGACTGAATTTTTATTAGAACGTTCAAAAGCGATTAAAACAGATATTCAAAAACTTTTAGATACAGGCGTTCAAGGTAAAATTATGAGGGAAGGCTTATCAACCGTCATTGTAGGGAAGCCGAACGTCGGGAAGTCTTCTATGTTAAATAGTTTGATTCACGATAACAAGGCCATTGTCACTGAAATTGCAGGAACAACACGTGATGTATTAGAAGAATATGTCAATGTACGTGGTGTCCCCCTTCGTTTAGTAGATACTGCGGGTATTCGTGAAACAGAAGATATTGTTGAACGTATAGGTGTCGAACGTTCACGTAAAGCACTTAGTGAAGCGGATTTAATTTTATTTGTGCTCAATTACAATGAACCATTAACTGAAGAGGATCGCAAATTATACGAAGTCATCAAAAATGAGGACGCAATCGTCATCATTAATAAAATGGATTTAGAACAACGATTAGATATTGATGAAGTGAAAGCGATGGTAGGGAAGATGCCGGTCATTGAAACCTCCATGCTTAAGCAACAAGGTATTGATGCACTAGAACTCCAAATCAGAGACTTATTCTTTGGTGGGGAAGTCCAAAACCAAGATATGACGTATGTGTCTAATTCAAGACATATTTCATTATTAAAACAAGCCAAAAATGCGATACAAGATGCAATAGACGCCGCAGAAATGGGCGTACCAATGGATATGGTTCAAATCGATTTAACACGCACATGGGAGATTTTAGGTGAAATTATAGGCGAATCGGCAAGTGAAGAACTGATTGATCAACTCTTCAGCCAATTCTGTCTCGGAAAATAAAAAAGGAGGAGTTAGCATGACACAAACATATGATGTCATCGTCGTAGGGGCAGGACATTCAGGGATTGAAGCAGGATTAGCTGCTGCACGACGTGGCGCTAAAACATTAATGTTAACGATTAATCTAGATAATATTGCGTTTATGCCTTGTAACCCATCCGTTGGGGGACCTGCGAAAGGTATCGTTGTACGTGAAATCGATGCACTCGGAGGCCAAATGGCGAAAACGATTGATAAAACGCATATTCAAATGAGAATGTTAAATACAGGTAAAGGTCCAGCAGTACGTGCGTTACGTGCCCAAGCAGACAAAGTATTATATCAACAAGAGATGAAACGTGTGCTTGAAGATGAGCCAAACCTTGATGTGATGCAAGGTATGGTTGATGAGCTCATTATCGAAAATGATGAAGTAAAAGGTGTGCGTACTAATATTGGTACAGAATATGTGGGTCAAGCCGTGATTTTGACAACAGGAACATTCCTTCGCGGAGAAATTATTTTAGGGAACTTAAAATATTCAAGTGGCCCTAACCATCAACTGCCTTCGATTACGCTCGCCGATCATTTGCGGGATTTAGGATTTGATGTGGTACGTTTTAAAACGGGAACGCCCCCGCGTGTAAATGCACGTTCAATCGACTACAGTAAAACAGAAATTCAACCTGGCGACGATGTAGGTCGTGCCTTTAGTTATGAAACAACAGAATTTATTTTAGACCAACTGCCTTGTTGGTTAACTTATACAAATGGAGACACGCATAAAGTAATAGATGATAATTTACATTTATCTGCGATGTATTCCGGTATGATTAAAGGGACAGGTCCAAGATATTGTCCTTCTATTGAAGATAAGTTTGTCCGTTTTAATGATAAACCACGTCACCAGTTGTTCCTTGAGCCAGAAGGTCGCAACACAAATGAAGTATATGTGCAAGGCTTATCTACAAGCTTACCAGAACATGTACAGCGTCAAATGTTAGCGACAATTCCTGGTTTGGAAAAAGCAGATATGATGCGTGCAGGTTATGCAATTGAATATGATGCGATTGTGCCAACCCAACTATGGCCAACACTAGAAACGAAAAAAATTAAAAACTTATATACAGCAGGTCAAATTAATGGGACATCTGGTTATGAAGAAGCGGCAGGACAAGGGCTCATGGCAGGTATCAATGCGGCAGCACGTGTGTTAGGAAAAGAAGAAACGATTTTACAACGTTCTGATGCTTACATTGGAGTATTAATTGATGACCTTGTAACGAAAGGGACGAATGAACCTTATCGTTTATTGACGTCTCGTGCAGAATATCGTCTATTATTGCGTCACGACAATGCAGACTTACGATTGACAGATATGGGTTACGCATTAGGATTGATTTCTGAAGAACGCTATGAAAAATTCAATCAAAAACGTCAAAACATTAGCGATGAAATCATACGCTTATCTCAAATTCGTATTAAACCAAGCGAACGCGTTCAAAGTATTATCGAGCGTGAAGGCGGTTCACGTTTGAAAGATGGCATTCTTGCCCAAGAGTTGTTGCGTCGCCCTGAAATGACATATGAGACGATTTTAGAAATATTAGAAGAAACTTCTCACTTAGGGGCAGATGTTGAAGAACAAGTCGAAATTCAAACGAAATACGAAGGCTATATCAATAAATCGTTGCAACAAGTGGAAAAGGTTAAACGAATGGAACAGAAAAAAATTCCAGAAGACTTGGATTATAGTAAAATTGATAGCTTAGCAACAGAAGCGCGTGAAAAATTGTCAGAGGTTAAACCATTAAATATTGCTCAAGCATCACGAATTTCAGGCGTCAACCCTGCAGATATTTCAATTTTACTTGTGTATTTAGAACAAGGAAAACTTCAGAGGGTGAAATAAATGAGCGTAACATGGTTAGCAGAACAACTTGAATCACATGGTATTACTTTGTCAGATAAGCAAAAACAACAGTTTGAAACTTATTATGATATGCTTGTAGAGTGGAATGAAAAAATTAATCTAACAAGCATTACTGAAGAACATGAAGTGTATTTGAAACATTTCTATGATTCCATTACACCGAGCTTCTATCATGATTTTAACGACACGCTGAACGTCTGTGATGTGGGAGCTGGTGCTGGATTTCCAAGTATTCCACTTAAAATTGTCTTTCCAAATCTTCGTGTGACGATCGTTGACTCATTAAACAAACGGATTCAATTTTTGAATCAATTGGCGATGGCGCTAGACTTAGAGGGCGTTCATTTTGTGCATGATCGCGCAGAAACATTTGGTAAAAATGAAGCCTACCGGGAGTCTTTCGATGTTGTAACCGCAAGGGCTGTTGCACGTATGTCTGTACTCAGTGAACTTTGCATTCCACTTGTGAAAACGCGCGGTGTGTTTATCGCTTTGAAATCGTCGAAAGGCCAAGAAGAGTTAGATGAAGCACGTTTTGGCATCGGTATTTTTGGTGGACGCATTGAGGATGTTTTCACATTTAAGCTTCCTGAAGATGCAGGTGAAAGACAAATTATTAAAATCCAAAAACGAAGTCAAACACCGAAAAAATATCCAAGAAAACCAGGCACACCGAACAAATCACCACTTATTGATTAGTGGCGTAGGGTATTGGGGATGGTTTAAGGGAGAGAAGCATAATGAAAAAACCTTTTTCTAAACTATTTGGATTAAAAAATAAAGATGAATTACTCGAAATGGTTGATGAGACAAGTCAAGGTGTCGAGTCGATAAAAATTGAACGGATTGTACCCAATCGTTATCAGCCACGCCAAACGTTTGATCCTGCGCGTATTGAAGAACTTGCTGAATCTATACAAGCGCATGGCCTCTTACAACCGATTGTGGTTCGTCCTATCGAAGAGAATATGTACGAAATTATTGCAGGGGAACGCCGTTTTCGAGCACTCCAACATCTACACAAAAGTGAAGCGGACGTGATTGTCCGTGCATTGAGTGATGAAGAAACGGCCGTCGTTGCACTGATTGAAAATATTCAGCGTGAAAACTTATCGGCCATTGAAGAAGCGGAAGCCTATAAAAAGCTGTTGGCATTTGAAGGCATTACGCAATCTGAACTTGCGAAAAGCGTGGGGAAAAGCCAAAGTTTCATCGCCAATAAGTTGCGTCTTCTAAAGTTAGAGCCAGTGGTGTTAGACGCTGTACGAGATCACCGCATTACAGAAAGACATGGACGTGCCCTTGTAGGTCAAACTGCAGAACGTCAAGAAGAAATGCTCGATCTTATTTTAAAAGAGCAACTGAATGTTAAACAGACTGAAGAACGTCTTAAAACAACAGAAAATCGTGTGAATGAGGAAACAAATGAGGGGGAAACAGTGATTGCACGACCTCCTGAATTTGTCCAAGATATTTCAGAAGCACGGGATATTATTGCGGATAGTTTACTTGAAATTAAAGCCAATGGCATCAAATACGAACAAAAAGAAAAAGAACATGAGGATTACTACGAAATTAACATTCGCGTTTACCGTAAGTAGTCTTGTGTTATTTCCCAGGTAATAACTACGCTATCAAATACGAAAAAAGACCTCAAATTCAACGTTAAAACGAATTTGAGGTCTTTTCATATCTTTATTCGGTAATGAAAAATTTAAAGTGTCGCTTTTGCGGCTTCAATGGCGTCACGTGTAAGTTCATGGCTGTTCACCCAGTATGAAGTTACATTCGCGCCACGTGTTTTGAATAAATTTTCAACATCATAACTTTGTTCTACAGTGACGATAGGGTCAGCTTTGCCCATAGATAAAAAGACGTCTTTATTCGATAGGTCTAACTGTGAATCCACGTCTAACGGATAGAGTGGCGCAAACAGTAATCCTTTGCGATATGGCATTTCAGGTTGTAACATCAGTTCAATCGCAATGTTAGAACCATTCGAGAAACCAACTAAAATGGTATTGTTAATATCAAAGTCATATTGTGTGGCTGCGTCTTTTAAAAACGTATGAAGTTCATGTGTACGGAATTTTAAATCCTCTACGTCATAGTTTCCTTCTCCATGACGTTTGAAAAAACGATTCATACCGTTTTCTGATACATTACCTCTTACAGCGATGACATTGTAAGTCGAGTCTAATAATTCAGCGACTGGGAGTAAATCATGTTCATCGCCACCCGTTCCGTGTAATAAGACAAACGTTGGCTTTTGGGGAGCTCCTTTTTTGAAAATATGTTCCATCGTATCACTTCCTTTATCATCTAGGTCTATTTATCGTAAATAACTCGCCTAAAGTGGCATAGTCATCACCAGCGAGTCGGCTGACCGGTTTTAAATCGGCCACATTGACATAGCCTTTCTCTTTATCAAAGTACGTTTCATCTATATAGAGTTGCGTTATTTCGAGTAATATCAAATCGGACACGGTTTGGCCGTCAGTCTTAATTTCGATATGATCATAGAGTTCCGTTTCAAAACGCACAGGACTTTCTTGAATGAATGGGACCTGAGACGTTTCAGTTTGTTGCGTCGTGAAATGTGTTAAATCAAGTTCACTTTTGTCCTTATCTAAAGGTGCCGAGGTTAAATTTGCATCATTGACATTATTTTCAGTCACGATATGAATAACTGCTTCTTTTGTATCTAAAATATTTTGAGCCGTATCTTTCATCGTTCCATTGTCGTGTCGTTGGACCGCTATTGAAAGGATCGCCGGTTTAGATGACACGATATTGAAAAAACTAAATGGGGCAATATTAACTGTGTGTGTGCGTGATAAAGTTGTAACAAGTGCGATAGGACGTGGAACGACTGTCCCGATTAAAAACTTGTACAATTGTTGTTTAGATAGTGACGTTGCGTCAAACTGAAACATGAGTGATGCCTCCTCATTCTTATTTTGAACGTGTGGTATCAAATGGACGAATTTCAGACTCGATAAAATCACGTTTACTTTCTAAAAATGGAGGTAAAGAGAGCGATTCACCTAAAGTTTCATAAGGTTCATCCCCCATAAAGCCAGGACCATCAGTAGAAAGTTCAATTAAAATATGACCAATACGTGCGTAAAGCGCTTTGAAGAAGAAGCGGTCAATGAGACCAGAATTGTGAACGCCTAATTCAGTATAACGCTCTAACCAATTTTGAATCGCTTCATCATCTTCCACACGGAATGAAACGTGGTGCACTTTACCGTAACCTTGACGTGCTTCAGTACCAAGATCTTTACGTAAAATCACTTGACCTCCGTTACCGCCTTTACCGACTTCAAGCAATGTGACATCTTCTTCTTCGATAATCGGTTTCATACCGTAAAGTTCCCTCAATGTTTGTTTGAATTCCTCGTAATAGCTCACAGTAATTTCAATAGGGCCTAAACCATAAATGGCTTTGTCTTCTGGGACAGGACCATTTTTCCAAGGAACACCAGGTTCAACGCCTTCATTGTGCTCATCAGAAATCAGTTGGTAAGTCTGATCGTCCTCTTCTTCAAATGGTAACACTTTTTTGCCGAAAAGTTCTTGAATGTCCTCATGTTTAACATTAAATTCTTCAAAACGTGCTTTGTAGTACTCTAATGCAGCATCATTTGGTACACGGAAGGAAGGACGACTAATAGAGTTTGTGCCTTTTCGGCCTTTAGGATTATTAGGAAAATCAAAGAATGTCATATCTGTACCGGCGTGGCCTTCATCATCTGCAAAAAATGTGTGGTACGTATAAATGTCATCTTGGTTTACTGTTTTTTTCACGAGGCGCATACCTAATATATCTGTAAAGAAATGATAGTTTCTTTCTGCATCGTCTGTCATCGCAGTCACATGGTGAATGCCTTTTAATGGAAATTGAATCATAATGAATCTCTCCTTTAGCGAATGATATTTCTAATTCGAAATAAAATGTTTGTAAAAATCAAGTACACACCCCGAAGTTACTCGGATTGTGTACTAATTCGCTTTAAAACCTTTTGTAAACTTTGCAATTCATCCTCTGATAAATCTGAAAAGACAGAGGCAATTGCATTGGCGTGATTTGGGAAAATTTCATCCATAAATGCTCTTCCTTTATCGGTAAGGGAAGCATAGCTCACGCGTTTATCTTTCGTATCTTGTCTACGCTGTATATACCCTTTTTTCTCAAGGTTTGTAACCACGTAAGTTGTACTGCTGCTCGCAATTAAAATACGTTCTTTAATGCGTTGAATTGTGTGTTCACCGCGATTGTAGAGTACCTCTAAAACAGCAAATTCTGTCACGTTTAAACCATAGGATTTGATATCTTTGTGTATCAATTTATCTAACATGTCATTCGTACGTCTTAGTCCAATAAATACTTTTAATGAAGTATCAACACGGTTCAATGACAACACCTTCTTTAATTTATTTCGAATTCGAGATAATTATAACGTATATCGTTTTAGATGTAAAGGATAATGTTTGCTAAGACACAATGATTCTGGAAATGAGACGTTATGTTACATTTTTTGTCATTTAATTGTTATATAAATCCAGAAGTTTTCCATTGTTTTACAAAATGAATGTATTTTTTTTACAACGCGGACACCCTGATATATTTATGTTACCATATCTCTAGATTAATTGATATCAATGATTTGGGAGGATTATTTTTTATGAAAAAGTTAACCGCTGCAACAATCGCTACAGTTGGATTCGCAACTTTTGGTATCATGCAAGGTGATGCTGAAGCAGCAGAACAAGTACAGTCAACATCTACATCAACAACGTTTTCTCAAGAAACACATGATTACGTTACAATAGATGCACAAGGGAATTACCACCATACATTAGATGGCAATTGGAATCCATCAATGTTTGAACAAGGATTATATCATTCTTCATATACAGATGACATGGGACGTCATCATTATGTTTATTATGCACAAGGTGAACAAGTTCAAGATGACAATGACTATACACCAAGTCAATCTCATGCTGTAATCCAAGCACAAAAGAATAATGGTCAATCTCAACAAATGAGAGAGACGCATAATACGCAACAATATACACAATCACAAGGGCAATGGAATGTGAACACAACAGATCAAACAGGCTATAGTGCGCCGAATGCGTCAGCTCAAACAAGCTACAATGCATCAAATACTTCATCTAATGAAGGAAATGCATCAACAAGTGCTTTAACACAAAGCCAATCAACACCAAATGCACAAACGCAAGCAAAACAAGCAACTCAACAAACGGATAATGCAACAACTGCATCATCTAATAATACGGCAGCTTCAGGATGGCTAAATAAATATCCGAAATGGCAACCGTATGGTCAGTATACAACGGGTGGTGCGCACTATGGTGTAGATTACGGTATGCCTGAAAACACACCTGTATATTCTTTCACTGATGGTAAAGTCATTGATAGTGGATGGAGTAATTATGGTGGAGGTAACCAAATTACTATCCAAGAAGCGAATAGCAATAATTATCAATGGTACATGCATATGAATCAATTGAATGTGAAAGCTGGAGATACAGTTTCTAAAGGACAACAAATTGGTTTGTCTGGTAGCACAGGTAATTCAACTGGACCTCACTTACATTTCCAACGTATGTCTGGTGGCATTGGTAATCAATACGCTGTTAACCCAGATAGCTATTTAGCAAATCAATAAACAAAAACGAGTAAGCGAAGAAAAATTTCGCTTGCTCGTTTTTTTATTTTACACTGATTTTTTCATTGTAATGTGTATATTCTGGATGATAGTTAAAAAATTGAAGGATTTTTGAACCATGTAGACGTTTTAAGAAATAATCTAGACCGAAACGACCACTATTGTAACCACCCATGAAAATGAAAATTCCGATTAAAATATAGAGCGGGTTGACTGAAACTGTACCGGCAAATAAGAACATGAAATTCATTAATAAACCGAAAAATGCGCCAACTGGTGTAAATAGACCTAAAATCAATAATAATCCGATACACACTTCTAAAATAGGAATTAAAATATTAATCACCGGTGCCATCGGTAAGACAATATGTTCTAAAAATGATGTGAAAATAGGATATTGGACACCGGACTCGCTTGCAACTGGATGTTGAATGGCATTTTGTAAAAAGCCCCCAGCGTTAAATCCACCGCTCAAAAATTTACCAATACCGGACATGAACCATCCAAATCCTAAGTATAAACGTAATAAAAGTAAAAGCACACTTGCAATTTTACTTTGTTGTAACCATTTAATCATAATAAACACCCCTAAAAAAATAAATATGAATATATTGCTTTGTATTAGTATATTTAATATATCTTGTATACTAAATATATCACTTAGAAATACGATTGCAATAGTTTTGTTCAATTTTTCACAAATTATTCAAAATTCGAGATAAATATATCCCAAAAGCAAACTAAGGTTAAAAGAAGTGGAATAGTGGTATAATTTTTATAATGATAATATTTATAATTTTTAAAGGATGATTTTAATGGTGGAAGTTAAACACAGTAATCATAAGTTTTATGTTGGTGAATCAGAAGATCACGTGGATGCTTACATGTCGTACGTCCCTTCCGGTAAACAGAGAATTATTATTGATCACACAGAAGTGGGCGAAAGCCTACAAGGTCAAGGCGTAGGAAAACAATTAGTAAAAGCGGCAGTTGAGTATGCGCGTGAAAATGACTTGAAAATTTTAGCTACTTGTCCTTTCGCAAAAGGTGTACTTGAAAAAACAACTGAATATCATGATGTATACCAAAAATAATTCAAAATGAGAGGTTTTTATTAATGGTTAAAGTAAGTAATTTTCAAGAATTAAAAGAAGCAAACGTCGCAGATAATTCAATTACAGTAAGTGAGAATATTCAATTAGAAGAACCTATTGTTTTAGAATCTGGAGTACAACTTGAAGGTGAATCTTATTCATTTGAATTAACTGGAACAGGAAAACTTATCGTATTAACTGAAAATAATACCTTAAAAAATATTACATTGCGCACTAATAAAAATGAAGACGCCGTAAGCTTTAAAGAACAAGGCGTCAAAGGGCAATTTACATTAGAAAATGTAACAACATATGGTTCAGTTTGTTTAACCGCTGACGACGCTGCAGGTGATATCCGTATTGATATTACAGATGTAGATGTAGTTGAAGCTAATGTAACGCATAAATCAGAAGGCCCTACAGGTTTTGGTGTTACGGTTATCCAAGGTGGGTTAACTGTTTGGAACCGCACCCCAGATATTCGTTTCGATACTGAAATTAAAGATGTCACAATTGGACGGGACGGTGAACCAGTGAATGGTAGTGGTGTGTTTGTTTCAGGTACAGATGAAGCACCAATTTATTCAAATTTATTACAACAAAAGACGTTTACACAAATGGTTTACTCACACAAGGTGTGGCAGACCGTATTTCAGCTGGCGTATTCACCGTAACAAATGCACATGTTGATCGTGTTGAAAACCATGGTGTGACAAAAACATATGGTTTCAACGATATGGTACTCGACAACTGGGGCGCTGTAAAAGAATGGGTCGTACAAAACGATGTATTATCTGAAGGAACAAGCGGTATCGGCTTTGTAAACTTTGGTAATATCCATTTGTTAGATATCCAAGCCCCTATTATTACAAGAGGTACTGGTGCACGTGGTATTAATAACTACGATGGTACAATTAAAGAACTCTACTTAAAAAGTATCGAAACACACGGTGACGGTGCAGTAGGTATTCAAATTAGTAAACCTGTAGGTAAAGTTACAGTGCATGAAAATATAGAAACTTACGGTGGCACAGGCGAATCTCTTGTTAAAGGGGTTATTAAAGAATTATCAGCAATCGGTATTAGTATTTTAGACGGCGCTGAAGTTGAAGGTCTTGACGTTAAAGGTAATGTATACACATATGGTAAAGACATTACACCTGTACAAAATGAAGGTACTGTCAAATCAGGACTTAACATTTCAGGTGAAAGTGCAAATAAATACGAATAATTGATAGATTCTAAAGGTATCTCAATGAGATATACTGAAAAGGCTGTCGCAAAGTTCAACTTTGTCGACAGCCTTTTTATATATTAAAGATGTGACTATTCTTTAAAATCTTGCTTAGACCCTTCAGAAGTCTCGGCTAAAGCCTCTATCAAAGGGGCTTTAATTTCTCAAGAGGAGGTCATAAAATTTATTTTACTCGTTAAACTGTATGAAAATAGCCCTCAAAATTTATTTGAGCGTAAATTTTTATTATAGATGGACGTATCCAACTCTATTTCCATGCACTTTTGGTTGAGGGGAGTCTAACCGGACTATTTCAGGGGAGACTTCCCTATTTGGTTTTGTGCCATTTTTAGTGGGACTTCGTAATGTTGGCAGTTTTCCCATGACAAATGATCTTTAAAAATATGGAAACCTTGGTTTAAAAACGTATGAAGCTCATGAAGCGCTTCAGGCGTCGTGGATTTGAGTTCATAGATGAGTTCTGTTAGTTTTGGATCAAAGTAAGCTTGATCGATTAAAGGTTGATCAAATGTTAAGGAACTGTCAACGAACGGATAAGGTAAAACGAAGAAAGTCGGTCCTTCAAATGTGTCGTCCCCAAACCAAAAACCAAACTCAATAAAATGCTCATCGAAGGCTGCATATTCAATAACTTGAGACGGTTCAAACATTTCGTGAAATGCATTGTAGTTGATAATCGTAGAAATGTCGAAAGTTCCCCAAAATAGACCTGGTTTAATTTTACGTGCTCTGAAAGGGGCCACAAACTGGCTCAGTGCACGTACTGCAAATTTCATTAAATGCAACACTTCATGACAAATTTTTCATTATAATGATGATGTTCAGTATCACGATCAAAAGGGGTCGTATGTGCCATTTCTTGAGGTGTCGTATTGATAGGAACCTCGACTTTAAAACGTTTCAAGGTTTGTTGTATCCATTCATAATAGTCTTGAATCGTTGTACCCTCACGTAACGGCATTTCGTCACATCCATGGTCCGTTTCCACAACGAGACGATGAGATTGTAAATCGACATTAATCGTATAGGTACAGTCATAGTTGAAAAGTAAGCCTGTCGAAAAACCCGTTGTATTCATATCCAAAATCACATGTGCCCATTGAGGTTCCTGAAAAGCACTTGCTAATTTATGCTTTCCAAGTACTTGTGCTAAAAGGTGTAGTGTTTCTTGTTCTTTTTTCCATTCTGCAATTTTTAACATCTTTAGAACCTCCATTGAAATGTGTTTATCATGTATTTACCCGCTTTTTTGATGATTTTTACATCCTGTTGGAAAATACAAAAAAACGACGCATTTACGATTAAATGCGTCGTTATATCTTAAAGTCTTCGCTTATATTATTCTTCTACTGCAAATTCACTATGTGCTTCGAATTTAACTTCTTTACCTAACATTACGCCACCAGTTTCTAAGGCTTGGTTAAAGTCGATACCATATTTTTCGCGGTTGATTTTACCAGTCACTGAGAAACCAGTCACTTTGCCACCAGTCATTGGGTTCGCACTAATACCGTTAAATTCAACATCAAATGTTTCTTCGTGAGTTTGACCTGCAATTGTTAAATCACCAGTCACTGAGTCTTCAGTGATTTTTTTAGTTTTGAATACGATTTGTTTGTTTTCATCCGTATTGAAGAAGTCTGCTGATTTTAAGTGGTTGTCACGGTCTTTGTTATTTGTGTTAATAGATTCAACGTCAATTGTAGTCACAGCTTCAAGTGAAGATAAATCGTTCACATCACCGTTAATTTCAACGTTGTAGTTTTCAAATGTTCCTTTAACACGAGAAACCATTAAGTGTTTAATTGAAAATTCTAATGTACTGTGTACTTGATCAAAATTATATTTTGCCATTGTAAAATCCTCCTAGAAAGTAAATGTTTCGTCTACGGTATAAATGTTATACCATGTTTCGTCGGATTGCAATAAAAAAGTTTCAATTTCGAAATATTTTTGGAATACTATCATTTTAAGCGCATGACAATAGTTTCATCATACGTGATATAAATAGTTTACCTTTTAAAGATGTCGACTAAACATGGAAAGAGAAGAAGTCAAATGTTATAGGGATTAAGACCATTAAGACGTAACTATAGATATAGAGGGCAGTGTATGGCACGTCTTCTAACGTCAATTTATGTCAATATTGTGAAGACAAAGCATATCATTTACAATATAAGAAAACGCTTTCAAAATAGCGTTTAAGGGGATTAAACAAAGGGGGAGTTGTATGATTACATTTATTGTCTGTATTTTGGTATTGATTTTGGGTTATTTTACGTATGGTAAGTATATCGATAAGATGTTTGGCCCAAAATACGATCGACCGACACCCGCGCATGATCAACGAGATAATGTAGACTTTGTACCGATGAAAACTTCATCTAATTCACTGATTCAACTGCTAAATATTGCTGGTGTGGGCCCGATTTTTGGTCCGATTATGGGGGCACTGTATGGACCTGTCGCTTTTATTTGGATTGTCATCGGCTGTATTTTCGCAGGGGCTGTACATGATTACTTAACGGGGATGATTTCGATTCGTAATCGTGGTGCGCATTTACCACAACTGGCGGGTAAATTTTTAGGTCAAGCTATGAAACACGTCGTGAATATTTTTACATTGCTTTTACTGTTACTTACAGGGACGGTATTTGTGACAAGTCCAGCTTTACTGTTACATAATTTGATGGATGGACGTGTCGCTTTAGGTCTCATTATTTTTGTTATTTTTGTGTATTACATTTTATCTACAGTATTGCCAATTGATAAAATTATCGGACGTATTTATCCTATATTTGGAGCTTTGCTGGTAATTAGTGCTTTAGGAGTCGGTTTTAGATTAATCCAAACGGGCGCACCTATCCCAGAGTTAACATTGGAAAATATGCATCCTGATAAAGCGCCTATATTCCCATTACTCTTTTTTACGATTACGTGTGGTGCTTTATCCGGATTTCATGCTACTCAATCGCCTATCATTTCTCGTACAACGAATAAGGAAAAGAATGCACGTGTCATTTTTTACGGGATGATGATTGCAGAAGGGATTATTGCGATGATTTGGGCCGCAGCAGCGATGAGTTTATTTGGTAGCTATGGGGGCTTACAAAATGTATTAGCTCAAGGTGAAGCTGCACTTGTCGTAAGTAAAGTTTCAACGATGCTTCTCGGCTCATTTTTCGGGACAATCGCCGTGTTAGGTGTTATTGTGTTGCCGATTACTAGTGGAGATACATCATTCAGAAGCGCGCGTATGATTATTGCAGATTATATTCATTTAGGACAAAAAGCCATCAGCAAACGTTTTATTGTGGCAGTCCCATTATTTATTGCGAGTTTCTTATTAACACAAGTTGACTTTACCATTTTGTGGAGATATTTTTCATGGGCCAATCAAACAACAGCTGCTGTGGCCTTATGGGTCGGAGCCATGTACTTGTTAATCGCAGGTAAAAATTATTGGGTGGCCTTCATTCCGGCGACATTTATGACGTGGAATTTATTTACGTACATTTTAAGTCAGCCGATAGGATTTGGGCTCAATTTAGATTTAAGTTATGCCGTGGCGATAGGTTTAACGGGGTTATGGCTTTCTTATTTCTTTTATCAATATCGAAAAAATACAGTGGGCGATGCGTTTCAATTGGATCATGCTGTCCAATTGAAAAATCATCCGAACTATTCTTAATTTAATATGCGAATCAAACTTTATTAAAAGAGGATGTTACTAAAACGTTTTGTAACACCCTCTTTTTTAGTATACCTTCATACTAGCGCACGCATAGTTTTATTATTATGTAAAAGTGTTTTGTTATTCAAAATTTTTGCCAGATGTTAAAATAAAGCGAGTAGAAAAGGAGATGATTCAATGATTGTAGAATCGATTCAAGGCAATATCGCAAACTTAACACCGGAAGAAAAACAAGTGCATATTGAAAAAGTGTATCTTGAAAATTCTGATCTTGTTAAACGTATCCAACGTGTGAAAACAGATCACGGCACAGAAATTGGGATTCGTTTAAACCAATCTATAGATTTACAATATGGCGATATTTTATATCGTGATGACAAAAATATGATTATTATCGATGTCAATTCTGAAGATATTATTGCGATTCAACCACGCACTTTAAAAGAAATGGGTGACATTGCACACCAATTAGGCAACCGTCATTTGCCAGCGCAGTTCACTGATTCAGAAATGCTTGTCCAATATGACTACCTTGTAGAGGATTTATTAAAAGACTTAGGCATTCCTTATCAACGCGAAGCTCGAAAAGTGAACCAAGCTTTTAAACATATAGGACATTCTCATGATTAATCAAGCGCAATTAAAACTCTTTCAATTTTGTGATTCTCAATTTCCAACAGGGGCATTTAGTCATTCTTTTGGATTAGAGACGTATATTCAGCGTGAGGATGTGCATGATGCGGCCTCATTTCAAACGTGGTTGAAAGTCTTTTTAACTGAACAATTGACGTATACAGACGGTTTGGCGATGCGTATGACGTATGAAGCTCTTGAACAAAATGATGAAGCGGAAATGAAACGCATTGATCAAATGTTATTTGTTCAAAATATACCAAGAGAAACGCGTGTAGGCACAAAACAAATGGGAAAACGTATGGCGCATTTGGCCCACACACTTTACGATGATGCATGGTTAAACTGGTACTATCAAGAAGTTTCAGAGTACCGCCTGCATGCACATCCGGCAGTCGTATTTACACTATTAGGCCATCATTTGGGTATATCACTTGAACAGATTATTGATTATTTTTTATATCAAAACATCTCAAGTTTGACGCAAAATGCTGTACGCGCTATCCCATTAGGGCAAACAGAAGGCCAAAAAATTGTTTCAGAGATGATGCCATTTATCACAGACACACGTGAGGCAATTATGGCAGAAGATGAACGTAATTTTGGTTTAACTGCGCCAGGCATTGAGTTAAATCAATTAGAACACGAAAACGTGAATGTAAGAATATTTATATCGTAGGAGGATGAAGTATGAAACCAGTTAAAATTGGTATCGGGGGACCTGTAGGGGCAGGAAAAACCCAACTTATTGAAAAAGTGGTGAAACGTTTATCAAAAGATAAAAGTATCGGTGTTATTACGAATGACATCTACACAAAAGAAGACGAAAAGATTTTAGTAGAGACAGGTGTCTTACCTGAAGATCGTATTATCGGCGTAGAAACTGGAGGGTGCCCGCACACTGCCATCCGTGAAGACGCATCGATGAACTTTGCGGCGATTGATGAGTTAATGGAACGTCACAACGATATTGAGCTTTTATTCATTGAATCAGGTGGAGATAACTTAGCCGCAACATTTAGTCCAGAACTCGTTGATTTTTCAATTTATATCATCGACGTAGCACAAGGTGAAAAAATTCCACGTAAAGGTGGCCAAGGGATGATTAAGTCGGATTACTTTATCATTAATAAAACTGACCTTGCCCCACATGTCGGCGCATCACTTGATCAAATGGCAGAAGATACGAAAAAATTCAGAAATGATCGTCCATTTGCATTTACAAACTTAAAAACAGACGAAGGACTAGACGATGTCATCGATTGGATTCGTAAAGACGTCTTTCTTGAAGGATTAGATTAGTATGGCCATTTCAGATTGGACAGGGGAACTCGATCTCACATTTAAACATGATGGGACGAAAACAATTAATGGAAGAACGTATTTTCAAGGCGGACTGAAAGTGCTACGTCCATCGTACTTAAACGGTAGTCCACACCCAACGATGTTTTTAATTAACTTGGGGGGTGGCTTCGTCGATGGTGACCGGTATCGCATGAATGTGCATTATGAACCAAAAGCGCATGCCGTCTTAACGAATCAGGGGGCGACCATCGTCTTCAAAACGATGGAAGACCACGTAGAACAATATCAAACATTTACACTAGACGATGAAAGTTTTATGGAATATATTGGCGACCCTATTATCGGGTATACCCATGCCAAATTTTTCCAACATAATCATTTCAAATTGTCAAAAACAGCCACAATGTTTTATTCGGACATTTTAACACCCGGCTACGACAAAGAAGGTCATATGTTTAAATACGATCATTTACATTTACTAAATGAAATTTATGTCGATGACCAAATCGTTGTATATGACAATTTGCGTTTAGATACACAAAAAAATAAAATTGCTGATATTGGCTATATGGAAGGGTTTACTCATTTGGGCGCATGTTTTTATATTAGCCCACATGTCAATCAAAAGTGTGTAGAAGCCATCAACGAAGTGGTTGAAAACCATATCAGTGAGACATGTCGTGTCGGCGTCACGTTGTTGCCGACCCATGGCTTAACGATACGTATTCTCGCAAATTCTACCGATGTCATCAATCGTGTGATTCATGAAGTTCATCAATTTGTAATGTCGACGTATCATGAAGAAGACGCCCAATTTTTACGAAAATACTAAGGAGTAGGACACAGAAATCGTAATGATTTCTGTCCTACTCCTTTATTGTAATAGTGCGATAAAACCATTACGCACTAAAGATTTCTTTAATTAAAGCTTCGATTACATTATTAACTGAAGCATATTTTTAATAATAAGCAGTGCCACAATGAGAATGATTATACTAGAAAATTTGTTTAAAAATAAGATGAATTTTCCCGATGAATCAATGTGACCAATGAAACGGCCCAACAAAGAGAGGCATATAAACCAAATCCACGACACACTGATGGTTGCGAGTGTAAAGAGCCACTTTTCAGTGCCGTTATAAAGGGCAGCGCTTGTGCCAATGACTCCGATAGTATCCATGATGGCATGAGGGTTTAATAGTGAAACGGACATCGCAAAGCCTATTTGCTTTTTTGCAGACATTTGAGAATGGTGATTCATTGATGCAGGCTTTTCGTGCCAAAGTGCCCCTGCCATATAAAGTAAAAAGATGAGTCCAATCATATAAATCACAAGCTGTAACGTTGGAAATGACATTAAAATCAAAGAAACGCCGAGGACGGCTAACAAGATGAGTAATGTATCGCATAAGCCCGCGGTAATGATGACGGGGAGTGCACGTGACCATCGAGGATGATTGGCACCTTGGTTAAAAACGAACACATTTTGTGCCCCTAACGGTAATATTAAGCCTAAAGCGAGTAAAAGGCCATGCATTATAGGTTGAATCATGTCTCGTCATCCTTTCAGTTTGAGGCACAATGACGAATGAGCACTCATTTTTGTTTTTGCGTGGCTACAATATTGATAAGGAGCCATAGGATTTGTAAAACGAATGGAATCATTAAAAATGCAATCCAGACTCCGATAGATAGCAATTTTATCTCAGGTGTTTGAACGGCACCTGTGCCATCAACGTCACGTAGCCATAGGAACCCGGCCCCACTAATCAATAAAATCATCCAAAAAGCAGTGACGATACTCCATATTATCCATGATGCTTTTAACATAATGTTCCCACCTAAAAAATTTATTATTATATAGAATAGCACAAAAATGGTGACTTGCGTGAGTCACCATTTTTGGGGTAAAAAGTTATTTTCAATTATCGTCTCTCATGCAGTTGTTCCTAAGTCATGGTCATCGACCTGCCTGGGATTAAGCAATAGAAGTTGATGCGTTTTGACGGAGTTTTTTAGCACTATCGACAAGGACAGTTAAGGCTGCTTTTACTTCGTCTTCTTTACGCGTTTTGAGTCCACAATCTGGGTTGACCCAGAAAAGAGAGCGATCAATTTGTTGGAGCCCTCTATTAATGGCTGTCGTGATTTCTTCTTCTGTTGGAATGCGTGGACTATGAATATCATACACGCCTAATCCAATGCCTAAGTCATAATCAATATCTTCAAAGTCTTTAATTAAATCGCCATGGCTACGAGAAGTTTCAATAGAAATAACATCTGCATCTAGTTCGTGGATGGCATGAATGATTTGGCCGAATTGAGAATAGCACATATGCGTATGAATTTGCGTATGGTCTGCCACAGAAGACGTCGCTAATTTGAAACTGTGCACGGCTTTTCGTAAGTAATCGTCGTGATAAGCTTGACGAAGCGGTAAGCCTTCGCGCAGTGCAGGTTCGTCGACTTGAATCACTTTGATACCTGCTTTTTCAAGTGCTAATACTTCTTCGTTAATCGCTAAGGCAATTTGGTCTTGGACTTCTGCGCGTGGTAGGTCGACACGTTCAAAAGACCAATTGAGAATCGTAACAGGACCTGTCAGCATGCCTTTCACAGGTTTGTCTGTTAAACTTTGCGCATAAACCGTTTCTTTTACTGTGAGAGGTTCTGTCCATTTAACATCTCCATAAATAATCGGTGGTTTAACGGCACGTGATCCGTATGATTGAACCCAACCAAACTTCGTTACTAAGAAACCTTGTAATTTCTCGCCGAAGAATTCGACCATGTCGTTACGTTCGAATTCGCCGTGTACGAGGACATCTAAGCCGATATCTTCTTGAATTTTAATCCAACGTTTAATTTCGTTTTTTAAGAAGGTTTCATAAGCTTCATCAGAAATACGTCTGTTTTTCCAATCTGCACGTGTTTTACGAACTTCTGGAGATTGTGGAAATGAACCAATCGTCGTTGTTGGTAAATCTGGTAAGTTGAGTCGTTCTTGTTGAAGTTCTTTACGTTCTGAGAAACGAGAAGCACGTTCAGAACGCACACTGTCAAAATCATACGTTAAATTTTTAAAATCTTGGTTTTGGAAACGTTCATATTGCGTTTGTAATGCCTCTAACTTTTCGGTATCGCCTTCATTGACTGCACGTTTTAAAGCGTCTAATTCTTCTAATTTTTCAGTCGCAAAACTGAGTCCGTCGCGAACGGTTTCATCTAATGTTTCGTCATCTAACGATACAGGGACGTGAAGTAAAGAGGATGATGGGTTAATATAAAGCTCATTTGTATAAGTGCTCAACGTATCAATGAGCGCTTTTTTCGCTTTCACATCTGCGGCCCAAACATTACGCCCGTCGATAATACCTGCAAATAATGTTTTATTTTGATCAAAGTCTCCGTTTTTAATTTGTTCTAAGTTGTGGCCATGGTCATGAACAAAGTCTAAACCTAATCCTTTAACTGGAAGACTGCTTAAAAACTTCACATTTGCACGTTCAAAATACGTTTGAATAATGAGTTTATCGGCTACTTCTGCACCTACAAATGCCTCGTAGGCTTCTTTTGTAATGGCTTCTAAGTCTTCACCTTCATCTGTGACAAGAATAGGCTCGTCCACTTGAATCAATTCTGCGCCTGCTTGGATTAATGATTCAAAGGCTTCAATATATAATGGCAAGAGTGTACGCACTTTTTCTTCAAAAGATTGGTGGCCTCCCTTAGATAACTTCACAAATGTAATTGGACCTACAATAACCGGGTGGGCTTGAATATTTAAAGATTTTGCGTAGTTGAAGCGCTCTAAAAGAAGATTGCGTCCGAGTTTTGGTGTCACGTTGTCCCATTCAGGTACGATATAGTGATAGTTGGTATTGAACCATTTAATTAAGGCACTCGCGACGTGTTCTTTGTTGCCACGTGCAATATCAAATAACAAATCGTCATCAACCTCACGCCCTTGAAAGCGTTCAGGGATAATATTAAATAACAAAGATGTATCTAAAATGTGATCGTACAGTGAGAAATCTCCGACTGGCACGCTGTCTAAGCGATGGTTTTTTTGAAGTAATAAATTTTCACGATGTAAGTTTTGTAATGTTTCATCTAATTCGTCTTTTGAAATTTTGTTGTTCCAATAGTTTTCGATTGCTTTTTTCCATTCACGTTTTCGGCCAAGTCTTGGGAATCCTAAGTTTGTTGTTTTAATTGTCATAATATAACCTCCTGATTGGTTGATGTAATTGATTTTGAATAAGCTGCAAGGTCTAAAGAATAATCGACACGTTCAAACGGGGTAATAAGGTATAGCCCATTAAAATATTTATGAACGGTATCAATTAGTGATTTACAAATAGAAATAGATAAATCGTAGGTGGCTGCTTTATCACCTGCAACGTCTTTGAAGCGTTCTAAAACGTCATCTGTCATCTTAATGCCAGGGACTTCATTATGTAGAAATAAGGCATTGTTGTAACTTGTGATTGGCATGACGCCAATAAAGATTGGGACGTTAAGATGTTGAGTTGCTTCATAAATTTCAATAATTTTTTCTTTCGTAAAGACAGGTTGTGTGATGAAATAATGCATGCCACTTTCGATTTTAGTTTCGAGTTTTCGAACGGCTGCATCGATATTTCTTACATGAGGATCAAAACCGCCAGCGATGTTGAAATGAGTTCTAGACTTCAGCGCATCACCATCTGTATTAATCCCTTCATTGAAACGGAGTGCGAGTTCAGTGAGCCCTTTAGAGTTAACATCATAGACGTTGGTGGCTCCTGGGAGATGGCCTACTTTGGAAGGATCTCCTGTAATGGCTAAGATTTCGTTAATACCGAGTAACGATAACCCGAGTAAGTGCGATTGTAAGCCAATTAAGTTGCGGTCTCGACACGTAATATGGACGAGTGGTTCAATGTTATAGTTTTGTTTGATGAGACTCGCAGCTGCAATATTGGAAACACGTACTGTTGCGAGTGAGTTATCGGCGAGTGTGACGGCATCAATACCCGCTTTGTCTAAGGCTTCGATATTTTTGAAAAAGCGTTGTGTATCCAAATGTTTAGGTGTATCTAGTTCGACGATAATCGTCGGTTGTTGTTGAACTTTCTGCTTTAAGTTCAGTTTGGCTGAAGGGGACGTTATGCTTTCACGTTTTTTATGGATAGGAATAACTTTTTTGTTGTGGACGGGTTTAAGTCCTCGAACGGAACGCTTAATGTGCTGTATATGTTCGGGTGTGGTTCCACAACATCCTCCAATCAGCCGAACGCCTTCATGAATGAGTTGTTCTGCAACTTCGCCAAAATAGGTGGCGTTATTGCTGTATTTGAACGTATCATTTTCAATGTCGAGTAAACTCGCATTGGGATAACAGGAGAGATACGCATGCTCAGGTAACGCTATGTGCGTAAAGGTATTTTTCATATGATGCGGCCCGTGATGGCAATTTAAGCCGACAATATTGGCCCCTGCTTGAATGACTTGTTCTAACGCATCATTGATGACCGTTCCGTCTAATAGATAGTTTGTATTTGAAGCGGTGAGTTGAGCGATAATGGGAATATCGTATTTGCGTCTCGTACTTTTAATAACAGTTAACAGTTCCTCTAAATCGTAATAGGTTTCAAATAATAAACCGTCAACGCCACCATCAACTAAAGTGTCGACTTGGATTTCTGTATGATATTGAATGGCTGAAATCGATAAATCCCCTTGTTTAACGCCTCGAAATCCTCCGACCGTCCCAAGAATAAATGTATCCTCCTCGGCCGCACGTTTTGCGATGTCGATCGCTGCTTCGTGAATGGCTTTCACTTTATGTTCTAAACCAAATACTTTGAGTTTCTCAAAATTGGCCCCATACGTATTGGTCTGTATAATGTCTGCGCCTGCTTGAATATAGGAACGATGAATACGTTCGACTTTTTCTGGATGCGATAAGTTATAGGCTTCTGGACAAGTATCGAGGCCTTCTGAGTAAAGAATGGTGCCCATTGCGCCATCAGCCACTAGAATATTGTTTTTCAGGGTATTCATTAAGCGACTCATCGTATACCTCCTTTAAAGCGTGATCTAAATCTGTAATTAATGTGTCGGGGTCTTCTAAGCCGACACTGAGTCTAAAGAGACCGAATGTAATGCCCCGTGCTTCCCGAATAGGTTGAGGGATAGCGGCGTGTGACATTGAATGTGGATGGGACAATATCGTTTCAACACCCCCTAAACTGACGGACACGAGAGGGATTTCAAGCGCATCTACAAAAGTTTGTGCTAAGGCTTCATTTTTGAGTCTAAACCCTAGAACAGCGCCACCATGATGGGCTTGGTTCAAGTGGACGGTGCTATGTCCCGGGTAATACACTTGTGCAATCGCTGGATGCTGTTCTAAAAAACGCACGATGCGTTGGGCACTTTTTGAGGATTGCGAAAAGCGTACGTCTAATGTTTTTAAATGTTGGGTGAGCGTCCAACTGTCATAAACGGAAAGTCCTGTACCTGCGCCGTTCTGAATTAAATAAATTGCTTTTGCGAAAGTTTCATTATTGGTAATCACAGCGCCTGCGATTAAATCACTATGCCCGCCTAAAAACTTAGTGGCACTATGAATAACGATATCCGCACCTAAATCTAAAGGGTTTTGTGCAATGGGTGTCATAAAGGTGTTATCCACGGCTAAAAGCAAGTTGTAGCGTTGGGCAATATCAGCCACCGCACGTATATTGGTCACTTTAAATAAAGGGTTTGAAGGTGTTTCTACATAAAGCAATTTTGTATTAGGTTGGATAGAGTTTTCATAATTTTCTGGATTTTCAGCGTTCACTGTGGTGAAATGAATCCCGAATTTCGTTAATATTTCTTCTGTAAGTCGAAATGTCCCTCCGTAGACGTCGTCGGGGAGGATAACGTGATCTCCTGCTTTTAATGTCAGAAATACACTTGTAATCGCACTAATACCTGAATTAAATGCGAAACCGTGTGTGCCATTTTCAAGTTCTGCGAGTTTGGTTTCTAATAATTCGCGATTAGGGTTGCCGCTCCTTGCATAATCATAAGTTGCATCTCCGCCCAGTGTATGTTGATGATAAGTGGACGAATAATAAAGTGGCAGGTTTGCACTTAAATACGTTTTTCCTCGATTGCGATCATGAATGAGTTGGGTTGCTTTGGGTTGGCTCATAGACTCACTCCTTCTTTTGAATGTTGCAGTGCTCGGATGAGGTCAGCTTCAATATCTTCGTAGGCTTCGATTCCGACAGACAAGCGAATTAAATATTGGTCGATGCCTCGTGCATCTTTTTCCGCATCAGGCATATCGACGTGTGTTTGTGTATAAGGGAATGTAATAAATGTTTCTGTCCCCCCTAAACTTTCAGCGAAACGTGAAACCTCTATATTTTCAAGTAGCCGTGCGACGCTGTAATCTTTATCTAAACGAAGACTTAACATACCGGTGCGTCCGCTGTATAACACTTCTTGAATGCCTTCTAAATTTTGACATCGCTTGGCAAGACGTTGGGCATTTTCCTGTGACCGTGCGACGCGTAAATGTAATGTTTTCAAACCACGTTGTAGCAAATAACTATCAAACGGTGAGAGCGTGGCGCCAATCATATTGTGAAGAAGTGAAAGCTGATTGACTAAATCTGGGTCTTTCACTGTGACAACGCCTGCTAACACATCGTTATGACCGCCAATATATTTAGTCGCGGAATGTAACACGATATCCGCCCCTTCTTTAAGTGGGGTTGAGAGATAAGGTGTTAAAAAAGTATTATCGATAATGGTCAGTAATCCACGTTGTTTTGCAAGGACGTAATAAGGTTCCAAATCAATTTCAATCATAAGTGGATTTGAAATAGGTTCGATAAATAGTGCTTTTGTCTTTGAAGTTAACGCGTCACTGACTTCTTTGAAATGTTCGAAATGCACATATTTGAAATGAACCCCGTATTGTTCTTCGTAATATTGGAAAAGTCGAAAAGTGCCACCGTAGAGATCATACGAAACGAGCACTTCATCACCAGGTTTAAACAAGCTACATACGAGTTGAATACTCGCCATTCCACTTGCTGTGGCAAAAGCAGCGTTGCCCCCTTCTAATTTTGCGAAGGCTGTTTCAAAAGCATCTCGTGTCGGGTTTTTCGTTCGAGAATAATCAAATCCAGTCGATTGCCCTAGCCCTTGATGCTGATAAGCCGTGGATAAATAAATCGGGTTTGCGACTGCGCCTGTCGTATCTTCTGTCAGTGCAATTTGTGCAAGTTCTGTATCTTTCATGGGTTTTTACCTCCTATTTTCAGATTGGTAGGGAATGTCATGGATGTGTTAAGCCATTTTGTCGATAAAATACAAAAAAGCTTTCATCCTTTACACCCGAAATAAAATTCGGAAATAAAGGACGAAAGCTTCGTTCGTGGTACCACCTTAATTTGCTACTTTATCACTAAAGTAGCCTCTTCCAGTACGCCATGATTGAATTAATGGGTACAGAAAAAAGATAGGAAAATTCCAGTACGCCATTATCAACATGTTAATACTGTATCGCTATAACGGGCGAACCCGGTGATACCTCATATCGGCACCAACACTCCAAGGCCATTTTCAAACTTTCTTTCAATATCTTCTCTCAGCTTACAAAGACTCTCTGTAAAAGCAGTGTAAGTTCTACTTTCCTTTTTATCGTGTGTCAAAATATGTTGTTGTGAGTTGATAGTCACACTTTAGCATGGTGGAAAAATAAATGTCAACACATTTTTCTGAAAATTATGATTTAACACACTATTTAATGTGTGCTCGAAATTTGTTAAAGTCTTGTATATCAAGGCGTCAACCAGTACAATAAAAAACGTAAAAATTTTTGAAAAGAGGGATGTGGATGACAGATTTAAACAATATACGTCATTCGGAAAATGTAGAACAACTGAATCTTTCAGAAATACGTCCCAATCCTTATCAACCGAGAAAACATTTTAATCAAACCAAATTGGAAGAACTCGCGTCATCTATTGAGCAACATGGCGTGCTCCAACCTATTGTGGTCACCCCATCAATAAAAGGCTATTATCTCGTGGCAGGTGAACGCCGTTATCGGGCGTCTCAACTTGCAAAGTTAAATACGATTCCTGCGATTATTAAGTCTATGGATGACAGACAAATGCGTGAGCTAGCGATTATCGAGAACTTACAACGTGAAGATTTAAATCCACTAGAAGAAGCGGAAGGTTATCACCAACTGATGGAAACGCTCTCTTTAACCCAACAACAAGTTGCCGATCGATTAGGCAAGTCACGACCCTATATCGCGAATATGTTACGGTTATTGCAGTTACCTGTTAAAATTAGGAATTTAGTTCGAGAAGGTCAATTGTCAGGGGGACACGGGCGCACATTATTAGCGCTAAAAGATGCCGCTTTGATGGAGCAATATGCACAAAAAGTGATAGATGCCTCTTGGAGTGTGCGCACGCTAGAAGCACAAATCGCAGAACATCAACCTGCTGTGCACCCTAAGACTTCCGGGAGTCTGCCCCCTAAAAAAGTGAAACCTTCTCTGATTAAGCAACACGAACAACAATTGGCAAAACAATATGGTACGAAAGTGGACGTCTCAACGTCAGGGGCGAAAGGTAAAATCACGCTTGAATTCTATTCTGAACAAGATTATCGCCGTCTCATTCAATTATTGAAAAAGAACAATAAATAGATCGATGTAGAAAGGAAAACAAAATGAAACAACTTGAGAGTATTCTCCGTAATTTGATTCAACCTCTGTTGGAACCTGAAACCTATTCGAACTTATTGACGAAACTCATCATTGTGCTCATTTATGTACTTGTCGCATTTCTTGTGACGCGTATTTTAAATAAAATTATTGCACAGTTTTTCAAAGTCAATAACAAATCAAAAAAAACACCCCGTGCCAAGCGTTCAAAAACCTTAATTACACTTGTACAAAACGTTGTTGGCTATCTCATTTGGTTCATTACAGGGACTACAATTTTAAGTAAATTTGGCATCAGCGTTGAAAGTATCCTTGCCGGGGCTGGGGTGGTCGGCCTTGCGATAGGTTTTGGTGCACAAACCCTCGTGAAAGATATTATTACAGGATTTTTCATCATTTTTGAAAACCAATTTGACGTCGGGGACTACGTAAGCATTAAAAACAATGGTTCACTAATTGCTGAAGGGACAGTGAAATCCATTGGTTTACGTTCGACACGGATTATGTCTATCACAGGGGAACTTTCCACGATTCCAAACGGAACGATGAGTGAGGTAACAAACTTTTCTGTGACCAATGGTGTCGCATTAGTCGACATTCCTATCTCAACGAGTGAAAATATTGAGCTTGTCGAACAAAAATTAGGGGTATTTTTAAAATCTATCCCTAAAAAATATGAGATTTTCATCGATACGCCACAAGTGCTTGGTGTGGATGCGATAGAAAGTTATCAAGTGACGTTACGTGTCTCTGCAGAAACGTCTCCTGGAGAGAATTTTATGGGCGCACGTATTCTAAGACGTGAAATCAAAGGCTTCCTCCAAGCTGAAAATATCGAAGCCCCCGTACCAAACTTAGCCCAAATGTATAAAAACATGACACAGCCAAAATCATAAATGTAAAATAATAAAAAGGAATGAGGAGTAGATCGATGTCTTCAAATTATGAAATCAATGATATAGTAGAAATGAAGAAACAACATGCATGTGGTGCCAATCGATTCAAAATCATTCGTATGGGAGCAGACATTAGAATTAAGTGTACCGCTTGTCAACGAAGTATTCTGTTGCCACGGCAAACGTTTAATAAAAAACTAAAAAAAGTACTCGAAAAAGCGAGTCAAGATGAGAAGGAGTAATGAATTATGGCTTTAACAGCTGGTATTGTTGGATTACCTAACGTAGGGAAGTCCACACTTTTTAATGCGATTACAAAAGCAGGCGCGCTTGCAGCGAACTATCCGTTTGCGACAATTGATCCAAACGTTGGAATTGTTGAAGTGCCTGATACACGTTTAACGGAATTAGAAAAAATCGTCAATCCGAAAAAAACAATTCCAACCACATTTGAATTTACTGATATTGCAGGTATCGTAAAAGGAGCTTCAAAAGGAGAAGGCCTTGGTAATAAATTTTTATCTCACATCCGTGAAGTAGATGCGATTTGCCAAGTGGTGCGTGCATTTGATGATGAAAATGTGACACACGTGGCAGGACGTGTAAATCCTATCGATGATATTGAAGTCATTAATATGGAATTAGTGTTAGCCGATTTAGAATCTGTCGAAAAACGATTACCACGTTTAGAAAAATTAGCTAAACAAAAAGATAAAACAGCAGTAAATGAAGTGCGCATTTTAACACAAATTAAAGAAGTCCTTGAAAATGGTCAACCAGTACGCAGCATTGACTTTAATGAAGAGGACCAAAAATACGTCAACCAAGCGCAACTCCTTACAGCGAAAAAGATGCTTTATATCGCCAATGTGGGTGAAGACGAAATTAATGACGCTGATAATGAAAAAGTCAAAACAATAAGAGAATATGCTGAACAAGAAGGCTCTGAAGTGATTGTCATCAGTGCCAAAATTGAAGAAGAAATTGCGACATTAGACGATGAAGATAAAGAAATGTTCTTGGAAGATTTAGGAATTGAAGAACCCGGCTTGAACATATTGATTCGCAAAGCGTATGAATTACTCGGTTTAGCAACGTACTTTACAGCAGGGGTGCAAGAAGTACGTGCTTGGACATTTAAAGAAGGCATGACAGCACCACAATGTGCGGGCATCATCCATACAGACTTCGAACGTGGCTTTATTCGTGCTGAAGTCACAAGCTACGATGATTATGTAGCTTACAACGGCGAACAAGGTGCGAAAGAAGCAGGTAAAATGCGTCTTGAAGGTAAAGAGTATATTATGAAAGACGGAGACGTTGTTCATTTTAGATTTAATGTATAAAAAATAGCCATCAAAAATTTATCTGAGCATAAATTTTTGATGGCTTTCTAATGATTGATAATCTGTATTTCCCAACTCCCTAAAGATGTCTCTCGTATAAGGAGAATATAAATGTAAAAATAAAAGAACACGCACGATGTGGGGGCATCGCACGTGTCTAGGTCTAATGATATCAGTCGTTGGTGGTCTATGTGGTAATTTTGCTTATGCTTTTTCACTCACAACTGTAATATGTTGTTTAATGAAATCCGCATTTTGAATTTCTTTAACTAATGCCAAAGCATAATCTGGGTAGCTTACGTAGCTTTCACCTTCAGAATTTGTTAAGACAACGTTCATTCCTACACGGTAGTTTCCTGTACGTTGACCTTCTGGATCAAAGAAAGATGAAGGGCTAATAAATGTCCAGTTGAGTTGATTTGAAGCTTTAATATCTTCAAGGTTTTTATTTTGTGCTTTCGCAATCGGCATTGCAAAATCTGGAACCATAGATTTGTCGATTAATGTTGTTGTTTTTGAGTCATCTGAATAAAGACTACCTGCGCCACCCACAATGATAAGACGCGTATCTGTACCTTCAAGCGCTTCGATTAAAACGCGTCCAAGTTGAATATGTTGATCTAAATCATCTAATGGTGCAGCAAAGGCATTAACTACAACATCGAATTGGGATAAATCATCACGTGTTAAATCAAATGCATTTTTTTCAATAACTGGAACATCTGCCTCTAATTTTGAGGCGTTACGAACAATTGCAGTCACTTCCATGTTTTCATTTAGTGCTTCATTCATAATTAAACGACCTACTTTACCAGTAGCGCCAATAATACCTACTTTCATGAAAAGACCTCCAAACATAATTTATATAATTTTAGTATCGATATATTAAATATACCAGTATGAACCTTTAAACGTTTAAAATCTGCTCATCAAAAAAACGACGGACTTTTGAATAGGTATACGTAAATGACTTTATACGCTATGTCTTAAAAGAAGAGCGCAGACGATAGGCATAGGGTATAAGTGTTAAATTTTTCGTTGTAATAAGTTACAGCTTATGGTAGAATACTGAAATGTGAGTAATGAAAATTATTCCTTGCTTAACGTAATTCTTCGTTAAGCCGTATAGACCACAAGGAGGTGCAAATATACAATGAGAAAATATGAAGTAATGTACATCGTGCGTCCAAACATTGAAGAGGATGCAAGAAAAGCAGTTGTTGAACGTTTCAACGGAATTTTAGCTTCTGAAGGCTCTGAGGTATTAGAAACTAAGGACTGGGGTAAACGTCGCTTAGCTTATGAGATCGAAGACTTCAAAGATGGTTACTACTACATCGTACGTATCCAATCTGAAAACAACGTTGCTACTGACGAATTCCAACGTTTAGCAAAAATCAATGATGATATCATTCGTTACATTGTTGTTCGTGAAGACGAAGACAAGTAATAGAATAGAAATGAGGCGTGAATATGCTTAACAGAGTTGTATTAGTAGGTCGATTAACTAAAGATCCAGAATACAGAACGACGCCCTCAGGTGTAGGCGTAGCGACTTTCACATTAGCTGTGAATCGTACGTTTACAAACAACCAAGGGGAACGTGAAGCAGACTTTATTAACTGTGTTGTTTTTAGAAAGCAAGCAGAGAACGTGAGCAATTTCTTGTTCAAGGGAAGTCTGGCTGGCGTTGACGGTCGCTTACAATCACGCAGTTACGAAAACCAAGAAGGCCGACGTGTCTATGTGACGGAGGTCGTTTGTGACAGTGTTCAATTCCTTGAACCGAAATCACAAAACCAACGTCATTCGAATAACCAAGGCAATGACTTCCAAAGTTATAGCCAAGGATTCGGTGGACAACAACAAGGTCAAAATTCGTCATATCAAAATAACAATTCATCATCTAACAATGATAACCCATTTGCGAATGCGAATGGTCCTATCGACATTAGCGATGATGATTTACCATTTTAAAATAATGAACGTATAAAAAAATGAAGCAAGGGAGGCACAAATCATGGCAGGTGGACCAAGAAGAGGTGGTCGTCGTCGTAAAAAAGTTTGTTATTTCACAGCAAACGGTATTACACACATCGACTACAAAGACACTGAATTATTAAAACGTTTCATCTCAGAACGCGGTAAAATTTTACCACGTCGTGTGACTGGAACTTCAGCTAAATACCAACGTCAATTAACGACTGCAATCAAACGTGCACGTCATATGGCGTTATTACCATTCGTTAAAGACGAAGCGTAAAGCAGGAAGCCCCGTACCGAAAAGGTAGCGGGGCTTTTTTGTGTTAGAAAATTAATTATTATTTTATAAATTAAAATTATTAAGTTTATCACCTATAATGTGTAGTAATTTAGCAACTTTAGACCATACATAAGAGGTGATTGATTCATGAAAAAGTGGAAACAATATTTACACATTCAACCATGGGAAAAACAAGAAAGAACGCCTGGATCCTCAATTTCTCGGCGTAAGCGATTAGCTGGTTTTGGTGTGGGCATTGCGTTACTCGTAGGTTTTTTTAGCATCAATACTAATTCATTTTCCATCGTAGGCGGTGTTGTGGGTCTTGTCGCATTTTTAATGGCAGCTATTTTGTGGAGAGGGGCGAAATTAAAACTATTCACCTATAAACGTCTTAAATTTTCGAATATTCTACTTGCGATCGCTGCCTTTATGCTCATCGCATGTCTTGACCAATGGTTGTTTTCTTTACTCGGGACAGATGCAACCGCAAATGATCATGCAATCGATGATGCCATTCAAATGCGCTCGACGTTGTGGTTTGTCCTATTAGGGACATTTATTGGGCCCTTCATCGAAGAAGTGGTCTATCGTGGAATGGGGCTGAAGTATATGTTTCACGGTTTTCCATGGGTTGGAGTTATTATATTGTCTGCACTATTTACATATACGCACGGACCATCGAATTTCATTGAGTTTTTAATTTATTTTCAGTCTGCGGTAATCTACAGTTTAGTGTATTTAAAAACAAAACGCATAGCGTTACCTTTACTGATGCATATCGTGAATAATGCGTTTACGTTTATCCCTTTATTATTTTAGTAATGAGCGTTCCTCAAAGATGTAGGAAATTGAAAAAGGAATGGGTTTAGTGGCCCATTCCTTTTTGGATTACTTTAAACTGTCTTCAAATTACTTCTCGCGCCAAAATTTAGTGGTGTCTTTTTTATCTTCTATATTTTTATCAATCATCCGATGAAGTAAATCATAATTGACTTCTTCCGTCCATTTGATTTTCATGAACATTTTAGTCGTTTGATAGCCTGCTTTTTTTATATCTTCATCAAAATAATCTCTTGTATATTTTTCGGGTGCCACAGCAAAATGGGGTTTGGCTTTGCTAAATCCTAAAATAAATGTGCCATTTTCTTTTAACAATAACATCGGCTGGTTCCATTTGATTTCTAAAGTGAGCTCAGGATAATCAGCCAATAATTTTTCAATAACGTTTTTGAATTTTTCACGATACTCTGGTTTTTCAATGGTCTCTAAAAAATCTTCAAATGTTTCCATCATATGCCTCATTTCTAAGTTTGATTTAGAACAATCATTTTTACAGGATTTGATTAACTCTATCATATTATTAATGAAAAGATATCGCAAAACATAAAGTTTTATGGTAGATTAAAATCGAAATCCGATATCTAATTTCGATTTTAATAGGAGGTGAGAAGTTGAAAAGTAAATTAGAGAGACGTATGTTTTTAGGATTTATCTATATTCATATTTTGCATCACGCACGCCAAATGCCGATTTATGGGAGTTGGATGATTGAGGAATTGCGGACACATGGCTATGAATTAAGTGCGGGGACATTGTATCCTTTGCTTCATCGTATGGAAGATGAAGGATTACTTGAAACTGAAAAAGTGACGGTAGAAGGGCATCAACGTGTGCTTTACCGTTGTACAGATTTCGGTGTTGAAATGCTTCGTGTAAGCAAAAGTAAATTATCAGAATTACTAAATGAACTATAGGAGGAAAAGGATGAAAACGTACGTACAACTATTTTTCATTGCTTTAAGGTTGGGGTGTACTTCATTTGGGGGCCCCACTGCGCATTTAGGCTATTTTTATAATGAATACGTGAAACGGAGGCGATGGTTAACGGAGACACAATACGCCCATCTCGTGGCACTTTGCCAGTTTTTACCAGGACCTGCGAGCAGTCAGGTCGGATTTGGTATCGGGGTGGCGAAAGCAGGGCTCATAGGAGGAATTATTTCGTTCGTTGGTTTTACACTACCTTCCGTCTTAATTTTAATGATATTTGCCCTAATCTTTCATAAGACAAGCATGGAGATGGGATGGGTAAATGGTTTAAAAATTGTGGCGGTGGCTATTGTCCTTCATGCCATATTAGGGATGGCGCATAAATTATTGCCTGATGTCAAAACGAAATTGTTGGCTTTATTTACACTTGTCATCACGGTACTTGTAACGCACGCTTCTGCACAAATCGTGGCCCTCGTGATTGTTGGTATAATGGGGCTGTTTTTGTTTCAAGAGGAGCGCACTGAAAGTACCGCTGTGCGTTTGTTCAATATTCGAAAGTCTGTCGGTGGGGTAGCATTAATACTCTTTTTCAGTCTTTTATTCATTTTACCGTTTTTAAATGCAGTCTCACAGTCGACATGGATAGCGATGATTGATCATTTTTACCGTGCAGGTGCCCTTGTTTTTGGAGGAGGACATGTCGTGCTTCCGCTCTTAAAAGAAGGGTTCGTCGCAACAAATATGATTTCAGCAAATGAGTTTATTACAGGATATGCGTTGGCGCAAGCTGTTCCAGGACCGTTATTCACATTTGCGACCTATATTGGCACTGTAATGTCAGGAGGATTAGGGGGTCTCGTTGCCACTATCGCTATTTTTCTACCGGCCTTTTTATTGCTTGTAGGTGTATTGCCATTTTGGGAACAGGTGCAAAGTAATGTCAAAGTACGCCAAATGTTAAAAGGAGCCAGTGCAGGTGTCGTCGGGATTTTAATTGCTGCATTTTACGACCCTATTCTCACTTCAGCGATACACACACGCATAGATTTTGTGTTTGCGGCAATATTATTTGTGCTGTTAGCGTATTGTAAAGTGCCCTCTTGGGCCATCGTTGTTCTAGGAATTGTTGGGGGGATTGTGCTTTATTAAAAGTAGTGAACGCCTATTTTTTAATCGTTTTTTAATTTTTCTTTAAGTTAATTTCAATTTCCGCCTATTAAAGTAGACCTATACAATTTGCTAGGGCGTTAATAGGGGAGTGTTAGACGATGAAATATACAATTATTCCTTCAGGATTTAAAGAGAGTTTAAGTGCAGAAGAAGTCGGCTATGCGATTGAAAAAGGAATTCGCAATGTTGTGCCGAATGAGGACATTCAAGTTATCCCGATGGTTGATGGGGGCGAAGGGTTTGTCGAAACGATGATTAAGGTGAAAAAGGGCTATAAAATTGAGACAGAAGTGACAGGCCCTGTAGGCGAACCTATTTCCTCATTTTTCGGGATTTTTAAAGAGAAAGGTCAAACTATTGCAGTGATTGAAATGGCAGCGATTGCGGGATTACGGCATGTCCCACAAAATCAACGTAATCCGCTGTATACGACAACGTATGGGGTCGGTGAAACACTCATTAAAGCATTAGATTATGGTATAGACCGTATTTTAATTGGCTGTGGTGATTCAGGGACTTCCGATGGAGGTATCGGGATGGCGCAAGCGATTGGCGTCAAACTGTATGATCATCAACAAAATCGTATCCATATTCAAGGTGGAGCGGATATTCATAAAATTGCAGAAATGGATTTATCTCAAATTGATTCGCGCTTGCAAGAGATGCAAATTGATGTAGCCGTCAATTGGACGAATGTCTTATGTGGAGAACACGGGGTGGCCCGGGTGTTTGGCCCTCAAAAAGGCGCAACGCCTGAAGAGGTCGAACATTTATCTATGAACTTAGAACATTTAGCGACGTTGATTGAGCGTCAAACCGGGAAAAATCTTCGTACAGTAGAAGGCTCAGGTGCATCGGGTGGCTTAGGCGCTGGATTAATGGCTTTCGCGCATGCACAACTACACCCGCGCTTTGATATTATTATGGATTACATTGATGTGGAAGAGGCGATCGCCCAAAGTGACATCGTGATTACCGCGGAAGGTTGTATTGACTACCAAACACCGAATGGCAAAATTCCATCTGAAGTTGCCCGTATCGCTAAAAATTACGATAAACCCGTTATTGCTTTTGCGGGAACGATTGGGACAAATGCGAAAATTAATTATCAAAGTGGTATTGATGCCTTTTCTAGTATTATTCCATGTCCAGCGACGTTAGAAAATGCGATTGAAGATGCTGAAAAATGGCTTGAAGGCAGTGCAGAAAGTGCGATTCGTTATATTTCAATAGGTATGTCCATGTCTCAATCAATACAAGATGAAGACAATGATGATGTCTTTCAAGACGAGAAAGTAGCCGTACACGATGCAAGTTAATGTGTCTTTTACCCAGCTGATTGCTTGGTTGATTTTCCTACTTACCTCTTTATATATTTTCGGCGTAATGGAATTGAGTTACCTTGGTAAAGTCAGTCTTATGTGCTTTATATTGGCACTTGGTTTATTTGTCCTATCAAAAGTTCCGGCAGGATTAGTGGGCATGTTGTGTCTAGTCATCGCAATATTATTAGGTATACCAGAAACGATGTTGTTCCAAGCGTTCGAACAACCCATTGTGTGGCTTATGATTGGTGCTTTTATTATTAGTGCCGTCATTGAAAAGAGTGGTTTATTAGAGCGCTTAGTCGCATGGATGGCGAGACATTGTCAGACGCAATTACGTGCTGTCCTCTTTATTATCGTGACTGTATTATGTATGACATTTACCATTCCATCGACGTCCAGTCGTGCCGCGGCTTTTATGCCTATATTTCAAGCGTTACAAGTCCAATTCCCAAAATATAAAACATTTTTTGGGATGTTGATTCCGATAATGATACTGATGCTGACGAATGCCACGTTAATAGGTGCAGGGAGTCATCTGATTGGTGTGAGTATTTTGGAAGGACAAACGGAGCAGCGCATAAGCTATCTGTCATTTTTAATATGGGGATTGCCTTTTGCGTTATTAATCAGTGTGATTACCGTTATGGTGTTGTGGTGGCATATTCAACCACAGTCCATATCACCTATTCAATCTTCAACTAAGACCGTACATACAGAGAAGCGTCCTTTAACGTCGAAAGAAAAAACGGCTGCTGTTCTCATTGGGATCACGATGTTGCTTTGGCTAACAGAATCAATCCACGGTTTCGATATTGCATTTGTCACCATCGCAATGAGTTTAATCATGCTTTTACCTCAATTGAATTTAATTGGATGGAATGAAGCACTCAAAAAAGTGTCATGGAGTTTAATCTTTTTTGTAGCGAGTGCCACAGTATTAGGAGAATTGCTTGTAAAATATCAAGTCGTTGATTATTTTCAAAACCAAATGATGCATACGATAAAAGCGTTACCCATCGCACATGAATGGTTTTTAGTTTTATTGTTGAGTACGGTCAGTGTGCTTTCCCATTTGTTGATTACGAGTCATACGACAAGAGCGGTCGTTTTAATCCCTGCCTTTATATTATTGGCCCAATTACTCAGTTTAAATCCTGTTGCCATTGTGTTTATTGCGCTCATAGGGATGAATTATTGTGTGACTTTTCCAGTAAGTTCTAAGGCGCTACTTATTTTTTATGAATTAGAACCACGTCCTTATACGACGAAACAATTGGCGCAAGTCAGTTTATATTTAATGCCATTATACATTGGCTTGATGATAATCATGTATTTCGTATACTGGCAATTTATGGGATTACATTTAAAGTAGGAGGCTACTATGAATCATATTTTAATTGTAGAAGATGATGAAAAAATTGCCCGCGTATTGCAATTGGAGCTTGAATTTGCAGAATATGAAGTCTCCATTGCATATACCGGTAAAGAGGCTTTACAACAATTTGAAGACCATCAATTTGACTTGATTTTACTAGATGTGATGTTGCCTGAACTTAATGGGTTAGAAGTGCTACGTCGTATTCGCAAAAAAGATACGCAAGTGAAAGTCATCATGCTCACTGCACGAGACGCGGTAATGGATAAAGTAGGCGGATTAGATTCAGGCGCAAATGATTATATGACAAAACCCTTTGAAATAGAAGAATTACTGGCGCGTATCCGTGTACATTTGAAAGATAGAGCGCCACACATGCAAGAAACGAAGCGCGTGTTCTCGCATCGTCATATACAGGTAGACACAAGTGCACGAGAAGTCTACCGAGAAGGCACGTTGGTCAACTTGACGCCGAAAGAATATGAATTGCTCGTGTACTTATTAGAAAATAAAAATCAAGCTTTAGAGCGAGACCAAATCATCGCCAAGGTATGGGCTTATGACTATCAAGGGGATACAAATGTTGTTGATGTATATGTACGCCATCTCAGAAAAAAATTAGACCAATCCAAACCGTCCTTGATTTCGAGTGTCCGTGGTTATGGATATATGATAAAGGATTGATCGAATGCGCTTAAGAACGCGAATACAACTTTACATTACATTAATGACGGTCATCGTCGTGATTTGTGTGAACATTCTTGTTTATTTCATGTTTAAACATTATGCGCTCGCTTCTGAATTGAATCAGTTGGAAAATCGTAGCATCAACATTATGGAAGAAATTAAGTCGTCGGAAAATCAAACAAATGCAGAAATTATGAATCATGGCTATATTTTATCTGATGGTTATATCAGTGTCGTAAATCAAGATAATATTGCTATCGTCAAATTTACAACCGACGTCTCGTATAACAATATGGAACAAGATTATCAAGCGAACCAATACAAAAAGACCATCGCTTATAAAGGGCATCATTTTGCGATGGTATCGTTACCGATCGTATGGAAAAATGGTGAAGTGGTTAATCTACAATTGTATGAAAACGTAGACTTCAAGTACGAGACATTTCAAATATTGAAATGGATCTTAATCGGTTCAACGTTATTCATTTTGGTTCTAATTTTTTATATTAATAATGTGATGACGCGTATTATTACCGGTCCGATTTTAAAACTGATTCAACATATTAAAGAGACGAAAGAAACGAAAGATTATCGCCCTGTCCCAGTGCATAAAAATGATTCTTATGAATTAAAGGTGTTGTCGACGGCATTTAATGAAATGATGACAAAGCTAGGAGAACATGATGAGAAACAACGGGCTTTTATCATGAATGCTTCACATGAGCTCAAAACACCGATTACAGTAATCAGTTCCTACAGCCAAATGTTAAAACGCTTCGGTAAAAAAGATGCGAAAACTCTTGATGAAAGTATTCATGCCATTCACGATGAAGCGCAAAAAATGAAATACCTGACAGAACAATTGCTTTACTTTGCGCAAATTACAGAAAATAAGACGGAAAGACGTCTAGAAAAGGTGAATGTGGCAGATATCGTGAATGAATTAGTTAAAAGAATGGCCAACGTGTATCCACAAACATTAAAATTCTATAATCAAACACATTCGAGTGAAGTCTGTCTTGATGTCCCTTCTTTTAAACAGTTATTGCATATTTTTATGGACAATGCGCATAAATATGGCCGGACATGTATTGCACTAACACTGATAGAAACAAAATCAAATTTGGTGTTATCCATAGCCGATGATGGGATTGGTATCCCTGAAGAAGAGTTACCACATATTTTCACACGTTTTTATCGTGTTGATAAAGCACGCTCACGCAAAACAGGAGGATCGGGACTCGGCCTCTCTATTGCTCGAGAAATCTCACAGCAACAGCACATTGACATTCAAGTGAAGAGTCAAGTGAATGTCGGCACGACGTTTACGTTAATCATTCCAAAAGGAGGCCCTCATGAAACCATTTATTAAAATTATTATTATCGTTATTAGTCTCATACTCACCCTCTTATTAGGAATGATGATTTACGCAAATGCGCATCAAAGTTACATGAGCAAAGAGAATGCACAAAAATTAGTCGAAAAACGTTATGAGGGGAAAGTTAAAGAAATACACCCTCGAAATGGTGATTCAGAATTCGAAGTTAAATTAGTGAGTGCAGATGCTGAATATCATATTGTGATTGATCGTAAAAAAGAAGCGGTGAAAAAAATAACAAAAATCAAATCCAGCCCTTCTAAAAAGACGAAACAAGACAAAGTTAAACAATCGAAAATAAATGAAAAACAAGCCAAAGACATTGCTAAAAAACATGTGGGTGGGACGTTTGTCGCCATTAAACGCCATCAATCTAAGCAAACAGAACATTATGCGGTGACGCAACATGTGAATACAGCTGAAGGGGCGAATGTTATGGTGAATCGAATGACGGGCAAAGTCACATCGGTTTCATGGTTTACGAGAGGAGACGCTACACCACAAGAAGAAGCAACTGTATCTTCTCCACAGAACAACCCAACTACAGTCGCTCCTTCAAACGAAATGGCACCTCCTCAAAATACATTACAGCCCCCATCAACACCTACAGAAGACGATGATGACGATTGGGACGATGATTAACATCGTGACGTTAAATGAGCAACCTATGCAAATGACAACCGAAATTCTACGGTAGACATGATTTGTATAGGTTGTTTTATATTGAATGGCCTATTGTAAACTTATTTATAATTTTGTTTACAATTATGCTATACTGTCCTATAGATGAGGAGGTTTTAATATGAATTTAGCAACGCGCATTTTACAAGGCATGCCCTTATCCCCACAAGAAGCCTATGACTTATTTGTTGATGATACATTGGATACGATGGAGCTTGTGCATGAAGCCTATCAACTCCGCAAACATTATTACGGTCATAAAGTAAAACTAAACATGATTTTAAATGCTAAAAGTGGGATTTGTCCTGAAGATTGCGGTTATTGTGGTCAATCACGTGAAATGAAAGAGAAACAACGCTATGCTTTAATTCCAGAGAACCAAATTACAGAAGGAGCTAAAGTAGCAGCTGAAAATGAAATAGGGACATATTGTATTGTGATGAGTGGTAGAGGTCCAAGTGATAAAGAGGTGGATCATATCACAGCATCAGTTGAACGTATCAAAGCAGAACATCCGCAACTAAAAATTTGTGCGTGCTTAGGGCTTGCAAACGAAAAACAAGCCGCACAACTGAAAGCGGCAGGTGTTGATCGTTACAATCATAACTTAAATACGAGTGCAAATTATCACGATGAAGTCGTCACGACGCATACATATCAAGATCGGGTGGATACCATTGAGACGATGAAAGCCAACAATATTTCTCCGTGTTCAGGTGTCATTTGTGGCATGGGAGAGACGAATCAAGACATCGTGGATATGGCATTTGCTTTAAGAGATATTGATGCAGACAGTATTCCGGTGAACTTTTTACATCCTATTAAAGGGACGAAATTCGGTGAGATGGATCAACTGACACCGATGCGTTGTTTACGTATTTTGGCACTGTTCAGACTTATTAATCCTACGAAAGAAATTCGTATTGCCGGTGGACGTGAGGTGAATTTACGCTCATTACAATCTACCGCGCTCATGGTCGCAAACTCCATTTTCGTAGGGGACTATTTGATTACAGGTGGGCAACCGAATAAGATGGATTACGATATGATTAAAGATATGGGATATGAAATCGATTATCACCATGATTCTGCTCAACCTGTGAAAACTTTATAATATGCAAAGCTAAATGATTAAACTGTCGACATGAGGAAAGGTCGACAGTTTTTTTGTGAGAAAAAATCATGCTTTAAACCACCGATGTGTTACGTCTAAGGAATGATTAAATTGCGCGAAATTCATGTTAAAATGATGTTAATGTAAAGGAAGTGAAGACATGTATAAGAAACTACTCATTAGTGGAGTTGCAGCCGCTATATTAACGACGAGCGTCATTCAAAACGCAGAAGCTGCAAATGAGTACAAACCTAAAGAAGATATTTTTATTCAAGGGGCAGATTTAAATCAAAAGCAATTAGATGAAACCAAAGATCTTCTCGGTGTGGATAACGATGTGACGACGTATAAAGTCGATTATAATGATGTGATCCGTTATACCGGAACAGAATATGATTTTATTCATTCAAGTGCGTACATTCAGCCGAAAACGTTTGGGCGTGGGGTTGATGTAGAAATAGAGACACCGGAAAACATTACACGAATCACACGTGAGCAATATATGAACGCAGCCATTACGGCAGGGATACAAGATGCGACGATTAAAATTGCGGCCATTGACCCAGTGACGGGCGAAGGCGCATTAACAGGTATTTATAAAGCATATGAAGCGCAAGGCAACACCTTAAACCAAAAAGATATTCAACATGCGCATCAAGAAATGAATGATTTGGCCAACATTAGTGAAGCTAATGCTCAAAAAGAAGGCTATTCTGATGAAGCCTTAAACCAAGCGATTGCGGATATGAAATCACAAATTGCTGAAGCCAAACAAAATAACCAGCAAATTAATCAAACGACGGTTACAAACATTGTGAATCAGACTATTCACGAAAATCATTTAAACAAAATTTTAAGTGATAATGATATTGCAATCATTCAGAATTTGATGATGAATGTGGCTCAATCAGACGTGATTAATCAAGATCCAAAAGCGTATCAAAAACAAGCCAACGCGCTTAAAAAGGATATCCAAAAACAAGCGAGCGATAAACTCGACGAACTGAAAAAACTGAATACAGAAGAATCACGAAATTTCCTACAAAAAATTTGGGATGCGATTGTAGAGATTTTTACAAGTTTATATCATTGGTTAGTCTCTTTTCTATAAAAAATCATACGTCAACATCATCCATTGTGTATCATTCACAGTTGATTATGTTGACGTTTTTATTTGCATAACGTTTGAATAATAGGGCGACGGCTAAGGGCAGGATAGAGCGTACTTACAACCAAAAGTGTAAAGAGGACCCCAGGCAATGCATGCGCAACGAGTAAAATCGGAGGTAAGTGTAAAAACTCTGCTAAAATAATGCGTGAAATTAAAGTGCCGGCACAACTTGCGAGACATAGACTGCGTAATGAAACACCGGATATGTATACAATGAGTATTGCGATGAGGCGAAAAACAAATGAGATAAAAAGATGTAACGGATTAGCTGCTCCAATAATTAACAAAAGAACACTAGAAATTACGCCTCCAATAAAATAACGCTTTATTCCAAAAAATGCCAAAATTAATAAAGAAACCGGCGCAGATAGTTGAAATTCTAAACCGGGAAATAGTGCCGGTAGCTTAAATAACGAAAATAGGGTAAGTAGTGCAGCAATGACACTGATTTGGGTTATAGATTTTGTTGACATAACATTCAAACCTCAATGATTTAAATTTATAATATAATTTTATATTATAATAGAATGGAATATTAGAGGCAAATATTAGTAGAAAGTTATTGCTATGCATAATCATTAGGGTTCGTTTAGAAAAGGGGTCGTCTCAAATTTAGCTCGCAAAAGAAAATTTCGTCGAAAGTAAAAAAAGAGTTGGGACGTTGGTCTCAACTCTTTTTGTATATTAGTTACGGATAAGGTAGTCAAAGGCAGATAATGCTGCACTTGCGCCAGATCCCATTGAAATAATAATTTGTTTGTAGCGTTGATCTGTACAGTCACCAGCCGCAAAAATACCTGGGACATTTGTTTGGTTAAGTCTATCCACTTCGATTTCACCCATACGGTTACGTTGAACAGCATCGCCAATCCATTCTGTATTTGGTGAAAGTCCAATTTGAACGAACACACCGTCAAGTTCAATGTGTTTAGACTCATCATTTTTACGGTCTGTGTACGTGATGCCGTTCACACGGTCAGTACCTGTAATTTCAGAAGTTGCTGCATTTGTAATGACTGTTGTATTTGGTAATGAATGGAGACGCTCTTGAAGTACAGAATCTGCACGCATCGTATCGCCATATTCGAATAATGTGACATGTTTACAAATTCCTGCAAGGTCAATGGCAGCTTCTACACCTGAGTTACCGCCACCTACAACAGCAACATCTTTACCTTCGAATAAAGGACCATCACAGTGAGGGCAGTAAGCGACACCTTTATTTGTAAATTCGCTTTCACCTGGAACACCAAGTTGACGCCAACGGGCACCTGTAGCGATGATTAAAGATTTTGTTTTTAAAGTTGCGCCGTTATCTAATGTGATTTCAGTACCTTCGTCTGTTTTCTTAATTTCATCAGCACGAACGCCTTTCATTACGTCAACATTATAATCAGTGATATGTTGTTCTAAGTTTGTTGAAAGTTCAGGACCTGTTGTTTTCTTAACACCGATTAAGTTTTCGATGTCTGCTGTATCGTTAACTTGACCACCGATACGGTCAGCGACGATACCTGTTTTTAAGCCTTTACGTGCTGAGTAAATCGCTGCACTTGCACTTGCAGGGCCACCGCCGACAACAAGCACATCAAATGTCTCTTTACCTTCAAATTCTGAAGCATCAGGACCTTCGCCTAATTCATTTAAGATATCTGAAACTGTCATACGACCATTACCGAATGTCTCACCATTTAAGAAAATAGCTGGGACCGCCATAATGTCTTCAGCTTCTTTTTTAAATACAGCACCATCAATCATTGTATGTGTAATGTTTGGGTTAAGCACTGACATTAAGTTTAAAGCTTGAACGACGTCAGGACATTTTTGACATGTTAAGCTGACGAATGTTTCAAAATGTAAAGGTTTGTCGATCGCTTTGATTTGATCGATCACTGATTGTGATTCTTTTGGTGCACGTCCACTGACTTGTAATAAAGCAAGTACGAAAGAATTGAATTCGTGACCAAGTGGGACACCTGCAAATGTAATCCCTGTGTCTTCATTTGGACGATTGATACTGAAACTTGGTGTGCGTTTTAAATCAGCATTTTCTACTGTGATGCGAGGTGACATCTCTGCAACTTCTTGAACGAGGTTGCTTAATTTTTCAGAGTGTTCATCCGTGCCAGCACTTAATTTGAACACAACGTCACCTTCCATCAAATCAAGTAGTTGTGTTAATTGCTGTTTTAACTCTTGATTTAACATAAACATGGGCCTCCTAAAATAAAAATGGATTGAGAGCGGGACAACAATCTCATCCATTGGAAATTGCTGTCCCGCCCAGGCAAGAATGAGGCGTTTGAGCACCTATATAGATGAACAAACGCTTCATTGTCTACCTAAACGATATAAGTTTGATGAGAGTATTTGGGTTAATCTATTAATCTTTTAAGGAATGAGAGTAAATAACGTTTCCGTTCATCCTCCTCATTCCGGAATAGGTGATTGAGATTAGATTTTACCTACTAAGTCTAATCCTGGTGTTAATGTGTCGTTACCTTCTTCCCATTTAGCAGGACAAACTTCACCTGGATGTTGACGTACGTATTGTGCAGCTTTGATTTTGTGTACTAATGTGCTTGCGTCACGGCCAATACCGTCAGCATTAATTTCAGCTGCTTGAACAACACCGTCAGGGTCAACGATGAATGTACCACGTTGTGCAAGACCAGAAGTTTCATCTAATACGTCAAAATTACGTGTGATTGTTTGAGATGGGTCACCAATCATTACGTATTGTAATGTGCTGATTGCATCTGAATGATCGTGCCAAGCTTTATGCACGAAATGTGTATCTGTTGAAACAGAGTAAACATTTACGCCAAGCTCTTGTAATTTAGCGTATTGGTTTTGAACGTCTTGTAATTCTGTTGGACATACGAATGAGAAGTCAGCTGGATAGAATACAACTACACTCCAGTTACCTTTTAAATCTTCGTGAGAGACCTCGATGAATTCGTCTGTTTTTGCGTTGTACGCTTGTGCTGAAAATTCTTCAATTTGTTTACCGATTAAAGACATAATGAAATTCCTCCTAATTAAATGTGAGTCATAATTATTATTGATTAGAATTGATGTCGGGTGTTTCTTTGTCATCATTCCTTATTAATAATAATTCTAATCTTGGTTCTTATTATACATGAAAACGAGATAACGTCAAACGAAAATGCTCCTTTTTTAGTTTAAATGCAAATTAAATATAGGCTAACCCATCTCTTGAAAAGTGCAGTGATCGCTTAATAAAATACGTTTTCTCTTTCAAATTAATATCAATTAAATGGTGATTTTCTCAATTAGAAATAATTTGATAGTTTAAATAAAATGAAGGAGCATGTTTTCACATATAACTAGAGCAAATCTGATTAATCATCAGATTCACTCTAGTTATAACATTATTCAAATGTAACTTCTACATTTCCGATGTGGTTATAGTGTGCCTGGAATGTACCAACTTCTGCGGGGACAGGCGCAATAAAGGTACCAGAAGAAATCACGTCGCCTGCTTTTAGAGATTTGCCATGAGTGGCTAACTTTTCGGCGAGCCATTGTACAGCTTTGACAGGATGACCTAAAACGGCAGACGAATTTCCGTTTCCGATGGTTTTATCGTCATGGGTTAAAGTCATGGCGATATTGCCAAGCGTCTCATAATCAGGAGGAGAGACGGATGGACCCACGACAACTAAACCCGTTGCCGTATTGTCAGCTAACAAATCACCAAGTGTGAAATTAGGAAACCAATTGAGATAACGCGCATCAGGCACCTCGATGGCAGGTGCGATTTTAGATTTTTCTAAGATTTCTTCTGCACTTGGATGAGGTGAAAGTGCGTCAGTTAACTCAAAAACGAGCTCTGGTTCAATTAAGGGTGAGAACAAATCGTGAAGCGGAATGGTCGCACTTGTATCTTTAACGACATGACTCAACAATGTCCCATATGCAGGTTCATGTGTATTGGCGTAAGCTTGAGTTTCCTTGCTCGTCATGCTGACTTTATAACCGACTTGTTTTGCGCCGTGACTCGCCTGAATGCGTTCGATGAGTGCTTCTTGTACCGCGTAACCTAAAGTTTCGTCTACAGCTGCTTCAGGATTTAAAAAAGGGATCGCCTGTTGATTAAGATAGGCTTGATGAAGTGTTTTAGCTAAATATTTGGTTTGATTTGTCATAATAAAGGCCCCTTTATTCAGAAAATTGTTACAATTATGATAACGGTAAATACTAATGAATGCAAGTGGGGTCAAACACCAGTCATGCGGGGGACGTATCATTTTGATAAAATAGAAAAAAAGGACAATAAGGGGTGTCAATCATGTCTGAACATGTTTATGAGTTAGCTAAAAAACATCATTCTGTACGTAAATTTAAGCCAAATGCCATTGATCGCGATATCGTTCGAAAGTTAATTGAGGCAGGGCAAATGGCGTCGACTTCAAGTTTTCTACAAACGACTTCTGTGATTGGTGTAGAAGATCTTGAAAAGAAAGAATCTTTAAGAGAAGTATCAGGACAGCCGTATGTGGTTGAAAATGGTTATTTGCTTGTTTTTGTCATTGATTATCACCGTCACAAGCTTGTAAGCCAAAAACGGGATGCAGAGTTAGAAAGCAGTTTTGAAACAGCGGAAGGATTATTAGTCGGAACTGTAGATGCTGCTTTAATGGCGCAAAATATTGCTTTAACTGCAGAAGATATGGGGTATGGTATCGTTTATTTAGGTTCTCTCCGTAATGATGTAGAACGTGTGCGTGAGATTTTAGGTTTACCTGAGTACACATTCCCATTATTCGGCATGGCCATCGGAGAACCGGCAGAGGACGAGAATGGCGCGCCGAAACCACGCCTACCGCTTGATCATGTTTTCCATATTGATGAATATGAGCGCGAGGATCAAAAACTTGCAGAACAAATTGAAGCGTATGATGAAACGGTCTCAAACTATTATAAAACACGCACGAACGGCGAACGTACGGAAACATGGTCAGAACAAATCGCACAATTTATGGGAAGTAAACAACGCTTAGAAATGCTTGAATGGCTTCAATTATCAGGCTTCAACAAAAAATAAACGATTGAAGAGAAAGATTGAGTTCTTAAAATGGCAGAAGTGCTTTAATATTTGCGTGAAGAGCGTTTAAAGAGATAAACAAAAAAAGAGGTCGCGAACGTAATGTCGCGACCTCTTTTTAATTAATGCTCAGAAGCAAGCTCATCGTAGTGGTTAGATTTGAATTGATTTTCATCTAATTGTTTTGTCAGTTTTGCGGTACCTGTCCCTGCAAGAATGGAATCGTTGACGTTGAGTGCGGTACGGCCCATATCAATTAAAGGTTCAACAGAAATTAAGACCCCTGCGAGACCTACCGGCAAATTGAGTGCAGATAGTACAAGGATGGATGCAAATGTAGCACCGCCTCCTACACCGGCTACACCAAATGAACTCAATACGACAACAACGATAAGTGTGAGGATGAATTGCCAGTCTACTTCAACGCCTGCGACAGGTGCAACCATGATGGCAAGCATGGCTGGATAAATACCCGCACAACCGTTTTGGCCTATCGATAAGCCAAATGAACCAGAGAAGTTAGCAATCGCTGATGGGACACCAAGGCGTTGTGTTTGTGTTTGGATGTTGAGCGGTAATGCGCCTGCACTGGAGCGTGACGTGAACGCAAATAAAATTACTTCAGCGGTTTTCTTAACATATTGTAGGGGATTGATACCTAACAATACTAAAATAATCATGTGAATCAAATACATCGTAATTAATGCAGCATAAGACGCAATAACGAATTTACCTAATGTCCAAATGGCCGCAAAATCACTTGTTGCAATCGTTGTAATCATAATCGCTAAAATACCATAAGGTGTTAAGCGCAAAACAAAAGTTACAATCGCCATGACAAGTGCGTAAATGGCATCGATACCCCGTTTAAGAATATGACCTTTTTCAGGTTCTTTACGTAAAACACGTAAAAAGGCAAAACCGATAAATGCAGCAAAAATAACAACCGCGATAGTCGATGTTGCACGTGCGCCTGTGAAATCTAAAAATGGATTTGCAGGTAATAATTCTAAAATTTGTGTTGGTAAAGTTGTAGCTGTCATTTCTTTCGCCTGGCTCGTAATTTCAGAACTACGTGCATTTTCAGCTTGGCCAAGGTCGATAGAAGAGGCGTCTAAGCCAAAAAGCATCGCATAAACAATGCCTACGACTGCAGCAATGGCCACAGTTCCAATTAAAAACATAAAAATGAGTCCGCCCATTTTTGCGAACTTTTCGCCGATGTCAATTTTTGTAAATGCAACGACAATTGATACAAAAACTAACGGGATTACAATCATTTTTAATAAAGAAATATAACCTTCTCCGACAATACTGATCCATTCAGTTGTTTGCGTCGTGATTTTACTACTTGAACCGTATGTGAGATGTAAGATTAAACCTAAAACAATCCCTAAACCGAGTGCGAGAAAGACACGTTTAGGGAATTTAATATGTTTTTTAGCCATCCACCAAAGCCCGATGAGTGCTAAGACGAAAACGACTAAGTTAATAATAATGAATAATGTTGACATAATGTGTACGCTTCCTTCTAATTCCGATTTATATAATAAGGATAATCGGTAAGACACTTAAAAGCAAGCTCTTTTTATTTTTGTCGAATTTGTGGTGAAAAGGGTTGGAGCTCACGTAAGGCTTCTGAATCTCCTTGAATCGCTTGCGCTATGAGTTTCCCTACAATCGGAGATAGAAGAATACCATTGCGATAGTGGCCGGTTGAAACAAATAGCGTGTCTGAAGCTTTGCCCATCACGGGCCAGCCGTCTTCTGTAATTGGACGAATACCAGTCCACGTTTTGAGGGTCTGTTCATGTCTCAATTGGGGGAGCATGGCTTGGCTTTTAGCATCTAACCATTTTAAATTATCGGGATGGTTTTGAGTGGACCAATTGTCTACTTCTGAAGTTGCACCTATTAAATAGCGATTCGTTTTTTTAGGAACGATATAACACCCATTCATATTAAATAAGGTTGTATTCAGAATCGGGCGGGAGGCTTGTATAAGTTTGACGTCGCCTTTTACTGGACGAGTAGGAAGGTCCACATTTAAAGATTGGAGTAATTGACCACTCCATGCGCCGGCCGCAACCACTAAGATGTTCGCATGAATGTGACATGCAGAAGTGTTTAATGTATAACCCCCTTCCACGTGTTGAGTGATGTCTAAGACTTCTGTATTTAAATGAAGAGTTGTATTTTTTTGTAAGGCTACTGCTTGTGTGAGCGCTTTTGTGTATAAATGCGCATTCACTTGGCCATCATCATGTATTTTGAATGCCGCCGTCGTCTCAGGATTAAGTTGAGGAAAATGTTGTTGAAGTGCATGGTTGTTGTACCAATGGAGACGGTGATCATCTTGTTTTAAAAATGTATACTGAGCGCGTAGAGCGTTAACATGACGCGTCTCTGTCGCAAGTTTAATGAGCCCATAGGATTGAAATTCGATATCAATGCCTGTCTCTTGATGTAAACGATAGGCAGTATTTGGCATTAATGCACGACTTTTCATCGCCAAACGATAAAGTGGACTCTCTTCGAAAAATTCATTTTGTGCCCCTAACATTCCTCCTGCTGCATAAGATGCATTCATTCTCGGTGTCGAACGATCAATAATAGAAACCTCGCAGTGAGCGTCGGCAAGATGACGTGCAATAGAGAGTCCTATTACACCTCCACCAATAATCACAATTTGTTCCATAAAAAAACCTCCTACACAATGTGCAAGAGGTCGCGCCCTAGATTCATGGTGAGAAAGAATGTAGGCCTATTTTCTATAAGTTCAGTAAAGTGTATACATTCAATTCATAAGTTAAAATAGCTTCCCTTCGTTGGTACTAACCACTTCAGGTTCAAAGAGTTAAGATGACATCTTTCTCAGCTCAATTAGAGCACCCCTAGCACATCGTATTTAATTTTATGATAAAGGCTTAGCCTCCGAATAGGCGTGCCCAAAATCCTTTTTGTTGGTGACTGTTTTTAATTGTAGTCGCCAATTCTTTTTGTTCTTTTGTTTGTGTTTCAATGCTTTCTTGTGTTTTTGTTAACTGTTCAGCTTGAAGTTTTTGATGTTCTGTCATTGCGTTTAATGATTTTGTATTTGTTTCGAGTTGATTATTGAGTTGATTATGTAATGTTTTTAATTCTTCTTGTTGTTGATGAACTTGTGAAATCATTTGTCCTAATAATTGACGTTCTTCGCGCATTTTGTTGATTTCAGCTTTTAACTCTTGCATCACTTGTGGAAATTGTTGATCTGATGGTAAGTTATCAGGATTTTCTTTTACGATGACTTGTAAAAAGTCTTTTTCTTTTTCGAGCTCTTCGAATGCGAGTTCATAACTGTTCGTACGGCCGACACGTTCAGCAATTTCTTGGAATAATTCGATATCCTCTTCTTGAAAGTCGGTCGCTTCACGGCCTCTATATTCGGTTTTTTTCAACTGGTAGCCACGTTCTTCTAGGTGCTGTACAATTTTACGCACTTGTTTTTCGCTAAGCTCTGATTTAAGTGCAAACTCTTTTGTTAGCATATGAATGAATCCTTTCTGTCAGTCTATTTAGACCCACGGTAGTCTGAGTTCAGTGACCCGTCAGCCTTACCTCTACATTATTGTAACGGCTTTAAGAAGGGATTTCAAGGACTTATGCATTCATATCTTTACTTAAATTCATTTTAATCAATAACGGATAAATCACTCGACGTGGAATACGATTGGCAAAGACATATTTTAAAATATAGCAAGACTTAACGCTTGTGCCGTAAATATCCTTTGTCAAAGGAATATTTGCCTTATTGTAAAGGTCTAGCGGTACAGGTTTCCCATTACGGTCGAGGGAAGGTTGTACGTAGTCGATTTGTGTTTGTTTTTCAAATCCATGTTCTGTTAAGAAACGGCGACGAAAAGCAATATCCTTAGCAGTTTGTTCATCGACATCTTCACTTTCGAGAGTAGATTCAAACATAAAGAAATTCACATCACGACCATGGAGTTGATGTGATAAACGGTTCACGCCTTTTTCTACCTCGTTTAATGTTTCAGCTAAATACGTTTCACAGTGATCGCCAGGCTCAGCAATTAAATAAACGATAAAACCTGTATTTGTTGTTGCTTCATAGTGTGCAGTTGAAAAACTAACCACTTTATCATTGTCAATGCCCACTAAAAAGACGTAATCGTTTTGTGTCTTTTCAGTTTTTAAAGATTGCACAAAGACCGATTCGTCCTCGGTGACAAGAGGATCAAGTTTATCCATATAAAAGTCGATGGCCGGTTCGAACCATTGATCTTTGGTCGATTTTATTTGTACAAATTTCATGTCGTTCACCTCTCTTGATTGATAACAGTATAGCATAGATGTGAAAGAACGATAGTAATGTTGAAGGGGACTATAACATAAATCATTTCATATATTTGATGATGCTTGACTATTCAATTGTTTAAGTCGGATTAAAATAGCCATCAAAATTTATCTAAGCGTAAATTTTGATGGCTATCTATTTATAGGGGGCACTATGTCCTAACCCTATCGATTCTACCATTGAACGTGGACGTTAGTTGAATTTTATTCAATATCGCCTTTATGTTCAGAAGGTTTATGATTATCTGTAGATTCATTCATATAAGCAGCATTATTTTTCGCAACTTCACCATGGTTCACTTTATCTTTTTGGGCAATGACAACAATTTTATTATTGTTAAGATCTTGCTTTAAATCTTCAGTTTGGTCTTCACCGAAATCATAGCGACTGAGTGCTGCACCTTCAGCATCTTCACCAATAAACATGCGCATAAATTTATCACTTACTGTGCCATTTGTTGATTTATGCTGAATTTGACTGTCGTTAAAACGTTTCGTTTCTAATTTTTCTTTACTAATAACCGTAAGTTCAGATTCATCATAACCATTTCTTAAATAAGCTTCTACTGCTTTAATCGCATCTTCTTCTGTACGCGCTACTTCAAATTCTGCCATAATCGACGCCTCCGTTTTTTGTTATTCATCATTTGTATTACCCATGTTTAATGTTCATTAATCGTTGGCACAGGTTGTTTGAAAATATGTTCAACTTTATCCACATTAAACAAGGATTGAGTAGATGTATTCAATCATATTATGCCCATATTTGAAACGTTTCCGCAATGAATTCACATAAATTTCTGAAAATAATGAGTTTGACGCGATGCTATTGCGAATTATGTTCAAATTTGCTATCATCATTAAATAATTTATCACACTCATATAATCTGAAGAATATGGCTTTAGAAGTTTCTACCACGTTGCCTTAAACAATGTGACTATGAGTAATTGAAAATCAATGTAATGTGACTTGAGGCCGCAAGTTACTCAAGTGGATGCCTCAATTGTGAGATGATATATGTATAAACGTTATAAGGTGTAGGTTGAACTTGTTCATCTTACTGTCTTAATTCCTTTTATATGTGTTTTCTCTTCCAAAGATGCATACGCAAACTTACAACTGTATTTCTCTTACTCGTTCCTAAAACTATATTCTGAAGTTTTGGGCTTTTTTAATATTTTGGACCAAAAACGAGGAGGAACCATAGTGGAAAGGTTAAAAAACAAAGTCATTGAAGATGGCGTTGTCATTGATGAAAAAATTTTAAAAGTGGATGGTTTTTTAAATCATCAAATTGATGCGGTACTCATGCACGAAATTGGAAAAGTATTTCATGATCAATTTGCGAAAGAAAACGTGACGAAAATTTTAACAATTGAAGCTTCAGGCATTGCACCTGCAATCATGGCGGCTTTACATTTTGATGTCCCATGTCTTTTTGCCAAAAAAGCAAAACCAAGCACGTTAACTAAAGGGTTTTATCATACAGATGTTCATTCTTTTACGAAAAATAAAACGAGTACGGTTATTATCTCAGAAGAATTTTTATCATCAGACGACCGAGTTTTAATTATTGATGACTTTTTAGCGAATGGAGAAGCGGCACTTGGACTTCATCGTCTTGTTCAACAAGCCAATGCGACTACAGTGGGTATCGGTATTTTAGTTGAAAAAAGCTTTCAACAAGGGCGTACGCGTCTAGAAGAAGCTGGGCTAAATGTTTCATCTCTATGTCAAATTGCCTCTCTTGAAGGTAATAAAATCACGCTTGTTGGAGACGAAAACGCATGAAACGATTCCTATTAAGCTTACAACATCTCCTTGCCATGTATGCCGGGGCGATTCTTGTCCCTATCATTGTAGGTTCGAGTTTAAAATTCACACCGGAACAAATTGCTTTTCTAGTCACTGTCGACATTTTTATGTGTGGTGTGGCGACGTTTTTACAAGTATATCGTGGTATCGGGATAGGCTTGCCGGTCGTGTTAGGTTGTACGTTTACGGCAGTGGCCCCAATGATTATGATTGGTCAGTCTAAAGGGGTGGACGTTTTATATGGTTCACTCTTTGTTTCAGGCCTTCTCGTAATTTTAATTGCGCCATTTTTTGCGTATCTCGTACGATTCTTCCCGCCTGTGGTCACAGGAAGTGTGGTCACGATTATCGGAATTACTTTAATGCCTGTCGCAATGAATTATATTGCAGGGGGGCAAGGCGCGAAAGATTACGGCTCACCTAAACACATTTTATTAGGTTTTGCGACGTTAATTATTATTTTAGTCGTTCAACGTTTTGCGAGTGGTTTTATTAAATCTATTGCGATTTTAATTGGTCTGATTGCTGGGACGGTTATTGCGAGTTTCTTAGGACTTGTCGATGTTGCGCAAGTCGGTCAAGCCCATTGGTTTGAACTTCCTCGTCCATTCCGATTTGGCGGATTCTCCTTTGACTTTGGTGCCATCGTCGTCTTCTTCATTGTGGCATTAATCAGTTTGATTGAATCGACAGGTGTTTACCATGCACTTAGCCAAATTACAGGTCGTAAGCTTGAGCGCAAAGATTTTAGAAAAGGTTATATGGCCGAAGGGATTGCGATTACGTTAGGCGCCATTTTCAATGCATTTCCGTACACGGCATATTCTCAAAATGTCGGTCTTGTCTCATTGTCAGGCGCTAAGAAAAATGATGTCATTTATGGAATGGTCATCATGCTTATCATTTGCGGATGTATTCCTAAAATTGGAGCGCTAGCCAACATCATTCCTATATCTGTCCTTGGTGGCGCTATGCTTGCGATGTTTGGGATGGTCATGGCTTATGGTGTGCGCATCCTCGGTGATATTAATTTTAAAAATCAAAACAATTTATTAATCATTGCCATTTCTGTTGGCCTCGGTACAGGGATTACTGCTGTTCCAGAAGCGTTTAAAGCGCTCGGTGATCAACTAACATGGCTCACACAAAATGGTATTGTGTTAGGCACGATTTCTGCTATTATATTGAATTTATTTTTTAATGGTCTAAACTATCAACAAAATGAAGAAAATGTGAAATAATATAACTATCAATTTGAATGGAGGCTGTACGAAAAATGTGGGAAAACAAGTTTGTTAAAGAAGCATTAACATTTGATGATGTATTACTTATTCCGGCAGAATCAAATGTATTACCAAAAGAAGTCGACTTAAGTGTAAAACTTTCAGAACGTATTCAATTAAACATCCCGATTGTTTCAGCTGGTATGGACACGGTAACAGAATCAAAAATGGCGATTGCGATGGCACGTCAAGGCGGACTCGGTGTGATTCATAAAAACATGAGCATCGAACGCCAAGCGGACGAAGTTCAAAAAGTAAAACGTTCTGAAAATGGCGTTATTACTGATCCATTTTACTTAACACCAGAAGAAAGCGTTTATGAAGCAGAAGCATTAATGGGCAAATACCGTATTTCAGGTGTGCCAATTGTAGATAGCAATGAATCACGCAAACTTGTTGGAATTTTAACAAACCGTGATTTAAGATTTATTGAAGACTTCTCAATAAAAATCTCAGATGTGATGACTAAAGAAGACTTAGTCACAGCACCAGTAGGTACAACACTTGAAGAAGCTGAGAAGATTTTACAAGACCACAAAATTGAAAAACTTCCATTAGTAGAAGACGGTATTTTACAAGGCCTCATTACGATTAAAGATATCGAAAAAGTGAACGAATATCCATATGCGGCAAAAGACAGCCACGGTCGTCTTATTGTAGCGGCGGCGATTGGTATTGCAAAAGATACTGGTATTCGTGCTGAAAAACTTGTTGAAGCGGGTGTGGATGCATTAGTAATCGATACAGCCCACGGTCACTCACAAGGCGTAATTAACCAAGTGAAAGAAATTAAAGCCACATATCCTGAAGTGACATTAATCGCAGGTAACGTTGCAACAGCAGCTGCGACAAAAGCATTGTTTGAAGCGGGCGCAGATGTTGTAAAAGTAGGAATTGGACCAGGTTCAATTTGTACAACACGTGTCGTTGCAGGTGTCGGTGTCCCTCAAATTACAGCAGTTTACGATTGTGCCACAGAAGCGAAAAATCATGGTAAAACGATTATTGCTGATGGGGGGATTAAATTCTCAGGCGATATCGTAAAAGCATTAGCTGCCGGTGGACATGCGGTTATGCTAGGAAGCTTACTTGCTGGTACTGAAGAAAGCCCAGGTTTAGTTGAAATGTTCCAAGGACGTCAATATAAAGTTTACCGTGGTATGGGTTCATTAGGTGCGATGGAAAGTGGTTCAAACGATCGTTACTTCCAAGAAGATAAAGCCCCTAAAAAATACGTTCCAGAAGGTGTTGAAGGACGTATTGACTATAAAGGTCCATTACAAGATACAATTTATCAATTAATTGGTGGCGTGAAGAGCGGTATGGGTTACACAGGCTCGAAAGACTTAGAAGCGTTACGTGAAGAAGCACAATTTACTAAAATGAGTGCAGCCGGTCTAGCAGAAAGCCACCCTCATGATGTTCAAATCACAAAAGAATCACCAAACTACTCATTCTAAGGGATAAAGGAGTACACACATTATGGAAATGGCAAAAGAACAAGAGTTAATTCTTGTCCTAGACTTTGGGAGTCAATACAATCAATTAATTACACGACGCATTCGTGAAATGGGCGTTTATAGTGAATTGCACGATCACGAAATTTCGATTGAAGAAATTAAAAAAATGAATCCAAAAGGGATTATTTTATCAGGTGGACCGAACTCTGTTTATGCAGAGGATGCGTTCACAATTGATACTGAGATTTACAACCTAGGTATTCCAGTCTTAGGCATTTGTTACGGTATGCAGTTAACGACGAAATTATTAGGCGGTAAAGTTGAGCGCGCGAACGAACGTGAATACGGCAAAGCGACAATCAACGCTAAATCAGACGAGTTATTCTTCGGTTTACCAGAAGAACAAACAGTTTGGATGAGCCACTCTGATAAAGTGATTGAAATCCCAGAAGGTTTCGAAGTGATTGCCGATAGCCCGAGCACACAATACGCAGCAATCGAAGACAAATCTCGTCGTATCTACGGCGTACAGTTCCACCCAGAAGTGCGTCATACAGAGTTTGGTAACGACTTATTACGTAACTTCGTGCGTCGCGTATGTAACTGTACAGGCGAATGGACAATGGAAAACTTCATCGAAATCGAAGTGGAAAAAATTCGCGAAAAAGTTGGCGACCGTCGTGTACTTTGCGCAATGAGCGGTGGAGTAGACTCCTCTGTAGTTGCGGTATTATTACACAAAGCGATTGGCGATCAATTGACATGTATCTTCGTTGACCATGGTCTTTTACGTAAAGGTGAAGGCGACATGGTGATGGAACAATTCGGTGAAGGTTTCAACATGAATATTATTCGTGTAAACGCACAAGACCGTTTCATGTCAAAACTTGCAGGCGTATCAGATCCAGAACAAAAACGTAAAATTATCGGTAACGAATTCGTTTACGTCTTCGATGATGAAGCTTCAAAATTAAAAGGCGTAGACTTCCTTGCACAAGGTACACTCTACACAGACGTCATTGAATCAGGAACAAAAACTGCACAAACGATCAAATCTCACCATAACGTAGGTGGCTTACCAGAAGATATGGAATTCGAATTAATCGAACCTATCAACACGTTATTCAAAGATGAAGTACGTGCATTAGGGATCGAATTAGGTATTCCAGAACACCTCGTTTGGAGACAACCTTTCCCAGGTCCGGGATTAGGTATCCGCGTACTAGGCGAAATCACAGAAGACAAACTTGAAATCGTCCGTGAATCTGATGCCATCCTTCGCGAAGTGATTCGTGAAGAAGGCTTAGAGCGCGACATTTGGCAATACTTCACAGTATTACCAGACATCCGCTCGGTTGGAGTTATGGGAGACTACCGTACGTATGACTACACAGTCGGTGTCCGTGCCGTAACCTCTATCGACGGTATGACAAGTGACTTTGCACGTATCGATTGGGAAGTCTTACAAAAGATCTCAACACGTATCGTAAACGAAGTGGATCACGTCAACCGCGTCGTGTATGACATCACATCAAAACCCCCAAGCACAATTGAGTGGGAATAATAAAAGTGTGTTAATAACGCAATATGCGAAAAGTTTAGGTATTCGTAAACAAACTTTAAATAAAAGGCTTAGTAATTACAATATTCATGATATTTTAGCAATGCTTTATCTTTACGATAAAATAGTTGTGAACAAAAAACTGAGAGAACGTAGAATTGATGAACTCAATTCCTTCATGGTCTTTGCTCGAAAGAATAAACATGTATATGACGAACGCTTCAAGTCAGTATATAATTTTTTAGCGAGCACTTGCTAATTATTAATCCTTACTTTATTATTGCTATTAAGGAAATAAACTATATGTTTGTAGGCCTTGTATCTTAAGATGTAGGGCTGAGTTTTTGTATATGAATTATATATCTTTAAAATATATTTCTTGATGAAAGTAACATATTACAGTCTTTTGCCTATAGACATTGAATACGTTATTTAATAAGTAATGCAAATTGACAGAAGATATACAGCTATTAAAAATACTGATATATCAATGGTTAAAAGTTAGTACCAACCAACGAAAAACACTCATGTTATCTAATGGGAATAATAGTGAGAAAACAAACCACCCTTTAACCGTAAATGGTTAGAGGGTGGTTTTTGTGATGTGAAATTGGAAAAGTGTAAAGTGTGAGAAAAGTAAGGTGTATAAAGACAATAAAAAAGAGGAAATTGTAAGTAAAAGTTTCCCTCAAGTGCATTCCACAGATGTGCACCGCAATTTAATATAATTATATTAAATTGATTTATTATAATTAAAATTATTGAAGTACCTTCGTATTTGGTTGATAATATACAATTTGAGAAATAAAAAGATTAGTGACTAGTAAAACTGAAATCGATTTTTCAAAAGATGATTATTTTATAAAACTTAATTTATATGTTAACGTTAGTGGTGGAAAACGCTTTTGGCAAGTTACTAATACCGTGAATCTACTTGCCAATTCTCAAGAAAAAGCCCAAACAGCCATAAGTAAAAAACTTGTGGATAAGTTTGGTTTTAATAAAAATGTAGCTAATGCAGTAGCTTATACTTTTGTATTAATTGTTTTTGTAAAGGAGGTTTATTATGAGTGAAAAAGGTCATAACACGCCTAAATCTCAACAAACATTGTTAGCCATAATAATTTTTATATTTTTACTTGAAATAATACTGACTGCCTTTTTTATTTCTTTTAGTTCCCCTCTTTTCAAAGGATTAACAATTATTCATGGAATACTCATTTTTGTATTTCTAACTAGACAAATAAAAAGAAAAGGTTTATGACGTATCAATAGCGTTATTTTTATTAGTATATGAATCGCCCTATGATGTGCCCCCAAAAGTTGGACTAAAAATCTAACTTCATGGGGGGTATTTTTTGTTTAAGGCTAGAAAATCAATGTAAAATAAGTTAAAAAGAGGTAACGTTCAGTTCCCTCTAAATTTCTAAAAAGCTATTTTAACTTTACGTGTTCATCATCAGTTTTTTTAAATTTTAAAATATCTAGTAGAGCTACTGTTGGCTCATCGTTGAAGATGTTAGGCAAATAAAGTATTTTAGATTATACATACATCATGGGTTTGGAGGCCATTTGTATACAAGAATAAGTGAACTTGAAGTTGATAGTATAAAATGCGTCATGACACTTTCTATTCTCCAATTTTATCTTATTTCTTGTGCTATGATAGTAATCGAGGTGAAAGCTATGAATATTCGTGATATCGCAAGGCTTGCGGGTGTGTCGAAAAGTACGGTGTCGAGATATTTGAACGGCGGTTCGATTAGTACGAAAACGCGTCAGAAAATTGAACGTGTTGTTAAAGAAACGGGCTATAGTCCGAATCAATTTGCCCAAAGTTTAAAGGCAAAACGAACACAAATGATGGGGGTCATTGTACCGCGATTGAGTTCGTATGCTTCAAATCAAACGTTATGTGGCATTGAAACTTATTTAAGAACGCAAAATTATCAAACCATTATTGTGAATACGGATTTAGATCAACAACGGGAGATTGATGCGATATCTACGCTTGCGAAAAATAAAGTCGACGGTATTATTTTACTTGCCACGGTACTCAGTGATGCGCATTTGAAGGCAATCCAAGCGATTAATGTCCCTATTATATTAGTGGGGCAAGCATACGACGGTATTCATTCCATTATTCAAAATGATTATGAGGCAGGCCGCTTTATCGGAAATTATTTTGGTCGGGCGCATTTTCAACGTGTGGCCTATTTTGGTGTTGATGAACGTGATGAAGCGGTAGGAGTACATCGCCGTCGAGGTGTGCTTGATGGGCTTGCGGATTACGGTCAACAAGCGGATATTTACACGACATCGTTTAAGTTAAAGGATGCTCAAGCGCGTTCTAAAGCCTTTATTAAGGATTATGATGCTGTGATTTGTGCGACAGATAACCTTGCGTTAGGCGTGTTAAAAGCAGCATTAGATATGAAAATCGAGGTGCCTCAAACGTTGTCTATTTCTGGTTTTGGGGGTTATGAGACCACCTCGATTGTCACGCCGATGATTACGACAATTGTCTTTCCTTATGAAGAGACCGGACGACTTGCGGCAGTATCGATGATGTCCCTATTAAATGAGGAAGAAGTCCCGTTACTACAACGCATGGATTATACCATCGATGAAAAAGAAAGCGTTGACATTTTACACAACTAAAAGTAAAATTCTCGGTGAAGAGAGTTTTACTTTTTTTTGAACTATTTTGGTACCGGTTCCAAAAATGAAAATAGAGTTTTGTCATTCCATAAAGAAAGAAGTGAAATCATGGGAAAATTATATGCGATGGGTGAAGCGTTAATTGATTTTATTCCTCAAACAAAAGGTGTAGAACTTAAAGACGTGACTGGATTTGAGCCTCAAGTGGGTGGCGCACCTACTAATGTAGCGAGTTGTGTAGCAAAACTTGGTGCCGCCTCTAGTCTTATTACGCAACTCGGTGAAGATGCCTTTGGAGATTTGATTTTAGAAACATTACAAAAGCAAGGAGTAGAGACGGCCAATATTAAAAGAACACATGAGGCAAATACAGGGCTTGCCTTTGTGAGTTTAACAGAATCTGGAGAACGTGATTTTGCTTTTTATCGGAATCCTTCTGCGGATATGTTGTTAGAACCGTCATCTCTGAATATCAATTTTCAACCCGATGATATTCTGCATTTTTGTTCAGTGGATTTGATTCCGTCACCTATGAAAAATACACATGAACATGTCATTGCCCTAATGGAAGAAGCAGAAGGAACTATTATTTTTGATCCGAATTTGAGATTTCCGTTATGGCCATCAATTGAAGCATTGAAAACGACAGTGCTTGAATTCATGCCGAAAGCACACATTTTAAAAATTGCAGATGAGGAATTGGTCTATTTAACAGGAAGTGAAGATCCAGCGTCACTCCAACAACTGTTTCAAGGTAAAACGGAATTTATTATTTATACAGAAGGCGCGAATGGCGCTTCTATTTATTCGAAAGAAGGGCGTATCGGATATTCCCCGGGTTATAAAGTCGATGTTCAAGATACGACTGGTGCTGGGGATGCGTTTGTGGGAGCAGTGATCTATCAACTATTAAAAGGTCAAAATGAATGCACTCCTATTGATTATTTGAAGAAACACGCACCAGATATTCTCGCAATGAGTAATGCGGTAGGCGCTTTAACCACAACGAAAAAAGGTGCGATTGGAAGTATACCTACATTAGAAGAGGTTCAAGAGTTAATACAAAAGTAGACGAGGACGTCAGAGGAGGAGAAGCAACATGGCCATGTCAGATCAACAAATCGCAAAACAAGTCATTCAAGCGGTTGGGGGACAAGAGAATATAAAGTCGATTGCCCATTGTGCGACAAGACTACGAATTGTTCTTCATGATAAAGAAAAAATCGACCAAAACAGTATTGAAAATACAGATAAAGTGAAAGGTGCATTTTTTAATTCTGGACAGTACCAAATTATTTTTGGGACGGGAACAGTAAATAAAATTTATAAAGCCGTTGAAGACTTAGGTATTGAAGGTCAATCGACGCGTGAAGTGAAACAAGAAGCAGGTAAACAAGGCAATGCGTTCCAACGTGCGATTAGAACGTTTGGTGATGTTTTTGTTCCGATTATACCAGTATTAGTGGCGACGGGTTTATTTATGGGACTCCGTGGCGTATTGATGAACGAACAAATCTTATCTTGGATGGGCATGACCCCAATAGACATTTCACCAAATTTCATTCTCTTTACTCAAGTTTTAACAGATACCGCTTTTGCATTTTTACCTGCGCTTGTAGCGTGGAGTGCCTTTAAAGTTTTTGGTGGAAGTCCAGTTCTTGGGATAGTGCTCGGTTTGATGCTCGTAAACCCTGCCTTACCAAATGCGTACCAAGTAGGAGATGGTTCAGCTGAGGCGTTGAAATTTTTAGGATTTATTCCAGTTGTAGGATATCAAGGGTCAGTATTACCTGCCTTTGTCGTGGGTTTACTTGGCGCCAAATTTGAAACATTTTTACGCAAGAGAATTCCAGATGCGATTGATTTAATCGTTACTCCATTTTTAACATTGTTGGTTATGATTACTCTAGGTCTTTTCGTCATAGGACCTGTGTTCCACGGCTTAGAAACAATCATACTCGCAGGTACAAAAGGAGTACTAGACTTGCCATTTGGTATTGCCGGCTTACTCATTGGCTTTTTCCAACAAATTATTGTGGTGACAGGGGTACATCATATTTTCAACTTTATGGAAATTCAATTATTGGAACAGTTTAAGTACAATGAATTCAACCCTATCATTTCAGCAGCAATGACAGCACAAGGGGCTGCGACAGTTGCGGTTGGTCTTAAAACACGTCAGAAAAAGCTTAAAGCACTCGCACTACCCTCCGCGTTTTCAGCATTTTTAGGAATTACAGAACCTGCCATTTTTGGTGTGAACTTGCGTTACTTTAAGCCGTTTGTATGTGGATTAATTGGCGGAGCTGTAGGAGGATTTCTTGCCTCATTGTTCCATTTAAAAGCTTCAGGAATGGCCATTACGGTATTACCAGGTATGTTGTTATTTATTAAAGATATTGGCCAATTGCCACTCTATATTTTAGTATTAATCGTTTCATTCGTCGTAGGATTCGTGCTCACATGGTTCTTCGGATATAGCGATAAAATGGCTAAAGCACTTAAAGAAGCAAAATAATCGCATTATAAAACACTTCCTTATTTCAAAATAGGAAGTGTTTTTATGTGGTATTAACGTGTGTAAATGACAATATACCTTTTGGTTAAGGACTTCGGCGTTTGATTGTTAATCGTGCACATTTCTTTATAGTAAGACGTTCTTTCAAAATGCATATTTCCTTCTATTTCAATGATGGGATGGTTTTCGACATATTCAAGTAAATATTGCTTTTTTCTAAATTCCCAAATTCGATATTTTAATCCTAAAGTGACATTTCCATTGTAAGGATTAGTAATGATTTGAAATCTAACTTTCAGTTTCCCCATTCATGAGAAATCAAAAAGTCTAAACTAATTTTTCAAATATAAGTTATATAATTTGTAATTTAAATAGAGGAATGATATGCTTTAACAAATCGCGCGCGACTTGTAAGTTGCATATAACTTTAGGAGGAAATAAAATGAAAAACTATGATGTTCTCTTTTTAGGGAGTGGGCATGCGGCATGGCACGCCGCACTGACACTCAATCAAGCGGGTAAATCTGTTGCTATCATTGAAAAAGATCGTATTGCAGGAACATGTACCAATTATGGTTGCAATGCCAAAATTTTATTAGAAAATCCATTTGAAATTTTAGAAGAAACTTCTCATTACGGAAATATACTGAATACAGAGCACCTCGCTGTAGATTGGGAAAATCTAATGGATTACAAGCATGCGGTGATTGATCCATTAGCGGATAAGTTACAACATCTGTTTCAAGAAATAGGGATTGATATTATTAAAGGAGCGGGTAAAATTGTTGCCCCTCATACAGTTGAAGTCAATAACGAAAAAATCAATGCAGAACATATTGTGATTGCAACTGGTCAACACAGTAATCGCTTAAATATTGAAGGTAAAGAATTTGCACATGATAGTAGAGACTTTTTGTCACTTGAACATATGCCAAAACATATCACGTTTATAGGCGTTGGAATTATAAGTTTAGAATTTGCATCTATTACTGCGAAAGCGGGCGTTGAGACGCATATGATTCATGTTGATGAGGAACCCGTAAAAGGATTTTATCGACAACATGTCTATAAATTAATCGAAAAGTTAAAAGCAGATGGCGTGCATTTTCATATGAACGAAAATACTATGGCTATTAAAAAGCAAGCTTCAAATTATGAGGTTGTGACAGAATCAGGCTTAAAAATTGCGACTGATTATGTTTTAGATGCGACAGGTAGAAACCCTAATGTGGAAGGTATTGGATTGGATGAAGTCGGCATTCAGTATTCAAAAAAAGGTGTAGAAGTTGATGATTATTTACGCACGAATATTCCTAACATTTATGCAAGTGGCGATGTAATTCATAAAGCCATCCCTAAATTAACGCCAACCGCAACATTCGAATCAAATTATATTGCTGCACATATTTTAGGATGGAATACACAACCTATAAAATATCCGGCAATTCCATCTGTACTTTATACGTTGCCAAGATTGTCAAACATTGGTATAAGTATTGAAGAAGCGCAAAAAAATGAGAATTATAAAGTGATTGATATTCCATTTGGTAAACAAATGCGCTTTGAATATAAAAATGAAATTGAAGCGGAAATGACGATTGTTGTAAACGAACAAAAGCAACTAGTCGGTGCAGCTGTTTATGCAGATGATGCGCCTGACTTAATCAATTTATTAACATTTATTGTTAACGGAAAACTCACAGTGAAAGAGTTGAACCAAATGATTTTCGCATTTCCTGGATCTTCCAGTGGCGTACTAGATTTGTTAAAAACAGCCATGATGTAGTAGAAGGTCGTTTCTGTAAAATGAGGTCGGGCTATGTACAATGAAGAATTAAAATTATCGAATCAACTCTGTTTTTCGGTCTATAATTTAAACCGAAGACTAAATAAATTTTATGAAAAAGAATTAAAAAACTATGAACTTACATTTTCTCAATATCTAGTATTACTTGCGCTTTGGGAAGAAAGCCCACAAACTGTCAAATCATTGGGTGAAAAACTAGATCTTTCTAGCAATACATTAACACCATTATTGAAAAGACTTGAAGTAGCAGGCTGGATACAACGAATTAAAAACAAGAAATTTTTAGAAATTCATTTAACAGATAAAGCAAAGCGACATGAAAAAGAAATATGCGATAAATTAGAAAATAGCGTACAGTCCATTATGGATGTTCAAGAATATCAATGCGTTAGAAATGAACTTATCAAAATTGAACAGACGCTTAAAAATGAATTTGATCTTTAACAAAATATTGTAAAAGGCAGTATGGATGGTTCTTAAGCTTTAATAGGGCTATTCATACTGCTTTTTAGAACAATCAATTAAAGTCCTTATGTGACATTACTTAATTATAAAATCTAAAGATTAGAATTGTTTTATTCTTTTGACTCATTAGATTGTTGGAAAAAGGCAAAATCTAAACACCTCAATTTAAATTGTTTTTATTAACTGTATAATTTTCATTATATTAGTAAAATGTTATTGTGCCGGTAAGTTTTATAGGATATAATTTAAGTGCAAATAACTGGAAAGAAATATGTTATTATGACTGACTGATTTATTTGACAAATTTAAAGTTAAAGGGGAGTTTATTTGTGAACGAGCAATTCTATTCAAAACCGACTAATAGAGTCGCAGAAATGGTACTTGGAATTATGGGTAGTGTATTTGGTATTCTTGGTGGTCTATTTGCAATTATGGCCGGTAGTATTGGGACTGAATTTGGAGCTGCTGATAGTGGACAAGCTACAGGGTTAGGTGTGTCTGTAATTATTGTCTGTATTATTACATTAATCATAAGTTGTATTATTAATAAAAAAAGAGTGCTTATGGGAGTAATTTTAGTAGTAGGTGGAATACTAAATTTTGTTCTTATTAGTTTTTTTGGTATTTTATCAGGTATTTTAATTCTAGTAGCAGGTATTCTTGCTTTAATTAGAAAGTAATAATCAATTAAGTATATAAATTGTTACCTACAATAAATATTTGTTTTGGGACTAGGACATTTTAATGTCTTTAGTCCTTTTTTGGTTGTTTTTATTAATCTATTATTTACAGTTAATAGGTGCGTCACACATCAATTTGTAAGATTAAATTGATGAGGTCTACACAAAATAAGAATTGTAGAAATGCTTGATAGAATTAAGAATTCCGAAGACCAAAAGCATTATATTTCAAATTTTGAGCGTTTAATAATATGATTTTTATTGAAGAATAACTTAAATGAACTGATTGAATATAAATTATATACAAATTAATAGAATTGCACTAAGGAGTGATGACTTATGTTTATGGCAGAAAACTGTTTGAAAATAAAAAAAGGGAAATCTGAAAGTGTCGTGGAACGCTTCAAAAATAGACAAGGCATCGACACCATCGAAGGATTTAAAGATATGTTAGTGACGGTCACAAATGAAACTGAAGACTATGATGAAGTCAAAATTTTAACAATTTGGCAGTCTGAGGATGCATTTAAAAACTGGCTACATTCAGATGCATTTAAAGAGGCTCATCAAAAAGCAAGAAATAATAAAGGGAACGAAGAGAGTCCAATTATTAACAATAAGGTCACAACATATACGATTGCGTATAAATATGATGAATAAATCATCAAGTCGTCTGATGAAAAATTTTAACTATAATACGTAATAAAATTAGAATTTATAATCACAAAAGGTTAGAGGATACTAGAGATCTTCTAGCCTTTTTATTTTACGTTTTTAAATTTTATTGAGTTAAAAATAACACAGAGTTAAGACAGCTCTGTAAAATAGTTAAAAATAAGTGGAATATTTAAAATACAAAATACGACTAAATTTTCTTAAAATTCAGTCAAAAAATCTTAAATATCTTTTAAATAAGTCATTTTAAAGACATTCTTGGTATATAAAGATTTCTAAAGTGTAGAATGTAACCAAAACATACAGATTCACTACACTTTTGAGGATTTAAAATGAAAGTGTACTACAATTTTTAGAAACGAACTATTTTAAACTAGAATTAATATTAGGTTAACCAACACTTAATGGTTTATGTTGGACAAAGCTTATATAATCGAAAAGCTGCGTCAAATAGGAGGGAATTTGACAAGGGTTATTTTATTTAAATTAAAGGAGAACAAAATGAAAAAGAAATTATTAGTATTATCAGCAAGCGCAATTTTAGCGTCTAATTTTATATTTGATAACAATGCAAGTGCAGTGGTGAAGAAGACTGAACACGAGTCTGAGACTTTAAAAATGGTAGGAAATAGAAGTGATAGTGTTACTAGGGAAAAGTACGAAGATAACTTTAAATTACTAACTCAAAATTTATCATTAAATGAACATGGCGGTTATGATGAATTAGAATATAAAGATGCATATCAAAAATATCAAGATAGATTTTTAGCGGAATTAGATGCATTTAATAAACTTATTCTAAAAGGACACCCTTCTAATGGTGGAATGACAGTTGAAAAATATAATAACATTCGTAAGTCATTAGAACAAAATAAACAAGATTTTATGAGTGGAGCTGCTAAAATTGAAAATGAACATAAAGATTTAAAAAGATTTGATGATGATAAGTTCGATAAAGGTCTTGATTTAATATATAATCTGGAAGATCAAGCTTTAATGTCAGCTAGAGCATTCGGAGGAAATGCATACAAAGATGCAAGAGAAGATTTATATGCAAAATTAGATTTGATAGTTGGTACTACTCCTGAAGAACGTAGAGATAAGTTACCAACTAATCAAAGAATGTTAGACGAAATGAGTGGCAATCTGGAAACGATAATTGATGAATTTTTTAAAGATATTAAATTAGAAAGGCCAGTTAAAATAGAGCCATTAACTAAAGAAAATAAAGACAACTTAGATGTTCTTAAAAAAGTTAGTGAAGACGCTCAAAAAGCAAAAGAAGATGCACGTTTTAGAGATCCTAACGTAGAATTACGAGCAAAGAAAGCTGAGGAAAGTTTAGCTAAAATCACTGAAAACTCTAGAAAAGCCAAAGCTGAAGCTAATAAAAAGGCTAAAGAGAAATCAATGAAAAAGGAATCATATAAAGATAATCCGAAAGCTTTTCCTCATAAACAATTAAAGCAACATCATGATTCAAAAAATGAACTTGTGATTAAAGAACCGACACAACAGCTTCCGGCTTATACGGTAACGACTGAAAGACAAACACAACCTGTATTAAAACAAAAACAACGTGAAGAAACATTTACTTTACCTATGGCACCGCGTCAAAGTCAACAACCTGCATTAAAAGGGATGAGTGGTGAATCAAACCATGTGACAACGGACGCTGACTCTAAACCGTCAAATCAATATGGTGGAAACGGTAACTTAATTGAATTTACTGAAGATACAACACCTAAGGCAAAGGGTGCAAACAACCAAAAACAAACAACAACTGAAGACACTACGCCCGAAGTTAAAGAAACCATTACAGAATCAAACGTTGTAGATATTGATCAATCTTCTTTCTATCAAAAATCAGGCTATAAATATGGTTACAGCGAAAGTGATACTTCTGGTTACACTGATCGTGACAAACGAGCAATTAAGCGTAACCTTGTAAGAGAAGCAGAAGAAAAAGTGAATCAATATGTGAACTCACATTCTGCACAAGATCTTGTGGCTGCACGTGAAAAAGTAAAAACGTTAGACCCAGCGCAACAAGCTCGCTTAAATAAACAAATTGATAAAATCTATAACGGCCAATATTAATAAGATAGCCAAAAAAGACTAGCAGATAAAAAGCTAGTCTTTTCTATTCAGGAAATGGCTCCATAGGTACGCTCGTATCGTTCGCCATTCCAGGATGCCCGGATTTTAAAGTTTCATACTCAGCATGCGCTTGATCTGCAGTGCTCCAACTTTCATTATAATTCCCTTCAGATTGTGATAAGTCTTGTGCTCTTTGAGCTTCCCATTCTCGTTGAGCCTCTGATGCGTTACTGTCTTCTGTACCTGGCATGGCAAACATAGCATCTCCGTTTGGTAAAGAGGTGTGACTCGTTTCATTTGTGTTATTTGGGATAGACGTAGTTGCGTTTGAGTTATTGGGTAAAGCATTAGTTTCGTTCATATTTTGGTTCATCGTTTCACTACTTTGGTTTGTCATCGGTTCAACACTTTGAGTTTCATTCGAATAGGTTTTCTCTTGTTGTTTTTCTTTTGTGCTTTTTTCTTGTGTGATTTTAGAAGTAGATTCTTTGTTTTTCTCTTTGCTCTCGTCTTGATGACATCCAGTGAGTAATAATACACTTATGAGTGACGCAGTTCCTAAATATTTAATCAACATCATTATCCCCTTTGTTTCTTTTTCTATATTGTACAGTATACTATGAATGAGAAAAGGGGAGGATGACTTTGACTCTTGAAGACTATAATGGTGTTTTAGAGAGCAGACTTCATTTTAATACGTTTTTTCTGTTACAATAGCGCTAAATGACGAAGTAACGGGAGTGGCCATAATGAGTTACAAGGTAGTTTTACTTGATTTTGATGATACGTTGGTAGATTTTCATGATGCGGAGGTTCAAGCGTACGCTTATTTGATGGATCACTATAAAGTGCCTACGCATAAAAGGGATTATGAGATGTTTAAAAAAATCAACCAAGCGCATTGGGAAGCGTTCCAACGTGGAGAGATTACAAAAGCAGAAGTGTTAAGTCATCGATTTATTGAAACATTTAAGTATTATGAGATGGAGGTCGACGGGCATCAAGCGGATGTTACTTTTCGTGATGGTTTAGCGACGGCACAAATTAAGTGGCTTGACGGTGTGGAAGCGGCGCTAGATTATTTAAAGACGAAGTATACGCTAGCCATTGTGACGAATGGTGTGACAGACACGCAAAAGCGACGTATTGCCCAAACAGATTTAATGAATTATATCGCCCATTTGTTTGTTTCTGATGAGATGGGGACACAAAAGCCGAGTAAAGATTTTTTCGATATCGTTTATAAAACGATGCCAGAATTTCAAAAACAAGATTTTATCATTATCGGTGATTCTCTCACCTCTGATATTCAAGGTGGGATGAATGGAGGCATAGATACCGTTTGGTATAACCATCGCAATGTGGAGAACAATACGCCAATTACACCGACTTATACTTTGAAATCAATGAAAGATATTCAACAGATTCTGTAAAATGAAAGGCATGAAACTCAATAAAGAGCTTCTTGCCTATTTTTTTATTGTTGGTAATGGTCGTATTTACCCGCAGCGATATCTGCTTCTCTTCGTTGGATTTCACTATAAACTTCTTCAGCGTCTTCGCCATCATAGTAACCTTGTTCGATAGCATATTTTGTTTGAAGTTCACCAGATGAAAGTCCGCCGTTGTATTTTTTTCGTAATGCATCAATACGTTCTTCATTAGTTGTTGCCGCATTGATTTCAGCGTTAACATCTTCGCTTGTGGAGGCGTCTTGTTGGTGTTTTTCATAGATCGATTGTTCTTCGCCGCGTTCGATACGCAATGAGCTTTCATAGGCTGCAGCGGCAGGTCCTTCCATAACATTACCTTGTGGGATAATACCATTTGCAACTGCGCTATTATAAGCTAATATTTTGTCATATTCACTATAATCACCATAAATAATAGCCTCTAATGATGCTCTATCTGTCACATTGTTCACATCTAAATTTTTCTTTTGAGATGTTGCTGTTTCATTAGAAGATTGTGTATTATCTTGTGAGGTTTCACCGCTATTTTCATCATTAGAACTTTCATCAGCTTGTTTTTCTTTCTTCTCTGGTTCTTTCTTGTCTTGTTCTTTTTTATCTTTCTTTTTATGTTCTTCTGTTTGTGTGTTTTGTTTGTCGTCTTCCCCAAAAAGACTACATCCAGAAAGTAATAAAACACTCGTTAACAATAGAAATAAGATTGACTTTAATTTCATAGATATCCCCTTCGCTCTTTTATATTGTTCTACATTATTTTACTATGTTTTCTTTACATTGTGTCATCAAATTTTCACATTTTCTAGCTTGCTCATGATATAGAAGAAAAAGATTCGAAATTCGTTTATTTGTTTAATTGATAATGATTATCACTATTGACAGAACTATTTAAAATAAGTATTATGTTCTTAAATCGTTATCATTACGATTTGTACATTGAACAATTGCTTTTCAAAGGAGATTAGTTGATGAAAGATATTGTTCATTTTTCTAAATTTAATCCGTCTGGAAATATGACGGTGTTAGTAGATTCTGAACATGATTGCACGGACTATGTGAGGATTGCGAATCAGTTAATGCGAACGTCACATGTTTGTTGTGAACAGGTGGGCTTTATTTTGAAGCCACAATCAGGAGACGATCTCTACCATTTACGTATGAGTGGCAATGAGTTTTGTGGTAATGCGACATTATCGATGTTGCATTACTTGAAAGAGCGTCAGTGGGTCGAGGAGGGTCAGTTATCCCTTCAAGTTTCAGGGGTGACAGAACCGACGACTTGCGTGATTCATGGATTAGGGGATTATGAGGCGACGTTACCGCCACCTTTAAGTTATGAATGGATCTCTGTACATTTAGGTGATGAAAATGTCGATGCGTTAAAAATTGAGTATGCCTCTTATTGTCATTTTGTTGTTCCAATAACAATTTATGATGAAAGGATGCGTCAACAAGTGGAAGCATTCGTCACCTCTGAAGTGTGGCCGAATCATTTTAAAACGGTGGGGATACTGCTGTATCACGTTTCGAAACGTCAATTGTATCCACTCATTTATGTGCCTGAACTTGGCAGTGTGATTTGGGAACAAAGTTGTGGCTCGGGCACAGGTTCTATCGGCGTATTTGAAGCCTTGCACGAAGCAAAGGGGCAAGCGGATGTCATTGTACATCAACCGGGTGGGGCATTGCGCACCTATGTAACGCTTAAGGAGAAGATACACATTTCAATAAGGGGAAACGTTAAAACCGTCGCGACGGGAATGGCTTATATAGAATAGGAGAGTATTATGACACAAAATATCCAACTCGAGACAGAAATGGAACTAGAACTTGCAACGTTTTATCGGAATTTTGTGGCACATTATCAAAAAGTTGCCCTTAATTTTGAATCAATTTCAGAGCTTGAACGCGAAGTCGATGTGTTCAGTCGATACATATTAAATGAAAACAATACGACGCGTTTTCATGATTGGCAGCAGACACAAGCCCACCCACCAAGCATTGTGCCAGCCCTTGCCGATATTACAGCCAAATGTGTGAAATTAATGGAAGTTTTACGTGCGAAACGTCACATTTTAGGCGAAGCGACTGAAACGACGTATTTTCAAAACATTGAACATTGTATTCAGGAAGAATTTGGTCAATTCGCTATCACTGCGAATGATACGGTCTTGTTAGTCGGCTCCGGTGCATTTCCGATGACCCCCATTCAAATAGCGAAAGAAACGGGGGCTAAAGTGATTGGTATTGATATTGATGCAGAAGCGATTGAATATGGCCGTCAAATTGTGGCCGATTTAGCGCCGCAAGCCTCGATCGAATTGTATCAGGCGACGGTCGATCAACTGCCACAAATTCAAGAAGTGACGCACGTCATTTTTAGCTCGACCGTCCCAGTGAAATACGATATTTTAGCACAACTGTATGCACTCACAGGTCCAGAGACTGTAGTGTCAATGCGTTATGGCAATGACTTAAAATCGATTTTTAATTATCCGAAGCGAGAGACAAACGCACATCAATGGGTGTGTGTCGATGAAGTCATTCAGCCAAATCAAATTTTCGATATTGCCTTATATCAAAAAGCAGATGTAGTGAAAGGTGTGGGCGCATGAAGACGCGTATTTTAATCATGGGGACAGGCCCTGTGGCAGTACAGTTAGGGGTACTTTTTCATCGCTATCTTCAAGCTGAAGTGGCCTTTGTCAGTCGGAGCCACGTCTCTATGCGTTCAAAACAATTTGTCGATGCAGTGCGTCAGGCAGGATATGTTAAAGCAACGGTTCAAAATGAGCAACACCTCAAATTGACCGGTGAAATGACCCCAAGTAACGTTTTCCCATCGTATGAGGCGGTTGAGGGGACATTTGATTTGCTCGTGTTAGCGTGTACTGCTGATGCCTACACCGCTACATTACGACAATTGCCTGATAGCGTGTTACAACAGGTTGAAAGTGTATTGCTCGTGTCACCGACGATGGGCTCGAACTTAATTGTACGCGCCGCGCTTCAGACTATACAACCGAATGTGGAAGTCATAAGTTGTTCGACGTATTTAGGTGATACACGAGTGACGAATGCGGATCACCCGCATGAAGTGATGACGATGGGATTAAAGAAACATTTGTATCTTGGTTCTTCACAGGCGTCGTCAGCATGGATGACGTGTTTAGCGCAACTTTTCGCACAAATTGATTTGCCGATTACGTGTGTGTCGGATGCTATCGAGGCTGAATCACGCAACAGTTCGTTATATGTGCATCCAGCACTTTTTATGAACACACATGCGTTACAGGCGATATTTTACGGAACAAAGGTGCCTTTTTACGTTTACAAGTTATATCCAGAAGGCCCAATTACGATGGATTTGATTCATGAAATGAGAGAGATGTGGCAAGAGATTTCCGCCATTTTACAAGCAATGGATGTTCAACCGTTGAATTTATTGCGCTTTATGGTGGAAGAAAACTACCCCTTACGTCCTGAAACGATGGATACGTCACGTATTGCACAATTTGAATCACTTCCTGCCATTGAGCAAGAGTATTTATTGTATGTACGTTATACGGGAATATTGATTGATCCTTTTTCTACACCGGACGTGCAAGGTTTTTATGATGATTTTTCTGCCGTCCCTTTCCGGAAAATTAGTCAAAACCAAGCAGGTATATGGGAAATACCACGCATGCCGTATGAAGATTATTACCGAACAAAAATCATACAAGGCCTCGGCCGCACACTCAATATTGAAACACCGATGATTGATGTTTTACTCAGTCGCTATGAAACAGCGCTTCAACAGTTTAACTCCGAACAACCGCATTTAAAGAAATCACAGCAATTTTTTCCACAAGCGTTTGAAGACGATATGACCTGTATTCAACAAGGGCTAAACGCACACTGAGTAAAAAATGGAATGAAAGGAATAAGAGCATGAAACAGACATTCAAATGGTTTATTTTAGCATTAACGACACTCGTGGTATTAGCCGCTTGTGGCAATACGAAGGCACTTGAACAAAAGAAGGAAGACAAAAATATTACGTACGCCACTTCTAAAGACATTGGGGATATGAACCCCCACGTCTACGGTGGATCGATGTCAGCACAAGGCATGGTGTACGAATCATTAGTAGATAATACACAAAAAGGCATTCAACCTCTGCTCGCAAAGTCATGGGAGGTCTCTGAAGATGGTAAAACGTACACGTTCCATTTACGTGAAGGAGTTAAATTCCATGATGGCACACCCTTTAACGCAGAAGCAGTGAAAAAGAACTTTGACGCAGTTCAAGCAAACAAGTCACTTCATTCATGGATTAAATTATCAACGATTATCGATAAAACGGAAGTCAAAGATGACCATACTTTTGTCTTAACATTAAAAGAACCTTACAACGCGACGTTAGAAGAGCTTGCGATGACACGACCTTATGTGTTTGTTTCTCCAAAAGCATTTAAAAATGGCGGGACGAAAGAGGGATTGAAAACGTTCAGTGGTACAGGTCCATACAAATTAAAAGATCATCAAAAAGATGAAAGTGCGACATTCGAACGTAATGAGGACTATTGGGGTGGTACGCCTAAACTGAAAAGTATTGTCGCAAAAGTATTACCAGCAGGCGAAACTTCTTTCTTAGCGTTACAAAAAGGGGAAGTCAACTTTGCGTTTACGGATGACCGCGGTGCAGACAATATTGATAATGAAGCGGTAAAACAACTTACAGATTCAGGTGATTACGCATTAAAACGCAGCCAACCGATGAATACAAAAATGATTGTTGCGAACTCTGGGAAAAAAGACAGCCCAGCCCAAGACAAAGCGGTGCGTTTAGCGTTATGGCAAAGTGTGGATCAAAAGAGCATCTCAGATAAAATTTTAGATAAAACAGAAAAACCAGCACAGACGTTGTTCTCTAAAAACGTGCCTCACGCAGATATCGATTTACCTGAACGTCAATTTGATTTAAACAAAGCGGCTAAAACTTTAGATGAAGCCGGTTGGAAACAAGAGAAAAAAGGGGAGTTGCGTCAAAAAGACGGTCAAAAGTTAGAAATGAAATTATATTACGACAACAACTCGAATTCTCAAAAACAAGAAGCTGAATTTATCCAAGCGAAAGCAGAAGAAATTGGCATGAAATTACACATTGTGGGTGAAACTTCAGACAAAATTGCAGAACGCCGTACATCAGGAGATTATGATTTATTATTCAACCAAACATGGGGCTTACAATATGACCCACAAAGCACAATTTCAGCGTTTAAAGCAGACACTGGATATAAATCTGCCACATCAGGTATCGACAATAAAGAAGCGTTATACCAAAACATTGATGACGCATTAAAAACGCAAGATGCGAAAGAACAAGATAAAAAGTATCATGACATTTTAACGACAGTGCACGACGAAGCCATTTTTATCCCAATTTCACACGGGAAAATGACGGTTATTGCACCTAAAGATTTAAAAGGCATTACATTTAAACAATCACAATACGAATTACCATTTGAACAAATGGATTACAAATAGGGATGTGACACCATGGGATACAGTATCGTTAAACGGTTATTACTGACCCTGCCTTTGCTCCTTATCATCAGTTTTCTTACATTTGCTTTAACTAGGCTATCCAATGAAGATCCAGCCGTTGTTATTTTACATGCGCAAGAAGTGCCGAATATTACACAAAGCCTTATTGAGGAAACACGAGCGAAGTATGGTCTGAATGACCCTTTTCTCGTGCAATATTGGGAATGGCTAAAAGACGCGTTACAGTTCAAATTTGGACAAAGTTTTGTGACGGGTGACGAAGTGAGCACACGTGTGTGGCCTGCATTCTTCAATACGCTGAAACTGACGCTCGTTTCAAGTGCAGTGATTATTACGATGTCTCTCTTGCTTGGGACACTCACTGCCTTGTTACGTGGGACATGGTTTGACCGTGTCACACGTAGCGTGGCGTTTGTATTAACAGCGATTCCGTCTTACTGGTTAGCGGCGATGTTAATTATTTACGTCTCTGTGCGTATGAACTTATTGCCGACCTCAGGTTTAACTGGTCCAGAAAGTTATGTATTACCGGTATTAACGATTTCTCTCGGTTACATTGGCATTTATTTTAGAAATGTGAGAAGCGCAATGATTCAACAACTTGATCAAGATTATGTGTTGTATGCACGTGCGATGGGGGTTGGCTTTCCAACGATTGTCCTCCAAGTCATTCGTAATGCGATGCAAGTGGTGGTCTCTATCTTTTGTATGTCGATTCCCATTATTTTGGGAGGCTCTGTCGTGATTGAAAATATCTTTGCTTGGCCAGGCATGGGACAACTGAGCGTCAAGGCCGTGATGGAACAAGATTTTCCGATCATTCAAGCTTACGTCTTAATCATTTCTGTCTTATTCATCTTATTGAATACGTTGGCAGATATCATTAATATGTGGCTCAATCCTAAGTTAAGGGAGGGCGGTTAAATGATAGTCCTTCAACGTTTATGGCAAGATCGCGGCGCAAAATTCGCGCTCTTTGTGATTGGCTTGTATCTCGTATTAGGCATTTGTGCGCCTTTTGTAACGCCCTATACGCCTACTGCTGTCGACATTCAAAATAAATTTGCAGGGATGTCCCTTGCGCATTGGCTAGGGACGGATCATTTAGGGCGAGACATCTTAACCCGTCTGATTTATGCGATTCGCCCAAGTCTAATGTTAGTACTTGCTGCACTCCTTTGTGCCGTTTTCATCGGTATGGTGCTAGGTTTTATCGCAGGATACTTTGGCAAGTGGGTGGATACTTGTTTAATGCGTGCTTGTGATATTATGTTGTCATTTCCGACATATGTGATGACGCTCGCTTTAATTGGCGTCCTCGGTATTGGTTTAAAAAGTATTTTCGTCGCATTTATCATTACGCGTTGGGCATGGTTTTGTCGCATCATTAGAACAAGTGTCATGCAGTATCGTGACTCTGATGACGTAAAATTTGCGCGTGCCATTGGTTTATCGCATACACGCATTATTGTGACGCATATTTTACCGCTCACCATAGCGGATATTGCCGTTATCTCTTCAAGTTCAATGGTGTCGATGATTTTACAAATTTCAGGTTTCTCATTTTTAGGGTTAGGTGTAAAAGCGCCCACTGCGGAATGGGGCATGATGATGAATGAGGCCCGCAAAGTGATGTTCAGTCATCCAGAGCTGATGTTTGCGCCTGGAATAGCCATTATTGTGATTGTCCTTGCTTTTAATTTCTTATCAGATGCCATTCAAATTGCGGTTGATCCAAAGCTATCGAAACAACAAGTAAAACAACGTGTGAAAAGAGGAGTGATGTCATGAGTTCACCGATTTTAGATGTCCAAAAATTAACGCTCATCGATGGCCATACGAACCAGGTGCTTGTGCATCACTGTTCATTCACATTGGAAAAAGGTAGAATACTGGCGATTATCGGTGAAAGTGGCAGCGGCAAATCTATTACGTGTAAAGCCCTGCTCGGATTGAATGAATCGAACATTCATATGAATGGTAAAGCGCATTTTAACGACATTTCTTTATTAGACCAAACTGAAGCACAATTACGGCGCATCCGTGGTCAAGAGATTGCGATGATTATGCAACAAGGCGGAACGGCCTTCAATCCATCATTTACGCTTGGTTATCAGATGCGTAAGATATTAAAAAGTCATCATATTACGCAAAAAGCAGAGCAACAAGCCTTACTGAAAAAATATTTTGATATGCTGGGGTTGCATGATTTCAAGCGGATTATGCAAGCGTATCCTCATGAACTTTCAGGAGGGATGTTACAACGTTTGATGATTGTGATGGCGCTTGCATTAAAGCCGGAGTTGATTATTGCAGATGAACCGACAACGGCGCTAGATGTTATTACCCAATATGAAGTGTTAAAAGAATTTCAACATATTAAAGAAGCGGTCGGGTGTGCCATGATTTTCATCTCACATGATTTAGCGGTCGTTAAACATATTGCGGATGATGTGCTCGTAATGAAAAATGGCGATGTGATTGAGTATGGACCGGTAAAAGACGTTTTAGACCACCCGCAACATGCGTATACACAATATCTTGTGAATGCCCGTCAAAAATTGACGTCGTATTTTGAAAAAGTGAGGGATGACCGTCCATGCTAAGTGTTCAAGATGTGAAAAAATCTTATCGTGATAAAGGCTTGCGTCGATACCGAGAAGTGGTGAAAGGAGTCAGTTTCTCATGTGCTAAAGGAGAAAGTATTGGCATCATTGGTGAAAGTGGCAGCGGAAAATCCACGCTTGGTCGCATGATTCTTGGCATTGAAAAACCGAATCATGGACGTGTCGAAATTAACGGTCAATGTGTTTGTCGACGGGACGTGCGACAAGGACAAATGAGTGCGGTTTTTCAAAATTACAAATCGTCATTACATCCATACTTTAATGTAGAACAAATTTTGAAAGAGCCACTCAAACAATTGAATTTATCAGCAGAAGCACGCCAAGAGGAAATGATTCGTTTACTTGAAGAGGTCGGACTCGATGAAAGTTTTCTCAAACGTTATCCTCAAATGATGTCTGGTGGAGAAGCACAACGTGTAGCGATTGCCCGGGCCATTAGCACAAAACCAGATTATTTGGTACTAGATGAAGCGATTAGTGCGTTGGATATGTCTATCCAAACGCAAATATTAGATTTATTAGTTTGTTTACGAGAAGAATATCAGCTCAGTTATATTTTCATTACCCATGATATTCAAGCAGCCACGTATTTATGTGACCGTTTACTGATTTTCAAAGAAGGTGAGGTCCAAGAAACGTTATCCAAACACCGCATTCATGAAGCACAACACGAATATACGCGGGCGTTGCTTGAAAAACAACTTATATAATAGGAGGCGACGTAATGAAAGGCGCGCTTGCTTGGCCTTTTTTAAGGCTTTATATATTAGCGCTATTTTTCTTTAGTGCAAATGCAATCCTTAATGTGATGATCCCGTTAAAGGGGCATGACTTTGGCGCGACGAATACAACGATTGGTATCGTCATGGGGGCCTACATGTTAACAGCTATGCTCTTTCGTCCGTGGGCAGGCCATGTGATTGCGAACATCGGACCTATCAAAATTTTAAGACTCATCCTAGTGATTAACGGCATTGCCCTCATCATGTATGGCTTTACGGGGTTAGAAGGTTACTTTATTTCCCGGGTAATGCAAGGGGTCTGTACGGCCTTTTTCTCTATGGCTTTACAAATTGGAATCATTGACGCCCTCCCTGAGGAAGACCGTGCGCAAGGGATTTCCTTGTATTCGCTATTTTCATACATACCAGGGGTCATCGGACCGCTTATTGCAGTGGGTATCTGGCAAATGGATAACATGAGTTATTTTGCTGTTGCGATGATTATCATTGCAGTGACGACAGGGGTATTTGGTTTTAGCGCAACGTTAGACACAAACGTTCAGGATGAGCCTCAACCCCAAAAGAAAGAGACGCTTCCTTATGGTCCTGTCTCCGTTTTTTTACAATTTTTCAAAAACGAATTTTTATTTAAAGCAGGATTAGTTATGTTAGTGGCGTCTATTGGGTTTGGTGCCGTCGCAACATTCATCGTATTATATACGCAGACATACGGTGTTGGCCACGCGGGACTTTTCCTTGCGATTCAAGCGATTACCGTCGTTTTAGCACGATTTTACTTGCGACAGTATATTCCTTCTGACGGACGTTGGCATGTAGGATTTATGGTAAAAGTGATGAGTTTACTCACACTTGCAGTATTGGGTATTGCAGTAGGGCACACGATTGGGTCACTTGTCCTCTATGTGAGTGCCGTATTAATTGGAATTGCCCAAGCCTTGATTTATCCCACACTGACCTCATTCTTAAGTTTCAAACTGCCTAAATATGGACGCAACATGTTGCTCGGTTTATTTATTGCAACAGCGGATTTAGGAGTTTCCTTAGGTTCCGCGTTAATGGGTCCGATTGCCGACCTTACAAACTATGCAGTCATGTACTTCATTTGTGGGATCATGCTACTGACAACAACCCTCTTTTGTATAGAACGCCGCGCACGATTTATCGATAAAACCGAGTCAACACGAGTTTCATAATAAAGAAATGTTCAAAAAGAAGTTTTGAGAACACCCCCTAATGAATGAAACATTTTAAATATAGAAATTTCTATGAGCAATGGTGAATATTTGTCATCATTGCTCGTTTTTATGCTACATCGTCCTTCATATTATTCGGGAAACGGAACGCATAAGTGTTTTATTAAAGAATCATTCAAAAATTCATCGATAAACAAAAGGTTATATTCAATGTATATTTTTCTTTTGCGTCACTTAAAAATCTACAAAATATGATAAATTATTAAAAAACATAGAGAAAGATTGAAAAAATGCACCTAAACAGGGTATATTAGTAAGACGAGCACACTAAAAAAGACCGGAAGTGGGGTTCCGGCCTACACTAATAGCACGTGCTAAGAGGATTATTGCTGTTAGAAATTGAAATAATTAGGATTGTCTGTATCAAAACTTGGAAAATGATAGACAGTCGAGCATTTTCAATTTCTAACATGTAATGATTATAAAACATGAACATTAGAAACAAATTAAAAATGCTCAAATTATCTAACTTTTTCTCTATATGTTCAAAAACTTTTCCAAAAAGGACAGATAGGCATCTTATATGTCTTTTTATAGGACGTGCGATTTTAGTGTTGCGTTTCACTTAGTTTACACGTGAAATGGAGTGTGTTACGCTATATAACGTTAAATAAATTGAATAGATGTGAATGTTTTCTAGGGTTCCGTATTCAGTTGAATAGTCTGGTCCGAGAGAAAACCCATGTGAAACGGACTTCACATGACACGGAAGGACAAAAGCCTGGGAGATTTATGGATACATAAGTCTCTCAGGTTCTTTTATTGGGAGGAGATGAAACGTGAACTGGTTGAAAGTGATTGTAGGCGCGATTTTTGAAGTAGGATGGGTCGTTGGATTGACGCATGCGACCACTCCTTTAGAGTGGCTGCTGACAGTTGTTGCCATCACGCTTAGTTTTGTACTGTTACTCAATGCGACGAAACATCTTCCGGTCGGGACGGCGTATGCGACGTTTGTAGGTTTAGGAACATCGGGAGTGACCCTCATGGATTTCATAATATTTGGAGAACCGTTTAACTTCATAAAGATTTTATTGATTTTCATCCTGCTCTTAGGAGTGATTGGTTTGAAAATGGCGACGACAGAGGAGGCGAACTAAATGGCTTGGCTCATATTGATTTTAGCAGGAGCATTTGAGATGCTAGGTGTCGTTTTTATGAATATGTATGCCGTACAAAAGAAAAAGTGGGCAATTTTAGCGGTCGCGCTTACTTTTGTGCTTAGTTTTTCAACTTTGTCGTTGGCACTTCAATCTATTCCGATGAGTACGGGGTATGCTGTATGGACTGGAATTGGAGCTGTTGGAGGCGCCTTAGTCGGGATTTTGTTTTATGGTGAAAGTAAAAATGCACTCCGTTTAGCGTGTATTTTTGTCATTTTAGCGTGCACGATAGGTTTAAAATTATTAAGTTAACGAGAAGCAATAGAAAGGAAGATAAAGATGATGAAATTTATAGGATCATGGCTTATTTTGAGTGTTTTAGGATTTTTAGTGTTAACGGTATTGGCTGTTTTAGGACATGGTTTTGATTGGATGAATACCGTGATAGTTGCTGTGTTATTAGGATTACTACTAACATGGACAGTGCATCCAATGATGCCGAAAGATTTTCTCGGTCAACATCGCTAAATGTTAGCGTTTGAAAAATGAACACCGTGGAATAACACAAAGGCTAACTTTTCACATGTAGGAGGTATGAGATGAGTATCATCAATATATTATCTGCCGTGGGTTCGGTTGGTACTTTTATTATGGCGTTATTCTACTTTATTTCTGTATCGATACAACTGTATCAAATGAAAATGAGTTTCCTACCTGCACTCGGATTTAATCAAATCCTCATGACACGTGACAGTGATGGATTAACATTGAGAAATACAATAGATCGAGATAATGAACAATTAGGCGACGACTTTTTAAAGTTATATAATATGGGGGCTGGCGCAGCAAAGGAACTGCAAATTGCGATTTATGTAGACGAAGATGATATTTTGCAAGAGAAATATGCCAGCATTTTACCGAGCAAAGAAGGGTATATGTTGCCCATCAACAAGCAAGTGTTTAAAGAGTTAGAAAGCACGATACGTCAAAATGGTTATGAATCAAATCTGAAAATTAAAATTCAGTTTAAGCATAACGCAAGTCGAAAACGCCAAACAATTTATTTAAAAGGAAAAATCGACCAATTTAACAGTTATCAAGACCGTGAAGTTTACGAACTTCAATTTATTCAAACGGTAGAAAAAGATAAAATGTAACGTGAAAAGCACAAACGTCAAAGTTAAATAGACGTTTGTGCTTTTTGATGTTCGTAATGTAAAAGTGTATAAGCCATTGCGAGATGCGGTGTGTTTAATTGATGCTTAATCGCACACTGATAAAGATACCCTTGAATATTTTCAACTTCTAAAGGGCGTTGATGCATTAAATCATAGTACATACTTGTTCCCATATCATCAGGATATCCAGCATAGATGTGCATGATGTCCTCAACTAAAGATGGCGCAAAATCAATGCCTTCTGCCTGTGCTACTTGTCGCCCTTCTTCTATTAAATGACGACACAACTCTGTCATAGCATCATCTTGGAGTACTTTGGCGGTCTCTCTTGCTAATGCGGTGACGGAGTTAATACCTAAATTGACAAGTAATTTGTACCAGATGTGAGTGTCAATATCAGATTCAAGTCGCAAATCCAATTGGGAAGGTTTCACGATATCTTGAAGTGCTTGTGTTGAAGGATTTTGTTGGATAAGAAGGCGGTAGTCACGAAAATGGGTGACTTGTTGCGCCTCTTTTTGTCCACTAATATAAACGACGGCAGGATAGACATGAGGGTGCGAGAATTTTTGATGTTGTCCATAGCCATTTTGCGCAAGGATAATTCGTGTATTTGGATGAATCAAACGCGTAATATCAGGTAAAATCGCATCCAGTTGTGTCGTTTTAACCGCAATCATCAGCCAATCATAACGTTTTTTCGCATTTTGAAGTGCTTTCACTTTGATGGTATGTGTTTTTGAGGTGGCGTACTCATGAAAAGTAAGTGTTTCATCGCGTCGCCCTAAAAGATCAACGTCTAGCGGGCAATTTTCGAGCGCATGTGCGAGGGAGGTGCCCACTGCGCCAGGACCAATAATTGCTAAAGTAGTCATATCAGTTGCTCCTTTATTTGAATCAGATATACTTATCATAAAGTATATCAAAAAAGGGTGAGTACGTTGAAAACATTAAGTCAGTTACAACAGATGAAACGAGATAAAGAAAAAATCACGATGGTGACGGCCTATGATTATCCGAGCGCTAAACAAGTGGAAGCGGCTGAAATCGATATCATTTTAGTTGGAGATTCGCTCGGTATGACGGTACTCGGCTATGAAAGTACGGTAGATGTGACATTGGAGGATATGTTGCATCATAGTCGCGCGGTGAGACGTGGGGCGCCAAACACCTTTGTTGTGGTAGACATGCCTTTTGGTTCTGTTGGAATAGACGCTGCGACAGATATCCGTCACGCGGTACGCCTCTATCAACAAAGTCATGGCAACGCTCTCAAAGTGGAAGGCGCACATTTAACCCCATTCATTCAACAAGCGACACAAATGGGGATTCCAATCGTGTCACATCTTGGATTAACACCACAAAGTGTCGGAATTTTAGGGTACAAAATGCAAGGGGCCACAAAAGCCGCAGCGACACAACTGATTGAGGACGCTAAAGCAGTAGAACAAGCAGGAGCCGTTGCACTTGTGCTTGAAGCGATTCCGAGCGATTTGGCTAAAGTCATCACAGAGCAGTTGTCGATTCCAGTGATAGGCATTGGTGCAGGGAAAAATACAGACGGCCAAGTACTCGTCTATCATGACATGTTAAATTATGGCGTTGACCGCCACGCGAAATTCGTTAAACAATATGGTGATTTTTCAACGGGCATTGATGCGTTAAAACATTATCATCAAGAAGTCAAAGCAGGCGATTTTCCATCAGATGCCTACATGTATCAAAAACAAATTATGGGTGAATTCAATGACTAAAGTAATAACAACGATTCAAGAAATGCAAAAATTAACGACTCGATTGCGTTTAGAAGGGAAAAGTATTGGCTTTGTGCCAACGATGGGGGCGCTTCATGAAGGTCACTTAACAATGATGCGTCAGTCCATTGAATATAACGATATCACGGTCATCAGTGTTTTTGTTAATCCCTTACAATTTGGTCCAAATGAAGATTTCGACGCCTATCCGAGACAAATCGATCAAGATGTGGCAGCCGCACAAAAAATCGGTGTCGATTATGTTTTTTATCCAAGTGTCGAAGAGATGTACCCTCACTCATTAGAAATTACTTTAAATGTAGGACGACTGGCTTCCGTGTTAGAAGGGGCAAAGCGACCGGGACATTTTGAGGGTGTGGTGACGGTGGTCAATAAACTCTTCAACATTGTTCAACCCCATGTAGCGTATTTCGGAAAAAAAGATGCACAACAGTTGGCCATCATTGAACAAATGGTCAAAGAAATGAACCACCCTATTGTTATTCAAGGTGTCGACATTGTACGTGAACGTGACGGACTTGCGAGAAGTTCGAGAAATGTTTATTTAACCGAAGACGAGCGCCAACAAGCCCCGCATCTATACAAAAGTTTACAACTCGCGAATACATTATATAAAGATGGAGAACGTCAAAGTGACATCATCATTGAGAAAGTGACAGAATATCTCAAAACCCATACAGATGGTGCCATTGAAGAAGTAGCAGTCTACAGTTATCCAGAGTTAGTACAACAAACCCGTATTTCTGGTCAGATTTTCATCTCTTTAGCTGTAAAATTTTCTAAAGCACGTTTAATAGATAATATTATTATTGGAGATGAAGAAAAATGATAAGAACAATGATGAACAGTAAAATTCATCGTGCGCGCGTGACAGAATCAAACTTAAATTATGTCGGGAGCATCACGATTGATCAAGATATATTGGATGCGGTGGATATTTTGCCTAATGAAAAAGTAGCAATCGTGAACAACAATAATGGTGCGCGATTTGAAACCTATGTCATCGCTGGCAAAAGAGGTGGCGGGCAAATTTGTTTAAATGGTGCCGCGTCTCGACTGGTAGAAGTTGGAGATGTCGTAATTATTATGACGTATGTGCAACTAGATGAAAACGAGTTATTGACACATTCTCCAAAAGTCGCTGTAATGAATGAAAACAATGAAATTGAACAAATGATTACAGAAAAAGAACAAACAGTAATTGTATAAAAGAGACCCCATGGAAGGCTATGAAGCGACCCCAAAAAATGGGAACAAAATAAAAACACTTTCGTTGAATTCATATTAAAATGAATTTATTCGGAGGTGTTTTTTTCTATGAAACGAGTTGCTTATAGTGTAGAAACTAAAATGAAAGCAGTAGAAATGAAATTAGTAGGTTATTCAACATATGAATTATAATAATTTTAGAATTCAACAAAAACTAGGTTACTTATCCCCAGTCAAATTCAGAGAATTAGTAGCCTAGAAAAGGTGTTTTTATTAAGTTCCTTGCCTATGGGTTCAGTACCGATACTACTAGGCATTTTTTTTTACTTTAGCAATGATGTTCACACAAGCATGGGATGAAGTGCCTATGACTATTTATGTGACACTTGGTATTTGGCTTATCTCGTGCGCCGTTATTATGAAAAAGATAGTTTCAACAATATCAAAATGAACGTACTCTCAGCGTTGAGGTACTTATTAGTTAATTTATTTGTGGGTTATATGCAATTAGTTTCTACTTCTGTGGGCTACATATTAGGCAATGCATATACACATTGGGACTTATTTGATTATTGGCTTTGGGTCCAATTAGCCATATTTATTTCATTTTTGGGTCTCGTACTTTTTTGTATCAATGAGTTTCATATTATTGTCAATGATGCGAAAGCAAGTCTAAATATTTTAGCGGTTTTATTAAAGTTATTTAGTATTGGGCTAATAATATATCAGTTTAACTGCACCTAACATCGGAGACGAAAAAGTTTATTTTTGGTTAGTTATTGTAAATCTAATACCTATAGATGCAATTTTAATAAGATTATTTTTATACTATGCACTTTTCACTGATGAATTAAGAAATGGCACGCCAGATATGGCTGTTGGAAATAACAAGACATAATTACATTCATCCCGCAATATAGGAGATAATGTCTTTATCTTTTTAAACCGTAACAACAGAATATTCAATGTGATTAAAAATAGATATACATTTAAGGGTTGGGGCATCCGCATGTCCCAACCCTTTTCTGTTTTTATGCTCACTATTGTCTCTTCGCTTTTTAGCTTAAATCGCGCATCCCGTCTTTCCATGATGGATAGCGTAAAGTGCCTTCCTGTGTTTTGTATTTTGAATTGGAGGCGCCACGTTCAAATGGTGCTGCTTCTGTGTACTCTATTTCGGGGGCGACTTTGAGTTGTTGGGCGTACCATTGTGCCCACGTTTCGCCATCTACTGGTTCATCATCGACCACATTGTAAATTCCTGATGGCAGGGTCAAAGCATGAACGGCCGCTTCGACTGTATCATCGATATGAACAAATGAGGTTATACCTTTTGATTGAGTGACTTTACCTTCTTTAAATTGGTTGTAAATCATACCGTCTTTTCCAAACCATGTGCCGGGCCCATACATCATCCCGTAGCGCAGAACGACGAAATGAGGTAAACGTGCACTTTCTTCTTCGACGCCAATGACACCGTCAACGGTAATTTTACGCTCTCCCTCTGATACTGTATCTAGAGGCGTGTTTTCGTCAGCGAGTGTTTCCCCAGGGGCATACATAAACGCTAAACTTTGGGAAATGATGTGCGTCACCCCATATTTTTCAGCCACATCTACAAGGTGACGTGTGCCTTCGATGCGTACTTTTGTATTTGCAACCATGTCCACATTTTTCAAGTCTGTAATTTGATGCATAATAACATCGGGTTGAAATCGTGAAATGGCCGCTTCAATGGTCGATTTATCAAGAATATTACCTATAAAGCCTTCAGCGCCGAGGTGTTCTAATTTTTGTCTTCCACGTTCTGACGTTGTAAAGCCGGCCACATGATGTCCCTCTTGAACTAAACGTTCGGTTAAACGGGTGCCGATGAGACCTGTTGCGCCTGTCACAAATACATTTGCCATACTATACACTCCTTTGTCTATCTTTAATTATTCCCGTTATTTTTTTCGAAATACATAGAAAACCTATAATTTATGGACAGAAAAACGACGGTTTTGTGTCGTTGTGTCATAAATTTTATAGAATTTATATATTTTTCGTTGCGTTTTCAAAAATAATGTGACATACTCATATTTATTAGTATGACATATTAAACTATTTGAGGTGAAACAGTATGACAAAATACATTTATGCTTTTGATGAGGGTCAAAAAGACATGAAGGATTTGCTTGGAGGTAAAGGGGCGAACTTATCTGAAATGAAACGCCTAGGTTTACCTGTGCCTGATGGTTTTACGATTACAACAGAAGCATGTATTGAATACTTAAAACAAAGTGAGACACTTCCTGAAGCTGTCATTACCCAATTAAAAGAACAATTAACGGCTTTTTCAACACGTACAGGTAAAGCGTTCTCAGATGATCAAAATTTACTTCTTGTTTCTGTACGGAGTGGGGCTAAAATTTCTATGCCAGGGATGATGGACACGATTTTAAACTTAGGGCTCAATGACGACAACGTTGAAAAGTTAGCGCAAAAAACAAATGACGCGCGTTTTTCTTATGACTGTTATCGTCGTTTACTTCAAATGTTTGGTGAAGTTGTCTACAACATTCCAATGCATGCGTTCCAAACATATTTTGACGGCTATAAAAAAGAACATGGCTATGAGACGGACGCAGACATTCCTGCTGAAGGTCTTAAAACCATTTGTGAAAAATATAAAGATGTCTATTTAGAAGAAGTGTATAAACCGTTCCCTCAAGATCCGTTAAAACAACTGACGGAAGCTATTGAAGCGGTATTTAAGTCTTGGGATAACGATCGTGCGCGTGTGTACCGTGATTTAAATGATATTCCGCATGACATTGGGACAGCTGTGAACGTCCAAGAGATGGTATTCGGAAATAGTGGTGACCAAAGTGGGACAGGAGTTGCGTTTACACGTAATCCAGTCACTGGAGAAGCGAAACTATTTGGTGAATATTTATTAAATGCACAAGGTGAAGATGTGGTGGCGGGTATTCGTACACCAAAAGATATTCAAACGTTAAAAGATCAAATGCCACATGTGCATCAAGAGTTTGTAGCGGTTTCTGAACAGTTAGAAGCGCATTATAAAGATATGCAAGATATTGAGTTTACTATTGAAAACGAAAAACTCTACATTTTACAAACGCGTAATGGGAAACGTACCGCGAAAGCAGCGATGAAAATTGCGGTTGATCTCGTAGAAGAAGGCGTAATTTCTAAAGAGGAAGCGATGAGCAAAGTCGATGTAAAATCGATTGATACGTTACTCCATCCGACATTTGAAGAAAAAGCACTCGCAAATGCTGAAATTGTATCGCAATCTGGTTTACCTGCAAGTCCTGGTGCCGCGGTAGGTCACATTGTGTTTACCGCAGAAGAAGCAAAAGCGCGCGCTGAACAAGGGGAAAACGTCATCTTAATGCGTCCTGAAACATCACCAGAAGATATCGAAGGCATGGTTGCGAGTGAAGCCATCGTCACAACACATGGTGGCATGACCTCTCATGCGGCGGTCGTTGCCCGTGGTATGGGAAAATGTTGTGTGACAGGATGTTCAAATTTAGAAATTAATACAGTTGAAAAAGTGATTACGTATCCAGGTGGCACATTGCACGAAGGGGATATTGTTTCTGTGGATGGTGCGAATGGTGATATTTACGCAGGAGAAGTTGAAACAACGAACGCAGAGCATAGTGACGAATTTGAGCAATTTATGCGATGGGCAGAGGATATTGCGCGTCTCAATGTGCGTATGAACGCGGAGACAAAACCAGATATTGAAGCAGGTTACCAATTTAATGCGAAAGGAATTGGACTTGTACGTACGGAGCATATGTTTTTTGGCGCTGAACGTCTCGTTGAAATGCGTCGTTTCATTTTATCTTCAGATGAAGAGACACGCATTCAAGCATTAAATCAAATACGTGAATATCAAACAGAAGATTTTGAACAAATTTTCCGTTTGTCAGGCGAACGCCCTTCAATTGTGCGCTTGTTAGATCCGCCGTTACACGAATTTTTACCAAAAGCGGGTGAAGAAGTCACAAATGTCGCGCAACAATTGGGCATTTCAGAAGACAAATTAAATAAACGTATCGTAGAGCTTCATGAAACGAATCCGATGCTCGGTCACCGGGGTTGTCGTTTAGCGATTACGTATCCAGAGTTATACGTGATGCAAGCAGAAGCCATCATGACAAGCGTTGCACGATTAAAAGCAGAAGGTATCGCGTGTCAACCTGAGATTATGATTCCGCTTGTGTCAACGGTGGAAGAGTTTACGACGCTAAAATCTCAAATTGTGGAAAGCATTAAAGGCATCGAAGCGCAATCAGGACAATCGTTAAACTACCTCATTGGCACAATGATTGAAACACCACGTGCTTGTATGGTCGCAGGTGCACTCGCAAAAGAATGTGACTTCTTTAGTTTCGGCACCAACGATTTAACGCAATTAACGTACGGGTTCTCACGTGATGATGCCGGTAAGTTTATTAATGACTATATTCGAGGAGGCATCTTAGAAGTTGACCCTTTCCAAACGCTTGATGTGAACGGTGTCGGCGTGATGATTCAAAATGCGGTCGATCAAGCAAAACAAGCGAAGCCAAGCATTAAAATTGGGGTATGTGGTGAGCTTGGCGGCGACCCTAAATCGATTCACCACTTTAATGGGATGAATCTTGATTATGTGTCATGTTCTCCATTCCGTGTACCAGGTGCGATTTTAGCGACTGCTCAAAGTGTTGTTGAAAGCGGGCGATAATGTGACAGAAAAGCAACTTACCATTTTTGTGGTGTCGGACTCGATTGGAGAAACGGCACAACGCATGATTCATGCGGTCATCAGCCAGTTTCCAGATTTAACGCAAATTGAAATTAAGAAGTTTTCTTTTATCAAAAATGAAGACGAATTGTTAAATGTCTTAAAGCTAGCGGAAACAAAAGGAGCCATTGTTGTCACAACACTCGTGACGGAAGAGTACAACGCTGCAGGGCAAGCCTATGCGAAAGCGCATGGCATTCCGTACGTCGATTACATGTCCCCCCTCATGGCATTAATTGAAGAGAAAACACATTTAGAACCTGCAAAAGAAACAGGACGAATTCGTAAGCTCGATGACGATTATTTTAAACGTATCGATGCCATCGAATACTCCGTGAAGTACGATGACGGCAAACATTTTACGGACATCGGTGAAGCGGATGCGCTGATTGTTGGGGTCTCACGCACATCTAAAACTCCACTCAGCATGTACTTAGCCAATAAAGGATATAAAATCGCGAATATTCCCCTCGTGCCAGAGGTGGGCATTCCAGAAGATGTGTTTAAACATCGAAACTTAAAAGTGTTTGGTTTAACTGCCAGTCCCCAATACATCATGAATATCCGCACAGAACGCGTGAAAGTATTGGGCATGAAAGGCAAAGCCAACTACAATGATCTCGAACGTATCAAAAAAGAACTTGCTTATGCCGAGGAAGTTTTTGAAAGATTGAACGCAACCGTCATCAATACGGAATATCGTTCAATCGAAGAGTCCGCATTTTACATTGAAAAATTTCTACAATAACCTATTGCATCAACGGTCTAAGTGCCTCCACGCTTAGGCCGTTGTTTTCTATTATATGTAGAGAAATGGAGACAAACATGTGGTGTGAAAAAATGAGAAATGGCAATTTTAAATTTTTCAATAACAATTGATAATTCCATGACTTTATGGTATATTTTCAACAATTCAATTTTGAAACTTTATCGCTTTAAAGCAAAAGGGAGGTTATTCTGTGTCTAAACAGTCACAGTGGAAAACATCTACGGGGTTCATCCTTGCAAGCGCTGGGTCTGCGATTGGCCTCGGGGCTATGTGGAAGTTTCCATACATGGCAGGTATGTATGGTGGCGGAGCGTTTTTATTGATGTTTTTAATATTCACAATACTCGTTGGTTTACCATTATTAGTGATGGAATTTACAATTGGGAAGTTAGGACGTACTTATACGACCGAAATTTATGGTAAACTCACTGGCAAAAAATGGCTTAATCTTATTGGATGGAACGGAAATTTAGCGGTCTTTGTACTGTTTGGTTTTTACAGTGTTATCGGTGGTTGGATTATTATCTATATTGGGATTGTCTTACTTCAATTACTTCAAATTTTACCCTCAAGTCTGCGAGACATACAATTCGAATCCATTATTAGTAATCCGGTTTATACTCTACTCGGTCAATTTATTTTTATCGGTTTGACTTGTATTATCGTGATGTTAGGCGTTGAAAAAGGGCTAGAAAAAGCATCGAAACTGATGATGCCCTTATTATTTATCTGTTTATTGATTATTGTCATCAAAGCATTGTCTTTAGATGGCGCGATGGAAGGGGTCCGTTATTTACTACAGCCTCGTGTGGAAGACATCACAATGGAATCCATGTTGTTTGCTTTAGGTCAATCTTTTTTCGCCCTTTCATTAGGAACAACGGGGATGATTACGTATGCGAGTTATGCGCCTAAAGCCATGACGATTAAAACATCCGCTGTAACGATTGTGCTCATGAATATCTTCATTTCCGTATTGGCAGGTTTAGCGATTTTCCCTGCCTTACAGACATTTGGCTACAAACCTGAAGAAGGTCCAGGTTTATTATTTAAAGTACTGCCGCTCGTATTTGAAAGTATGCATTTAGGAATTCTGTTTTATCTTGTCTTTTTAATTTTGTTTTTATTTGCTGCATTGACCTCATCGATTTCGTTATTAGAACTCAATGTATCTAACTTTACGCGTAACGATAATCAAAAGCGTCGTCCGGTGGCCCTCATCGTGAGTATCGCAGTTTTCGTGATTAGTATTCCGGCTATGTTGTCGTTTGGAACATTAAGCCACGTAACGTTTGGGGCAGGAACGATTTTTGATAACATGGACTTTTTAGTTTCGAATTTACTCATGCCACTCGGGGCGTTGGCGACCACGTTAGTCGTCGGTTACCTAATTGATTTTAACGCCCTAAAAGAAGGGTTTGGTCCCGACCGTTTTAGACTTATTTATCCTTGGTATTTCTTAATTAAATTTGTATTGCCGTTCGTGATTTTGGCCGTCTTTATTTTACAACTCATTTAAAATTTGAACCCATTGGTGTAAATCATACATCAATGGGTTTTTTTCATAGATTGGGGTATTTATCAATGGTGTTTTATGATCAATTTTTTCTTCTAATGATAGTGTTTTGTGCCTATCCAATTACATTTTCCAGTTTTAGCAAATGTACACATGTCTTGTATCATCTCATGACTTAACTGCCACTCTTTATCTTTTAGTGTGAGGCTATGGGCGGCTAAAATTTCAAGACGCCCGAACCAAAAGGGGACGTCTAAAATGTGGTAACTACTCGCATAGTACGGATGTTCCGGGCGACACCAAGTAAATGTAGTCGACCAAGTAGCGGTGTAGCGTGCTAGTGCTTGTGTCAAAGTATAGATAGGGCGATGAAAATAATGCTTTGTAATCCAGTCCCTTTGTTGTTGTGCGGTTTGGATGTCAATAGCGTGAGGGACGTCTACATGCGTTCGTCGTGCCACTTTTTGAAATTGTTGGGGATCCAACGTACGATTTTCTGATTTAATATAAATATCGCCTTCAGATTGTGTTTGACTAATAAGTACCGGCAGTCTTAAATTTGAAAAATCGTCTTCAAATGCATCGGTTTTAATCGGGGCATATAAAAATTCAAGGCCTTTTGATTTGCCATACTTTGCTTGAAGCTTTTCCATAAGGATTAATATTTGAGACGCACTTAACGCTAACCATGGGATGTTGGGATACAATGTTTTTTTTATGCTTTTGAACTCTTGAGCTTTCACGCTTGCTTCTTGAGGGGGCATCCACTGGAGCGCACCACTCAATAAAATGGCGCGATGTATCATTTTCCGAGAAGTCGGATGTAACAGAAGCGCTTGTACACTCATCGCTCCGGCAGACTGGCCCATCGCCGTGATGCACTGAGGGTCTCCGCCAAAGTCAGTGATGTGATGCGTGACCCATTGGAGCGCGCAGTGTTGATCAGAGAGGCCTAAGTTATTTTCCCAATCTGGATGTAAAGTTGACCAATCTAAAAATCCAAGCGCGCCTAAACGGTAATTCAATGTCACGACAATAACACGTTGTTGTGACACAATCGACGCAGGGTCATACAAATCAAGTGCGCTATGTCCATTGACGAAACTGCCCCCATAAAAATAGACAATGACAGGGAGTCGATCTGACGCTGTAGTTTGTTTAGGACGCCAAATGTTTAAGGTTAAGCAATCTTCATCTTGGTTGTAATGTGTTGTCTGGACATTAAAAAAACTTTCTAAACTGTTAGGGGGTTGAATAGGGACAGCACTGAATTTCACAGCTTCAAAGCCCTCTAAACTTTGAGCGAAAGGCTGGGCTTTCTTAAAACGGTATTCACCGATAGGAGGCGCTGCATATGGAATCCCTTTAAAGGCTTCATAATGCTCATTAGCAACGCCTTTAATTGTGCCCAAGTCAGTGTGAACATAAACCAAATCAATCACCTCTACTCTAAATATTGTGATGCGAGCTCAGGGTTTTGATATATCGCCATCCCAGTGGTTAATTTTTTAAAGCCACAATGTGTATAAAATGTTTCATTACCTAATGTGCTAATTAAATGAATACAAGATAAAGGACCAAGAACCTCGACAAGTTGATGAACAAGGCGCTGTCCAATGCCTTGATTTTGATATGAAGGACGGACTACAATGTCATAAATCGCCGCATTGAAGACGCCATCAGATAAAGCACGTCCGCAACCGATAATTTGATGGTCGTCATATGCTAAGACGATATGTGTACTTCGATGATAAATCAATGAGATGTTTTCAGGCGTATGTCTCCTCCAGCCGACTGAGTGGTATACGTGCGCAAGTGCGATAGCTTCGTCATTCGTAAGGTCTGTTTTAAATTGAAGATGAATCATGGCGCTCCCTCCTTATAAATAGTATAACGTAATGAAAGACGTTTTATTATCAGAATAGTTTGAATATAAAAGAAATGATTTATAACGATTGAATCAAATGGCTGTATATAATATAATCCATATTTGAAAACTAAGAATTAGGGATGAACATGTATGAAGTTACGGCAATTGGATTTAATCGGAAATACACCGTTAGTAAACTTATCACATTATAGTACGGACGATGTGCAAATTTATGCGAAATTAGAAATGTATAATCCTGGCGGAAGCGTTAAAGACCGTTTAGGAAAATATTTAATCGAACAGGCGTTAAACAGAGGGGATTTACTTGAAGGGGGAACAGTCGTAGAGGCGACTGCAGGCAATACGGGCATTGGTTTATTGATGGCTGCAATCCCTTATCATATCGACTGTGTCATTTTCGCTCCAGAAGGTTTTGCGGAAGAGAAAATGGCAACGATGCGTGCTTTAGGGGCAACCATCTATCGGACACCTCGAGAAGAGGGGATGGTGGGTGCGCGACAACAAGCACAGGCTTACACACAAACGCATCATGCGTTTTATACGAATCAATTTGAAACGATAGACAATCCAAAAGCGTATCAACATACATTAGCTTCAGAAATTCTTACCGATTTACCGGACATCGATTGTTTTGTGGCTGGTGCGGGTTCAGGTGGCACTTTTTCAGGTGTCGCTGAACGTTTTGTCAGTCAAGGCATTCGATGTGTCGTTGTTGAACCTAGGGGGTCGATTTTAAGTGGTAATGAGAAAGGGCGACACGACACTGAAGGTATTGGCGTGGAAACGTGGCCGACGTTTTTAAAACGAGAGTGGATTGATGCTGTCGAAGTGGTTTCCGATGCCAAAGCTTTCCAACATGTGAAAGATTTGGCGCGCTATGAAGGATTACTCGTAGGCAGTTCTTCAGGAGCGGCACTAGAGGGGGCACTTCAAACAGCGAAACGACTCGAAAAAGGAAAGATTGTCGTTGTTTTTCCAGATGGAAGCGACCGTTACTTATCTAAAAATATTTTTACGTATGGAGGAATGCAAGATGAATAAAAAGACGCTATTAATTCATGGGGGCCAAACAACAGATCCTTATACAGGAGCGGTAACGACGCCGATATATCAAACGAGCACTTATGAACAAGATGCGATTGGTGATTTGCGTCAAGGGTATGAATATTCTCGTTCAGCAAACCCAACACGTACTTCTCTTGAATCTGTGATTGCGGCACTTGAACATGGGACGCACGGTTTTGCGTTTGGATCAGGCATGGCAGCCATCAGTGCAGTCATTATGTTGTTAGATCAAGGTGATCACATTATTGTCGGTTCTGATGTGTACGGGGGAACGTATCGTGTTATGACGAAAGTGTTCAACCGTTATGGGATTGAATTTGATTTCGTAAATACGACAGACATTGATAATGTTAAAGCTAAAATCAAAGAGAATACGAAAATGTTATTTATCGAGACACCCTCTAATCCTTTATTACGTGTGACAGATATTAAAGCGGTGAGTGAACTTGGAAAGCAACACGAGTTAATTACTGTCGTTGATAATACTTTTATGACCCCTTATTACCAAACACCGTTAACATTAGGTGCGGATATTGTAGTTCATTCAGCAACAAAATATTTAGGGGGCCATAGTGATGTTGTTGCAGGACTCGTGGTGGTTCAAGACGATGCGTTGGCAGAGCGCATTGGTTTTATCCAAAACTCAACAGGTGGCGTTTTAGGACCGCAAGACAGTTATCTTCTCGTTAGAGGAATGAAAACGTTAGGTTTACGTCTTGATCAAATTCAACGTAACGCCTTAGCAATCGTTGAGCTTTTAAAACAACATGAGGCTGTTGTCAAAGTGTATCACCCAAGTCTTGAGGAACATTTGAATGCAGATATTCATCAGCAACAAGCTGAAGGTATGCCAGGGATTGTGTCATTTGAAGTCAAAGATGTAGAAACAGCTAAAAAATTAGTTACAAAAACGAAATATTTTACATTAGCTGAAAGTTTAGGTGCTGTTGAAAGCTTAATTTCAGTTCCAAGTTTAATGACGCATGCTTCTATTCCAGCAGACGTTCGCGCAAAAGAAGGGATTGCCGACGGTCTCGTACGTTTGTCACTTGGCATTGAAGATACAGAGGATTTAGTGAAAGATTTAGAACAAGCATTAAACGCTTAACATTGGTATGAATAGCGCTTTGCGTGGCCCTACAAAGATGGAAAAAGGATTGTCGTCTTTGTAGGGCCTTTTTTATGACACGATTTACCCGAAATTTAAAATTAAAGAAAATCCTGTTAAACCCTATTAGAATATAATACGAAATGACAATATTGATTAATGGCGTAAATTAGGTAGAAGTATTTGTAATAAGAATGTTATATAACGGACATATGTTTTTCGCATAAGTCTGTGTATAATAAGTTTGTATAACTATAAAGCATAACGCAACTACACTATTTAGGAGGGGAAGCGCGTGCGTAAAAAATTAATTGCAGCGGTGATTGGGACATCAGCTGTTACCGCAGTGGCTGCATATGATGCAGAAGCTGCAACGTACCGTGTTCAAGCAGGCGATTCATTATGGTCAATTGCGAACAAATTCAATATTTCAATCGCTCAACTTAAGTCATACAATGGCTTAAATTCAAACTTAATTTTCCCAGATCAAGTATTAAAAGTATCTGGAGGAAGAACATCAACGACAACACAAAACAATCGTACAACGGGGACAGCGTCGGGTTCGACGTATACAGTGCGTAGTGGAGATACATTATCCTCTATTGCCGCACGTTATGGAACATCTTACACGAATATTATGCGTTTAAACGGCCTATCAAGTACAATGATTTATCCAGGCCAAACGTTGAAAGTGAGTGGTCGTGCAACAACAACGTCACCTTCAAGATCCGCACCTACACGTCCTACATCAGGTGCGCAGTCTACATATACTGTGCAAGCGGGTGACTCATTGTCCTCTATTGCCGCACGTTATGGGACAACGTATCAAAATATTATGAACCTAAATGGTCTAACATCATTTTTAATTTTCCCAGGCCAAACGTTAAAAGTGAGTGGGAGTACGACACCAACATCAACTTCTACACCGACACCAACAAACTCTGGATATTATTCTCCAGTGTTCAATCATTCAAATCTGTATGACTGGGGTCAATGTACTTGGCACGTTTTCAACAAACGCCAAGCTGCTGGTAAAGGGATTAGTACCTACTGGTGGAATGCGAATGCATGGGATGATAATGCCGCACGTGATGGTTACACAATTAACAATCGTCCTGCAGTGGGCTCTATTTTACAAACAGATGTCGGCTATTATGGTCACGTGGCTTATGTTGAACGTGTGAATGCGGACGGAAGTATTTTAGTTTCAGAAATGAACTACAGTGCAAGCCCAGGAATTATGACTTATCGTACGATTCCTGCTTACAGCGTTGCACAATTTAAATATATTCATTAGTGAACGAAAAACGGTGATGCGTAAATGGAAAAATTCCATATCAACGCAATCACCGTTTTTATTATGATTTAAATTTTTTGAATGTGTAGGCTATGAAAATGGAGAAAGCTCCGAAGAGAATAAAAGCGATAAATATGAAAATGCTCGTATTCCAACTCAATGATGGATTGACATAAATTAAATGCGCTATATCACGTGTATAGTATTTAAATGGGTTCCACGGAAGAATGTACTGTTGATAAAATTTTGGCACCATAGCGTACGGTAACATGACCGCCTGCATTGAGAAAAAAACGAACAGTAAAAAGAGAGGTGCAATCAAAATACCGACCCATACCATACATCCTAAGATGAGCAGTGAAAATCCAGCGACAGCAAGACTAACAAATAAGGCTGTTACGAATGGATTTGGAAAATCAAAGTGAAGAACACCATGTAAGAAATAAACATAAGCAAAACCACCGATGAGACTGGCACAAAAGTCAATGAGCATCGTTAAACTAGCCAAAGCGAGGCGAGAATGTGGGTGTTCGGATGTTTTGTTGCGTTTATAGTTAAAATACAATAGCACCGCCGTAATCATAGAGGCTAACCATACAGGCATAAATAAAACCATACTTGCATTTCCGTTAGCTTGATTGTCTTTGATAGGATGATACGCTTTCGATAGTGTTTTGACAGGTTGTATCACAGCATCGAGTTGGTCTACCGGAATGGATACATGATTTTGAGCTAATGCTTTGCGGTTTTGTTGACTAATTGTGGTATTGATTCCTTGTGTCATTTGATCGAGTGCTTGTTTGACAACGCGACCAAGTTGACCTTGTGCTCCTTCATTATAATAAGTGTTGATTTGAGCTTTACTCATTTTTACAGGTTTTGGTGCCTGTTGTTGTAATTGTTGTATCACTTGAGGAGGAAGTTCACCAGTTGCAACTTTCTCCTGCATTTCTTGTGTTTTATCTTTCATAATGAGTGATTGTGCGGGGCTGAACGCATGTGCACTAAAATCTTTTTCAATAACGATAGCGCCCGCATAGGTGCCGTTTTGTACCTTTTGTGTAGCCACATCTTTGTCTTTCAATGTCGTCCAGTTAAAGGTTTTTTGGTCACTTTCTGTCATTTTCTTTTCAATGTTTTGACCGATATTGATTTTTTTACCTTGGACTTGTGTTCCTGTATCTAAATTGACGATGGCCATAGGGACCTCTTTAGGTTTTGGGTTATATGCTGGATAAAATGCCGTTGCAAGAAGCACTAAAATGAGCATTGTCATGATAGGAATGATCCAAATTTGTTTGTTTTTCAATTGAAACATCTCTTTTTTACAACATAGTGTTGTTTATTTGTCATAGTGTTATTATAATGAGTTCATAAAGAGAAACAATACGCAAATTTTTAACATCTATTGTATAAACAACATCATCAAATAAATTGTTGGGAAAGTGATAACATGACAGACCGTCGAGTAAGAAAAACGCAAAAAGCGATTAAAGGCGCACTCATTCAATTATTAAAACAACATCCATTCGAACAAATCACCATTCAGCATATTGCAGATGAAGCAGATATTAATAGAGCCACCTTTTATCAACATTATTTAGATAAATATGATTTATTAGATCAAATAGAAGATGAAGTGCTATTTCAAATACAGCGGAATTTTCAGCAAAATGCGCAAAAAGTTTTATCAGAATCAGATGAACAAGAAAGAAAAGTGTTGTTATCCGTGATTCCAGAAGGGGTACTTCACATCATTTCAGAAGATTTGGAACGGTTCCAAATTTTACTCAATGTCCAACGAAATGGAGAAATGGAACGAAAAATAGGAGAGGCCATTTCCAGTAATTTGAAAAGCTTGTTCCCAGGAGCAGAGGTCATTAATGGAGTGCCGTTTCGTTATTTTCATGCCTTTGTTGTAGGGAGTATGTTTTCAGTTATTAAAACGTGGATTTTAGATGAGCATCGACCGTCAATAGAGCAACAAGCCGCATACATCTCGCAATTGATGTATCAAGGACCATGGAGCAATATTATCGAAGAAAGTCAGAAGCACGACATATAAGTGAGGTAGATGTCCCCACGCCGAAATTTAATAAAGAAAGAGATAGAAATCAGGAAGGCCACGAGGGAGGTCTTTCGTTTAAGATAGATTAAAATCGCCATCAAATTCACTTTAACGTCAATTCTGATGGCGATGATCATAATTCATATTTTAGATTAATGACAAACATTCGGGTGTGAAAGTGTCAACCTTGATGAGGTCTCAACCCGAGTTTTATGGGTGTTTACGCTTTGAATTAAGAAGCTTTAATGGTTTTGTAACGTTCTAAAGATGCTTTTAATTGGCGTCCTAATGAAAGCAATGACCAAGCTTTCGCAATGCCACTTTTAGCGCCGAATGTTAAATAGAAGTCAAGTAACATATCGCTAACACCGATACCTAATGATAAATAGTTTAATTGTTTGTTTTTGTTGTTAAACTGAGATTCGTTATATGAGTCAATCGCCACTGTTGCACTTGATAGGACGAATGACACTGCACTTAATGTTGAATTGTCTTTTTTAGCCATAAATACTCTCCTTACACTTACGTAGTCTTTGTAATAGTATAACATTTCATATGGAAATGTCATCTTTAACGGAAGTCCGTCTCTAGTAGTATACCCACATACAGCTAAAATATGATGTGAAAATAGATGATATTTTCATAACGTTTTGTTAGAATGAAACACATAATAATAAGGGAATGTTTTTATAACGAAACAAAATTATAAAAACAAAAGGAGTAATTGAAAATGAAAAACATCTCAAAAACACTATTAGCGACTGGATTATCTGTAGGTGTCTTAGTGGGTGCAACAAGTGTGACTGGTCAAGGATTTGATCAAGCCCATGCAGCGACAGCTCAGCAACAAACACCTTATTATACGTACAAAGGTCTTTTTAATATCCCTAATAACAATGCCTTAGAAGACAACAATTTTTATGCGGGACTTAAAGCGGATCAATTTATATTTAACGGTTTAAAAGTCGGAGAATCTACGAAAGCGGATGTTTTTAAAGCCCTAGGTTCTGACTTTAAAAAATATTATGGTAAAAAAGAATTAACGTTTTACGAAAAAAATGGCGTGATTGTCGGTTTTGACCATAACGATAAACTTGTAAATTTAACATTACGTATTAATCATATTAAAAATAGTGATAAATCTATTGAAAAACACGTGAAAAAAGGCGAAATTTATAATGCGAAAACAACACAAGTAGCCTTCTATCCAGGAAACTCCATCGTCATAAAAGCAAAATAAAGATAAAAAAGAAAAGCCGTACATGCAATCTTAAAGAGTTGCGTGTACGGCTTTTTGTGTTAAGTTAAGGGGTCGTATAGCGCGCAAGATGCTTAGCGGTAATGGACGAAGTGACTTTAAGCAAGTCTTTGGGAGGCCCGCTATATAAAATACGACCGCCTTGTGTGCCTGCGCCAGGACCGACATCAATGATCCAATCCGCTTGTGTCATCATGGTTAAGTTATGTTCGATAAGAATCACAGTATTTCCATCTTGAATGAGCTGTTCAAAGCGTGATTGTAAAATTGGGATATCGTCTTCGTGTAATCCTGTTGTCGGCTCATCAAAAATGAAAATTTTATTTGTGACTGTGTCTGTGAGGTAACGGCTCAGCTTGACTCGTTGAATCTCTCCCCCAGACAGGGTATCAAGGGATTGACCGAGCGTCATATAATCAAGACCTGTTGATTTTAATGCCTCTAGCCGTGATACAATCGTTGGTTCATGTTTAAATAAAGCGATGGCTTCTTCGACGGTTAGCGCTAAAACATCTGCGATTGATTGGCCGTCGACTTTTGCTTCTAGCACTTCTTTTTTATAACGTGTGCCCCCACAAACTTCACAGACTTGTGAAAAATCAGGCATAAAAGCAAGTTCGGTTTTTAACACCCCTTTGCCGTGACAGTTTGGGCAGGCACCTTCTGAGTTATAGCTAAACATGCTTTTTTTAAGGCCTGTCGCTTTACTAAAAAATGACCGTACGTTATCAAACACATCCATATAAGTTAACAAGTTTGAACGGTGAGAAGCATGCACCGGTTTCTGATCAATAAAAATCGCATCTTCATGGGTTTCGAATCCGGCTTTGATTAAGGAACTTTTACCCGAACCCGCGACGCCTGTCAGTACAGTTAAGGCGTGCTGTGGTAATTGTACCGTCACATCTTGTAAATTGTTACGAGAAATATTCGAAAGAGTGAACATGTCGTCATAATGCTTGGGCACGTGTTGTTTAAGTTGGTGATGTCGCGTTAAGGCTTTTCCTGTATCCGTTGATGAAGACAATAATGCTTCATACGTGCCTTCAAAAGCGATATTTCCACCGTTTTTACCTGCACCAGGTCCGATATCGATGACATGATCTGCAATTTTAATGACATCTGGGTCGTGCTCCACAATAATCACACTGTTGCCTTTATCTCGAATATTTAACATAATTTGATTGATTTTTTCAATATCTTCAGGATGTAATCCAACACTAGGTTCATCGATTATATAAACTAAATCCGTTAAAGGACTGTTTAAATGGCGAATAAGTTTGATCCGTTGTGATTCTCCGCCTGAAAGCGTGGTCGTTTCACGTCCGAGTGTTAAATAATTTAAACCGATATCATTCAATGCTTCTAATTGTTGTAATAGAGGCTCAATGATATAGTTCGCTTTCGCGCTATCAATGTGCTTTAAAAATGGAATCGCTTCTTCAATAGTCAGTGATGTAAAATCTGAAATATTGAGTCCGTTAATTTTACAACTGAGTACTTTTTGATTCAGGCGTTGGCCGTGACATGTCGGACATTGATGCGTCGTCACAACACGTTTCACATCTTTTAAAAAGCGTTTCTTCTCAAAATTATCGTTAATGAGAAATGAGCGTCTGAACCGATGAATCAAACCTTCAAATTTGGCTGTTCTTGGCCAGTTTGAAGGAGGATTTTTAAGTGTTTTCGGCTCTGTATATAAAAAGATGTTCATTTCTTCTTCAGTATAATCTTTCAATTTTTTATCGTTATCAAATAATCCAGAATAACGGTACCGTTTTCCACGCCAACTGTCGGGTTTAAAGGAAGGGAAATTGATGGCCCCCTCGTTGAGTGACTTATCATAATTTAATAGTTCGTTTAAATCTATATCTTCAACGTAGCCGAGACCTTGACACGTTTCGCACATACCATTCGGATTATTAAATGAAAAAACATCTGAATATCCCACAAAGGGGGCCCCGATACGAGACCATAAAAGTCTGACAGAAGCGTAAATATCTGAGATGGTACCGACAGTGGAACGTGAATTACCGCCGAGACGTTTTTGATTAATAATCATGGCCACAGGCAAATTTTCAATGGCATCGACATCAGGCTTATCATATTGTGTAAGTTGATGCTGAATATAACTAGAATAAGTTTCATTCAGTAAACGTTCAGATTCAGCCGCTACTGTGTTAAAGATGAGGGAAGATTTACCTGAACCTGAGCGTCCTGTCACTACTGTGAGTTGATGTTTCGGTATATCGATATTAATATTTTTTAAATTGTTTTGACGCGCGCCGCGTATACGTATATTAGTCATGACGTTCACCTCGTTGTTCCTTTACCCTAAAGTCGTCATCTAATGTATGGACTTTTAAGTCGAAAGGTAAACGATGATGATGTTGAATAAGCCAAGTAGTGAGTGCGGCGGTAATCGGAATACATATCGCGATGGCAATACCGCCTAAGATGATTGTAATCATCTCTTGAACGAACAGTTTGGCATTGATTAAATGACCAAAACGATAGTGCAAGTTGAAAAACCAAAAGACGAGTGTCATCGAGCCTCCGAGAAACGCGAGATAAATAGTATTCGCTGAAGTTGCTAAAATTTCACGGCCGACACGTATCCCTGAATTGAAAAGTGTACGCGCAGACAGTTTCGGATTAGTCGCATATAACTCATACATAGGTGAGCTGATCGTAATCGCTAAATCTATGACCGCAGCAATCACAGCGAGAATGACCACAAAAATCATAAATTGTTCCATATCCATGCCAATATTCATTGAAAAAATGTATGTTTCATCTTGTTCTTCTTGGGTGAACCCTTGTAAGTGACCGAGATGTACAGATAAATAAATCGCGACAAGCATAATGACTGTTGTGACGATACTTGAAATAAAAGCGGCAAAGGTTTTAATGTTAAAACTGTTTAACGCAAATAAATTGATGGCTGCTACGACAATACAGAACAGTAAAGTGACAATATAAATAGGAATCCCGAATATCATCATAATGATGGCGATGACGAGAAAAATAAAATTGAGAAATAATGTCCCAAATGCAATTGCGCCAGATTTACCACCGAAGATTAGCATAAGTAAAAATAAAATTAAGCCGAGAAGGACTACAGCGTTCATTGTTGACGTCCTCCTTCCCATTGATACCAAAGTTGCATCAATGCAATGGTGATCGGGATAGTAAGTACGATGCCTATGCCGCCAGTGATGGCACGCGCAATTTCTAATGACCAATTCATAGAAATACTATAAGTGAGCGTATTTGCATTTTTCAAATACAGGAGTAGCATCGGAAGACCGCCTGCTAAATACGAAAACAACAAGATATTGGTCATCGTCCCCATAATGTCACTTCCGATATTACGTCCAGCTTTAATCCAACGCGCACGCGTGATGTGGGGCGACCGTTGGATGATTTCGTGCATACCACTAGAAATGGTAATGGCCACATCCATCACTGCGCCAAGTGTTCCCACCATCACAGACGCTAAAAATACCGTATGAGGAGGTAACGTTAAAAAGCTCATCGTTTCATATTTAATGCCTTGGGCGTGGGTCAACATGATGACGCCCCAAGAAATACCTACACAAAGCCATGTCCCGATAAGGGTGCTCAAAATTGTAATCACTGTCCGCTTCGTCCATCCAATCACAAGCCATAGGGTAATGGTGGTGGCGAGGCACACAGCAAGGCTCATCACTAAAAATAAATTGAGCTGTGTATGCGCATTGTAGATGCCAATAGCGGTTAAAATCGCTGCGGTATTGAGTATTAAAGACAAGATAGATTGAATACCGACACGATGACCAATAATAAGAAGTGACAAAAAGAACAAACTGAGCATGGTTGCAATCAATGTATCACGTTTCTTTTCTTGGATAAAATGGTCATTGGTACTTTTTCCGATATGTAATAATACTTGGTCGCCGGGATGATACGCTTGCTCTTCAGATTTCGATTGATTATAGGAATGGTGCACCGTTATCGTTCGACCGGCATCTTTCGTGTTGAGTAATTGAACTTTTAATGTATCGTTATATTTTTTATCTTTATTATGATGTTCATCGATGGATGATTCTACATGATGCTTCGTAATTTCAGTCACTTTTCCAATAGGAGACGCATAAAAGCGCGCATTAAAAAAAGTGAAAGTAATGCCGGCAATGGCGATGAAAATCGCCACGAGTAGTGTCACCAAAAATGAACGGCTCATGTTAAAACGACTCATAAAGCCCTCCTTTTAATGATAAGTTGTATGTTGTTGTAAGTGCGCCTGTAACACGGCAACAACTTGTTGGACAGAATGATCACTTTCTCTAGGATAGGCGAGTGAAATCGTCTTTTTAAAATCAATATGAGAAAGCGAAATTTTAGACCATTGTTGTGTATGACTATATAGATTTATATAAGACGGTGCAACGACAAAGCCTTTTTCGCGTTTTAATATAAATCGTGCTAAAGGTGTTTGATTACACCGATAAACAGGGCGATTGGCATGTGTTTCGATGTAGGCAGCAAAGTCAGGTGCCACCGGTTCATGAATATAAAGTTGGTGCTCTAAAATATGTGACAAAGGTGGGTTAGGTACAGTCATTAAAGGGTGGTGCGGTGGCCCATAGAGCATATAGATTTCTTCAAATAAGGGTTGCGTGACATAATGAAGGTCTTCAATGGGTTCATTAGTAATCGCGATATCAATATCATTGTTGATCAGTGATGAATTTAAAGTATCAGTATCCAGAAGAAGAGGCACCACTGCGATGTCCAGTTCGGATTCGATTTTCTCTAACACTTGAGGCAAAATTTGCCCCACGGCTCCATCCACATATCCAATCATCATCATACTTGCGCGTGCTTCTTGATGCATTTGAAAAAAAGCTACCGTTTGATCGACTTGCTCTAAAATAGGCAAAGCCGTTTGTAGTAAATGTTTCCCCTCAGTCGTTAAAACAACATTACGTCCTTTTCTATGAAAAAGAGCGGTGCCCAATTCGTCTTCTAAATTACGAATATGACGACTCACCGCCGACTGTGCCACATCAAGTTCGAGTGCTGCTTCTGATATATGTTCACGTTTTGCCACTTCTACAAAGTATTTTAATTGTTTCAGTTCCAAATTCAGTCCCCCCATTCCTCTTTATATTATCTCAATTTGAGATTGATTTCATCTCAATTATATATTGATGTGATGAATGTACTTCTATATAGTAGATTGTATTACTGAAGAGAGGTGTCAGAAATGTCTAACAATTTAACGTATGCTCAAAATGGACTCTATGATGCGCGTGAAGAGCATGACGCGTGTGGTATAGGCTTTTATGCCAATATGGATAACAAACGGTCTCACCATATTGTTGAAAAATCGTTAGAGATGCTGCGTCGTCTTGATCATCGTGGAGGTATTGGTGCAGATGGAATCACTGGAGATGGCGCCGGTATTATGACAGAAATTCCGTACGCTTATTTTGACGCACAAGTCGCATTTGAATTACCGCAAGAAGGGGACTATGCGGTAGGCATGTACTTTGTGAATCAAGACCTTTCTGATGCAACTCTCAGTCAACAAGTGGCAGACATTTTCAAGTCGGAAGGATTACAATTGCTTGGTTTTCGTCAAGTGCCGGTCGATACGTCTTGTTTAGCTGAACACGTGGCACAGACGATGCCTATCATCCAACAAATGTTTGTGGGAAACGTGAGTGCGAACAATTTTGATCGTGCATTGTATCTCGCGCGAAAACAAATTGAACAGCTAAGTGCTAAAGAAGGATGGGATCTTTATTTCACGAGCTTATCAAGACGAACAATCGTCTATAAAGGGTGGTTACGTTCAGACCAAATCAAAAAATTGTACCAAGACTTACAACATGAAGATTATGTTTCTAAATTTGGCTCTGTACACTCTCGTTTTAGTACGAATACCTTTCCAAGTTGGAAACGGGCGCACCCGAATCGTTTATTAATGCATAATGGGGAAATTAATACGATTCAAGGGAATGTGAATTGGATGCGCGCACGTCAACAACGCTTGATTAAAACGGTATTTGGGGACGAAGCTCGTAAAGTGCAACATATTCTCGATGAAACGGGAAGTGATTCGGCAATTGTAGACAATGCCCTGGAATTTTTAAGCTTAGCGATGCCGCCTGAACAAGCGGCGATGTTATTGATTCCTGAGCCATGGCTATATAACGAAAGCAATGACCCCAATGTCCGTGCCTTTTATGAGTTTTATAGTTATTTAATGGAACCTTGGGATGGCCCGACGATGATTTCATTCTGTGATGGTGATAAATTAGGGGCATTAACAGATCGGAACGGTTTACGTCCAGGGCGCTACACGATTACGACAAACAATGAAATTATCTTCTCATCTGAAGTAGGTGTGGTAGACGTCGATGAAACTGATGTGGTTTATAAGGGGCAACTTAATCCAGGAAAATTATTGCTTGTCGATTTCAATCAAAATAAAGTCATTGGCAATGAAGCCTTAAAGCAACAAATCGCGTGTCAGCATCCTTATCAAGCGTGGTTGACAGAACAACGCCCTTCATTAGACTTAGCATCGGTTCAATACACAGACTTAGAGATGTCTAAAGATGAGGTATTCCGCCAACAACAACGGTTCGGTTATACGAAAGAAGAAATCGATAAATATTTAACGGAGCTGATGACAGGGGGTAAAGACCCGATTGGTGCGATGGGGTATGATGCGCCACTTGCAGTTTTAAATGAACAACCTGAGTCTTTGTTCAATTATTTCAAACAATTATTCGCACAAGTGACGAATCCGCCAATTGATGCGTATCGTGAAAAAATCGTGACCAGTGAAATGACTTATTTAGGCGGAGAAGGTAATTTACTGAAGCCGGGTCCTGACGCGTTACAACGCATCCAACTCAAGCACCCAGTACTTACGGCACAACAACTGGAACATATTGCGACACATGCATTAAAAACAGCTTATTTTTCAACAGGTTATACCCATAACTTAAAAGAGGCGCTAAACAAATTAGGGGAAGCGGTCACAGAAGCCGTTCAACAAGGGGTAGAAGTCATCGTTTTAGAAGATCAATCCGTGCGAGATGAAACACAATATGCGATGCCTATGTTGCTTGCAGTCAGTCATATTCATCAATTGTTGATTCGTAAGCAATTACGGATGCAAACGAGTCTTGTGGCGATGTCCGGAGAGATGCGTGAAGTCCATCACTTGGCTTGTCTCATTGGCTATGGGGCGAATGCAACAGTGCCTTATCTTGCACAAAAAACTATCGCTGATTTAACGACAGCTGGGCGCTTACAAGGGGATGTCACGGCTAACGTTGAAAAACTTAATACAATTTTTTCTGAAGGGCTCATTAAAGTGATGGCTAAAATGGGAATTTCAACGGTGCAAAGCTATCATGGCGCGCAAATATTTGAAGCGGTCGGTCTTGGAGATGAAGTGATTCAATCTTATTTCCCAGGCACACCTTCAAAATTATCGGGAATTTCTATTGAAACGATAGATGCCGAAAACAAACGGCGTCAAACGGTGGATAGTCCTTATCTTGCTCCGGGAAGTACGTTCCAGTGGCGTCAACAAGGACAATACCATACGTTTAATCCGATGACGATTCAATTGTTGCAACATGCGTGTCGAGATAATGACTATGCTCAGTTTAAACGTTTTTCAGAGGTCGCAAATACACATACCACAAGTCATTTACGTGATTTATTTGACTTCAAAGCACAAGTAGCGATTCCTTTAAATGAAGTTGAACCCGTGGAAAAAATTGTGACACGTTTTAAAACTGGGGCGATGAGTTACGGCTCTATTTCACAAGAAGCACATCAAACACTCGCAGAAGCCATGAACCGTTTAGGGGGTAAAAGCAATAGTGGTGAAGGCGGAGAAGCACTTGAGCGCTATGAAGTTCAAGACAACGGCGCGGACTATAAGAGTGCCATCAAACAAGTTGCTTCGGGACGTTTTGGGGTGACGAGCCACTATTTGCAACATGCTAAAGAAATTCAAATCAAAGTTGCACAAGGGGCTAAACCAGGGGAAGGCGGTCAATTGCCTGGTACAAAAGTATATCCTTGGATTGCAGAAGTCAGAGGTTCCACTCCAGGCATTGGATTAATTTCACCTCCACCGCATCACGACATCTATTCGATTGAAGATTTAGCACAGTTAATTCACGATTTGAAAAATGTGAATCGTCAGGCCGATATTACAGTGAAGTTAGTTTCTAAATCAGGTGTTGGCACGATTGCAGCAGGTGTGGCCAAAGCCTTTGCAGACAAAATTGTGATTTCAGGTTATGACGGAGGTACTGGAGCTTCACCTAAAACGAGTATTCAACATGCAGGTTTGCCATGGGAGTTAGGACTCGCAGAAACGCATCAAACGTTAATGTTAAATGGTTTACGTTCACGTGTGCGTCTAGAGACAGACGGTAAGTTGCTGACAGGCCGTGATGTGGCCTATGCCGCCATCCTCGGAGCTGAAGAGTTTGGCTTTGCCACAGCGCCACTTGTCGTTTTAGGTTGTATCATGATGCGAGTATGTCATAAGGACACGTGCCCCGTTGGCATTGCAACGCAAAATGGTGATTTACGTGCCTTGTTCACTGGTAAAGCTGACCATGTGGTGAATTATATGCACTTTGTTGCAGAGGAGTTACGTGAGATTTTAGCAGAACTCGGACTGCGTTCAGTTGATGAACTTGTCGGTCGTACAGATTTACTACGCCCCTCACATAAAGCACACAAACATCCGAAAGCGCGTGAGTTAAACCTTCAAGCCTTGTTGCACCAAAATGAAGGTGACCGAACAAAACAGATCGCGCAACAACACGGACTGGAACATGGGTTTGACTTAACGGAACTCTTACCAGCAACGCAACAGGCGATAGCGAACGGGACATCATTTTCAGGCACATTTAAAATCGGCAACGAACAACGAAATGTCGGCGTGATTACAGGTAGTGAAATTACCCAACATTATGGCTTAGCAGGTTTGACTGCTGACACTATTAAAGCTTATACCACTGGGCATGCGGGTCAAAGCTTAGGCGCTTGGATGCCTCGAGGTCTGATGATACATCATACAGGAGATGCCAACGATTACGTCGGTAAAGGCTTGTCAGGAGGTAAAATCATCGTCAATGCCCCAAATGTTGAGCGAGAAGATGAGATTATTGTAGGCAATGTATGTTTTTACGGAGCTACAAGCGGAACAGCCTATATTAATGGCCGTGCAGGTGAACGTTTTTGCATCCGAAATAGTGGTGCACATGTGGTCGTAGAAGGCGTTGGTGACCACGGCTTAGAGTACATGACAGGAGGGCGCGTCGTGATTTTAGGCGACGTCGGTAAAAACTTCGGACAAGGCATGAGTGGTGGTGTGAGTTATATTTTCCCAACAGATGTGGCCGCGTTCAAAGAAATACATGCATTAGAAACGTTAGATTTTGATACTGTGACAGATTTGAAGGAACAAGACATGTTAAAGCAGATGTTATTAAAACATGTTAAACAGACACAAAGTCAAAAAGCACGTCGTATTTTAGATGATTTTGACGCACAGTTAGCACAATGTATTAAAGTGATTCCGAAAGATTACAAGCATATGATGCAAAAAATTTATCATTTTGAGCAAGAATATGAGCGCCAAGAGGCATGGTTGGCAGCATTTAATGATCAGACGGACGTCGCGCATTCAGGAGAACACGCGTCAACGATTTCGGTGTATTAAAGGAGGGCATAGCATGGGTGAATTTAAAGGGTTTATGAAATATTCAAAACAAAAACTTGATGAGTTACCTTTGAAAGACCGCATTTCAAATTTTGACCCCTACCAATCTCGATTTACTAATGAAGACGCAGCGCAACAAGGCGCACGCTGTATGGATTGTGGGACGCCGTTTTGTCAAACAGGGGTCCAAATCGAACGTGAAACTTTAGGGTGTCCCTTAGGCAACTATATCCCGGAATGGAATGATTTGGTCTATCGTGGGGATTTTAAAACTGCTTATGAACGGCTTTCAGAGACGAATAACTTTCCAGACTTCACGGGGTATGTCTGTCCTGCCCCTTGTGAAGCGTCTTGTGTAATGAAAATTAATCGCGAATCAGTGGCGATTAAAGGCATTGAACGTACGATTATTGATGAAGCCTTTGACAAGGGGTGGGTAAAGCCACGGCGACCAAAAGTGCGTTTCAACCAAAAAGTCGCTGTTATTGGGAGTGGTCCAGCCGGGCTCGCTGCAGCAGAAGAACTGAATGTCCTTGGTTATACGGTAGATGTATTTGAAAAACAAGCGCAACCCGGAGGATTATTAACTTATGGCATCCCGAACATGAAATTAGATAAAAAGACCGTTTTACGTCGCGTGAAATTAATGGAAGAAGCGGGCGTGCGTTTTCACTGTAATGTTGAAATCGGTAAAGAAATGACTAAAGCAGAACTCGATGACACATATGATGCCATCGTCGTCTGCACAGGTGCTGAAAAACCTCGGGATCTTCCGCTAGAAGGACGAATGGGTCAAGGGATTCATTTTGCGATGGATTATTTAACAGAACAAACACAACTTTTGATGGGCGAAACTACAAAACAAACGATTTCTGCCAAAGGAAAAAATGTAGTCGTGATTGGCGACGGAGACACAGGAGCAGATTGTGTGGCAACAGCACTGCGTGATGGATGTAAATCCGTTGTACAATTTAACCGTAAAGCAAAAAAACCAGAAAGTTTTGAGATGAATGAGCATTGGCCATTTCCTGAACCGATTTTGAAAAAGGATTATGCCCACCAAGAATATGAAGCCGTCTTTGGTGTAGAACCCAGAGCATACGGAATTCAAACGATGCGGTTCGATGTAGATGAGATGTTTCAAGTACGTGGCATTTATGCACAAGTCCAACGCGATCAAGCGGACGGTTCACTTGTAGGAGATGATCGAGAGATTTTAATTCCTGCAGATTTGGTATTGCTTGCGATTGGCTTTGAAGGTGTAACGTCTCAACTAACACAAGCATTAAATTTAAAAGTGAACCGTCAAAAAATTATGGCAGATACGTCAGATTACAAAACAAATCAGCCTAAATATTTCGCAGCTGGGGATGCACGTAGAGGTCAAAGTCTCGTAGTCTGGGCCATCAAAGAAGGGCGTGAAGTCGCAGCTTCCGTACATTCACACTTAAGTGCTAAAACTTTTGTTTAATTTTTGTAAAATTTTTATTGACATTGTGTGCGGGCTATAATATTATATTTATTGTGCTCGTAACACGGAGGAATACCCAAGTCCGGCTGAAGGGATCGGTCTTGAAAACCGACAGGGGCTTAACGGCCCGCGGGGGTTCGAATCCCTCTTCCTCCGCCATTATAAGTAAAATCCAAGACTAATAGATATAAAAGCCAAATGTTTAACATGATTAAACATTTGGCTTTTTTACGTTATCATAAAGTAACCCCGTGGATAAGGAGCGGATAGTTTGATGTCATTCAAAGTTTTAATCGGCGTGATGATTATATTTACCCTTCTCAGTATCGTGACCGTCCCGTGGCTCTATTTTCAAGGAGAAGTGCTTACACCGACACTTTCACTCATCTCATTAATTAGCGCTTGGATGGTCTTCTATATCACTTATCGACAACAAAAGTAAAATATTGATGAAAAAGAAGCAAACTATTGTGCGCGTTTGAAAGCGAATGATAGTTTGTTTTTTAATGCTTTACTTAAGAGATTTGGTGTATATATGCGTTTTATTAGCCGTATTGATATATTTCTTCATTATATGGAAGAAAGGGTGTCTACTAGCGTCTCCAAAATGAAAAAGCAGAAGGTCACCATTTTCTATAAGTTATTTATGGACATTTGACCAAACATTCATGAAAGCCTTTACAAAACTTGTCTATACAAATTATAATCTGTATAGACAAGTCAAATATGAGGGAGTGAATGGGATGGCTGTGAAAAAGTCAGATGTGCGCGATATTATCGATGCCATAGGAGGAAAAGAAAACCTCCAAACAGCAACACATTGTGTGACGCGTTTACGTTTAGTTTTAGATGATGATACAAAAGTGGATAAAGAAAAATTGGCGGAAAACCCGCTTGTAAAAGGACAGTTTAAAGCAGACAATCAATACCAAATTGTGATTGGACCGGGAACTGTTGATGAAGCTTACAAAGTGTTAGTCAACGAAACAGGAACATCAGAAGCGTCGAAAGATGAAGCGAAAGCCATGGCTGCGAAGAAAGGGAATCCTTTACAGCGGCTCATTAAATTACTAGGAGATATTTTTATTCCGATTTTGCCTGCCATTGTGACGGCCGGTTTATTACTAGGGATTAACAACGTATTAACGATGCCCCTCATCAATCAATCACCATCGATTGTCGAGCGTGTGCCTCAAATTGCAGATTTTGCGAATATTATTAATGTGATAGCCACAACGGCATTTATTTTCTTACCCGCCCTTGTTGGTTGGAGTGCAATGCGTGTCTTTGGTGGAAATCCAGTACTTGGTTTAGTTCTTGGGCTCGTGCTTATGCATCCACAATTATTATCACAATATGACATTGGAAAGGTAGATAAAATTCCAGCTTGGCATATTTTCGGTTTGAAAATCGAACAGTTAAATTATCAAGGACAAGTTTTACCTGTATTACTTGCGGCATATGTCCTTGCGAAAATAGAAAAAGCGTTAAATAAAGTCGTTCATGACTCTGTGAAATTGTTAGTCGTTGGGCCGATTGCGTTATTAGTAACGGGCTTTTTAGCATTTCTGATTATTGGACCTCTTGCATTAATCGTAGGTAAAGGCATCACTGGTGCGGTGACGTTCTTATTCCAAAATGCGGGATGGCTTGGCGGTGCTATTTATGGTTTACTCTATGCGCCACTTGTGATTACAGGATTACATCATATGTTTTTAGCTGTCGACTTCCAATTAATGGGTAGTAGCGTAGGCGGAACGTATTTATGGCCAATTGTCGCAATGTCAAATATTGCCCAAGGTTCTGCAGCTTTTGGGGCATGGTACATTTATAAAAAACGTAAATTAGAAAAAGAACAAAGTTTAGCCATCACTTCAGGTGTTTCTGGCTTTTTAGGGGTCACTGAACCGGCGATGTTTGGTGTCAACTTACCGCTGAAATATCCATTCATTGCTGCGATTGTGACTTCAATGTTTGTAGGTGCATTTATCGGTGCAGCGGGCGTGATTGGTAATGTTGGTGTTGGTGGTGTACCAGCGATCCTTTCTATTAAACAACAATTTTGGGGCGTGTATATTATTGGAACACTCGTTTCAATGATTGTGCCTTTTATATTAACGATTATTTTCTCAAGATTTAGTCGTGAAAAAGCGAAAAAAATGGTCGATGAAACGATTTAATTAAGGTGGGATTGAATTGTCACAACAAGATTGGAAAAAGTCTGTCGTGTATCAAATTTATGTGAAATCATTTAATGATACTACCGGAAGCGGTGAAGGGGATTTACAAGGTATCATTGAAAAGTTAGATTACTTAGCTTATTTAGGGGTGGATTATTTATGGTTAACGCCTATTTATGATTCGCCAATGAATGACAATGGTTATGATATACGCGACTATTTCAAAATTAACGAACGTTTTGGGAATGAGGAGGATTTAAAAACGCTCATTCAAGAAGCGCATGCGAGAAATCTTAAAATTATGCTTGATATCGTGGTCAATCATACGTCGACAGAGCATCAATGGTTTCAAGAAGCCTTAACGTCAAAGGCGAGTCCTTATCGTGATTTTTATTTCTTCAAACCGAGCGAAGACGGTCCGCCAACCAATTGGGAATCCAAATTCGGAGGCAATGCATGGGAATACGATGAGGCTTCAGATGAATATTACTTACATCTTTTTGATGTCACTCAAGCGGATTTGAACTGGGACAACCCTCGCGTGCGTGATGAAGTGTATAAAATTGTGAATCATTGGATAGCTTTAGGTGTTGATGGATTTCGTTTTGATGTGATTAATCTCATTTCTAAAGGAGAATTTAAAAATTCAGAAGCGATAGGGAAAGAGTTTTATACTGATGGGCCTCGTGTCCATGAGTTTTTACATGAACTTAATCGCAACACATTCGGTGATAAAGAGATGATGACGGTGGGGGAAATGTCGTCTACTACGCTCGAGCATTGTATTCAATACACACGTGAAGACCGACAAGAATTGAGCAGTGTGTTTAATTTTCATCATTTAAAAGTAGACTACAAAGACGGTGAAAAGTGGTCCAATCAAAAATTTGATTTACAACAGTTGAAATCTATATTAATGGATTGGCAACGCGGAATATACGATGGCGGAGGATGGAATGCGATATTTTGGTGTAACCATGATCAACCTCGGGTCGTATCACGATTTGGAAGTGATGAAAATGAAGCGCTCAGACAAACAAGTGCGAAAACCCTTGCGATCGTGTTGCATATGCTTCAAGGGACACCTTACATTTACCAAGGGGAAGAAATCGGCATGACAGATCCTCATTTTACTTCCATTGGGCAATACCGCGATGTGGAATCCTTAAATGCCTATGAAATGATGCAAGAAAAAGGTTATACAGAAGCTGAAATTTTAACTATTCTTGGTCAAAAATCGCGTGATAACTCTCGAACACCGATGCAGTGGGATAAGACGTCACATGCAGGTTTTACAACTGGAACGCCTTGGATAGAAGTCGCGCATAATTATACGACGATTAATGCTGAAGACGCCATCGCAGATAAAAATTCTATTTTTCACACTTACCGGGAATTGATACGATTGCGTCATGAATATGATATTATCACGTATGGAGATATTATACCGCGGTTGATGGATCACCCTTCACTTTTTGTGTATGAACGACACTATCACGGGGAGATATGGACGATTGTGGCTAACATGACAAAAGATACGGTGACTTTACCCGAGACATTGAATATTGAAGGGCGACCTGTGATTGAAAATGGTAAAGTGGATAAGCATGAAATTGGACCTTACGGAGCGATTGTCGTCGCAAAAGAAAAAGAATAAAAGGCGGAACTGAACATGAAACAAAACAAATTCAAACTCATATACGAGCAAATGCGACACGACATCTTAGAGGGGAACTATCATTATGGTGATCAACTCCCCTCTGAACATCAACTGGTAGAAAATTACAACGTGTCACGTGAAACAGTCCGTAAAAGTTTGAATATGCTTGTTGCGGACGGGATGATTCAAAAAATTCGAGGTAAAGGATCTGTTGTGATCTATCAAGGGGTCACAGAGTTTCCATTTGCGGACTTAATGAGCTTTAAAGAAGTTAAGAGCGCTTTGCACTTACAACATCAAACCGTTGTCCATACGTTTGAAAAGGTACAAGCTAGTGAAGTGCCACACGTGAAAGAAGCCCTTCGCATAGCTTTAGATACGCCTTTGTGGCATTTTGTGCGCTATCGCCAAGTAGAAGGCGTGACCAAAATCATAGATGAAGATTATGTGCTCTTTGAATTGTTCCCGGATTTAACTGAGAAGGTCGTTCAAAACTCTCTCTATGATTACATTGAGAATGAAAAAGGCTTTGAAATTAGTTTTTCAAGTAAGTCGATTACTTTCGAACCCTTTGGAGATGCCGAACGTGAAGCATTTGGCACAATGTCACCAGAATATACGGCGACCGTTCGTGGGATTGTTCATTTGAAAGATACAACGAAATTTCAATATAACGTCTCTAAACATATTGCGACGGAGTTTAAGTTTATAGATTTTTCAAGACGGCATAAAATTTAAAGATGTCTATTTGTCGCTTGTTCAAAGGATTGTCAAAGATAGAATGAGTTAGGACTTGCATTTGCCTTATAGGATATAGTAATATTAATTTTACCGTGCTAAGCGGGGAGGTAGCGGTTCCCTGTTCTCGAAAACCGCTTTATGCGAGGCTGAATTCCTTTGTCGCGGATGTGTATTTGTGAAGTCTGCCCAAAGCACGAGGTGTTTGAAGATTTCGGTCCCATGCAATATGAACCCATGAACCATGTCAGGTCCTGACGGAAGCAGCATTAAGTGGATTCTCATATGTGCCGTGGGGTAGCCGAGATTTAGCTATCGACTTTGGTAACGTTTGTGATGCACATACAACACAAAGGTGCGCGGTTTTTTTAAAGGAAATGATATTAACTATATAAATAGATGATGAGGGTTGAGACAATTTATGTTTCAACCCCTTTATTGTATTCTGTGATGTCTGAGCCAGTGAGAAACAGATGAGGTTTGTCTAAACTTTGTTATAATATGTATAGGATATTGTACGTATAGAAATAAGGAGGGATGAGATGTCGATTTATATTAGCACGTTAACTGAAAATGATTATGAGCCTTCTCTTAATATGATTCGTGAGGCTTTTAAAGAGATGCCTGAGTCAGATCATCAAGAGCAAGCGTTGGTTCGAAAATTGCGTCTTGAACCTGGGTATCACTATGAACTTGAAGTGATAGCGAAAGATGAAGTGGGAGAAATTATTGGTCATGCGCTATGTTCCCCTATCCAAATCAAAAGTCACGAGGAAACTTTTGATGCATTAGCTTTGGCTCCGGTTGCAGTGAAAAAGCCTTATCGTCAAAAAGGGATTGGTAAAGCGCTCATTCATGCCTTAGAAGAGCGAGCACAAGAGCTAGAATATACAACAATTGTCGTGCTTGGGCATCCGGATTATTATAAAGTTTTAGGGTACGAGTTAGCTTCAGAGCATGGGATTAAAACTTCCTTCGAAGTGCCGGAGAGTTATGTGAGAGTGAAATTTTTATGGGATACATTAGAAAATCCGCCTCATGGAGAGGTCATTTATTCAGCACCCTTTTTTGATTGAGCATGCACATACTTTTTAGAGTGAACATGCTATAATGAGACTATTGTAAAATCGGAGGTGCCAAAGTGAATTACCAAGCATTGTACCGGATGTATCGACCGCAAAGTTTTGAAGACGTCGTCGGTCAAACGCATGTCACAAAAACATTAAAAAATGCGATTGCGAAAAACAAACAATCCCATGCCTATATTTTTAGTGGCCCAAGAGGCACAGGAAAAACGAGTATTGCCAAAATATTTGCAAAAGCGATGAATTGTGAAACACGTTCAGATGGAGAACCCTGTAATGAATGTGCCAGTTGTGTGGGGATTACACAGGGGACCAATTCAGACGTTATTGAAATCGATGCTGCAAGTAACAATGGTGTAGATGAAATCCGAAATATACGGGATAAAGTTAAATATGCACCGAGTCAGTCTAAGTATAAAGTTTACATTATTGATGAGGTACATATGCTTACAACAGGTGCGTTCAATGCATTGTTGAAAACATTAGAAGAACCCCCTGCCCATGCGATTTTTATTTTGGCAACCACGGAGCCGCATAAAATACCGCCAACGATTATTTCACGTGCGCAACGTTTTGATTTTAAAGCCATCAATACAAATCATATTATAGAACGATTACGTTATGTTGCGGAATCTCAAAATATTGCTTATGACGAAGAAGCGCTCGCTTTCATTGCCAAAGTGTCTGAAGGCGGCATGCGGGATGCTTTAAGTATTATGGACCAAGCGATTGCCTTTGGAGATGAACGGTTGACTTTAAAAGATGCATTGGACGTCACAGGGAGTTTAGATGAATCAGATTTAAATGCGTTATTTAATGATGTCGTACAGGGGGATGTTCACGCAGCTTTTGAACGTTATCACAGATTTGTCAGCGAAGGTAAAGAAGTGAATCGTTTAATTAACGATATGATTTATTTTGTGCGTGATACGATTATGGTTAAAACGACAGGGGAGACGCCCACGTTTGATGCGCTCGTAGCATTTGATTTAGAAGTACTCTATAAGATGATAGATATCATAAATGACACCCTTGTTTCTATTCGTTTTAGCGTTAACCAAAATGTTCATTTCGAAGTATTGCTCGTGAAACTTTCTGAAATGGTAAAAGAAGTGTCACAAACAGGAGAAGTCGTCGTTAATCACGCACCGTCTGAAACAAACGATGCTATGATGAGACGGATGGAAGCCCTCGAATCAGAACTTCGTACATTAAAAAGTCAAGGCGTGACTGCACCGAGTGCCCCTTCTAAGCCAAAACCGTCTATGCGACGAGGTGGCCATGCGACGTATTCTGTTGAACAAATTGCAAAAGTATTAGATAAAGCGAATAAAGAGGATATTGCACGAATTAAAGAACGTTGGGCAGATGTGATTCAATATGCTAAGGATCGTGACCAAAAATCTTTAGTGAGCTTACTACAAAATTCAGAACCTGTAGCAGCGAGCGAAGACAAAGTACTGGTGAAATTTGAAGAAGAAATCCACTGTGAAATTTTAAAGAAAGATAATGAAAAGAAAGCGAGCGTTGAAAATGTCGTTCGAGACATTATTAATAAATCTGTAGAAGTTGTGGGCGTGCCTGCGGATAAATGGATGCAAGTGCGTAGTGATTATATTGACCAACGTAAACAAGGGCACTCAAAATCGGCAACAACCACGCAACCTCAACAAGACAATGTGGTTCAAAAGGCGAAAGATTTGTTCGGTGAAGAAACCGTTCATATTATCGAAGACGAAACATGACAATCGCCATAAAGGTATGTATAATTGTAAACGAATCTTAGAGGGAGCCCCCCTCACTATTAAAAGACGTTAAATGTCTGAATAAGGAATTATCGAGGAGGAAATTACTATGCGCGGTGGCGGAAATATGCAACAAATGATGAAACAAATGCAAAAAATGCAAAAGAAAATGGCAGATGAGCAAGAAAAATTAAAAGAAGAAAAAGTCGAAGGTACTGCGGGTGGCGGTATGGTGAAAGTAATCGTATCTGGTCATAAAGAAGTGGTCGACGTTCAAATTAATGAAGAAGTGGTAGACCCTGAAGATGTAGAAATGTTACAAGACCTTGTATTAGCTGCAACAAATGAAGCAATGTCTAAAGCGGACGACTTAACAGCTGAACGTTTAGGTAAACATACTAAAGGGCTTAACATCCCAGGAATGATGTAAGATGCATTATCCAGCACCTATTTCTAAACTGATTGACAGTTTCATGAAACTGCCAGGCATTGGCCCGAAAACGGCGCAACGTCTGGCTTTTCATGTATTAGATATGAAAGAAGATGACGTCGTTCAATTTGCCAAAGCACTCGTTGACGTTAAACGTGAACTGACCTATTGCAGTACATGCGGCCACATTACAGAGCAAGATCCATGTTATATATGTGAAGACAAACAACGTGATCGCTCAATTATTTGTGTTGTAGAAGATGATAAAGATGTGATTGCGATGGAAAAAATGAAAGAATACAAAGGGTTATATCATGTTTTACATGGTACGATTTCTCCGATGGACGGGATTGGTCCAGAAGATATCAACATCCCTGGGCTTATCGAACGTTTAAAAGATGAAGAAGTCCAAGAATTAATATTAGCGATGAATCCTAATTTAGAAGGAGAATCGACTTCAATGTATATTTCGAGACTGGTGAAGCCACTAGGGGTACGTGTGACACGATTAGCACAAGGACTTTCAGTCGGTGGCGATTTAGAATATGCAGACGAAGTGACTTTATCTAAAGCAATATCTGGAAGAACAGAGATGTAGAGATAAAATAAAGGCACTGAGATTGTAGTCTATAAGGTCGGCAATCTCAGTTTCCTTTTAAAAGTTTATGTAAAAAAGGTGTTTTGTTTTCAAAAGGAGTTATAGAGTGTAATTTTTAGTGTTGTGTTTGTGGCAAAATGGCTGTATAGTTATATCTTGTTGAGCGGCACTGAGGTGCTTGCAAAACAACTTAAAAAAATAATTTTAAAAAGTTGTTGACTTGAGAGTCGAAAGTGTGTATAATCAATTCTTGTCGAGTCAAAAGAAAACGACGCATGAACATTGAAAACTGAATGACAATATGTCAACGTTAATTCCAATAATTTTGAGTACGTAACGTACTTTCAAGAGTGATTGGCTCAACCAATCAACGAGCTATATCAAGCTTACTTCTTTTATGGAGAGTTTGATCCTGGCTCAGGATGAACGCTGGCGGCGTGCCTAATACATGCAAGTCGAGCGAACTGACGAGGAGCTTGCTCCTTTGACGTTAGCGGCGGACGGGTGAGTAACACGTGGGTAACCTACCTATAAGACTGGAATAACTCCGGGAAACCGGGGCTAATGCCGGATAACATATCGAACCGCATGGTTCGATAGTGAAAGACGGTCTTGCTGTCACTTATAGATGGACCCGCGCCGTATTAGCTAGTTGGTGAGGTAACGGCTCACCAAGGCAACGATACGTAGCCGACCTGAGAGGGTGATCGGCCACACTGGAACTGAGACACGGTCCAGACTCCTACGGGAGGCAGCAGTAGGGAATCTTCCGCAATGGGCGAAAGCCTGACGGAGCAACGCCGCGTGAGTGATGAAGGTCTTCGGATCGTAAAGCTCTGTTGTTAGGGAAGAACAAATGTGTAAGTAACTGTGCACATCTTGACGGTACCTAACCAGAAAGCCACGGCTAACTACGTGCCAGCAGCCGCGGTAATACGTAGGTGGCAAGCGTTATCCGGAATTATTGGGCGTAAAGCGCGCGTAGGCGGTTTTTTAAGTCTGATGTGAAAGCCCACGGCTCAACCGTGGAGGGTCATTGGAAACTGGAAAACTTGAGTGCAGAAGAGGAAAGTGGAATTCCATGTGTAGCGGTGAAATGCGCAGAGATATGGAGGAACACCAGTGGCGAAGGCGGCTTTCTGGTCTGTAACTGACGCTGATGTGCGAAAGCGTGGGGATCAAACAGGATTAGATACCCTGGTAGTCCACGCCGTAAACGATGAGTGCTAAGTGTTAGGGGGTTTCCGCCCCTTAGTGCTGCAGCTAACGCATTAAGCACTCCGCCTGGGGAGTACGGTCGCAAGACTGAAACTCAAAGGAATTGACGGGGACCCGCACAAGCGGTGGAGCATGTGGTTTAATTCGAAGCAACGCGAAGAACCTTACCAAATCTTGACATCTTTTGACCACTCTAGAGATAGAGTTTTCCTCTTCGGAGGACAAAATGACAGGTGGTGCATGGTTGTCGTCAGCTCGTGTCGTGAGATGTTGGGTTAAGTCCCGCAACGAGCGCAACCCTTGAGCTTAGTTGCCATCATTAAGTTGGGCACTCTAAGTTGACTGCCGGTGACAAACCGGAGGAAGGTGGGGATGACGTCAAATCATCATGCCCCTTATGATTTGGGCTACACACGTGCTACAATGGACAATACAAAGGGCAGCGAAACCGCGAGGTCAAGCAAATCCCATAAAGTTGTTCTCAGTTCGGATTGTAGTCTGCAACTCGACTACATGAAGCTGGAATCGCTAGTAATCGTAGATCAGCATGCTACGGTGAATACGTTCCCGGGTCTTGTACACACCGCCCGTCACACCACGAGAGTTTGTAACACCCGAAGCCGGTGGAGTAACCATTTGGAGCTAGCCGTCGAAGGTGGGACAAATGATTGGGGTGAAGTCGTAACAAGGTAGCCGTATCGGAAGGTGCGGCTGGATCACCTCCTTTCTAAGGATAATATACGGAATATCGCTTTTAAGCGATAAGGGATAACGGAGACATATTGTATTCAGTTTTGAATGCTCATTTTGAGGATTCAACATTGTACATTGAAAACTAGATAAGTAAGTATAGATTTTACCAAGCAAAACCGAGTGACAAGCGAAAAGCTTGAAACAAAAATTATCGCTAGTCGTCGACAGACGACTCACAATAATTAATAACTGGTGGATGTTGGTTATTGTTCAATTCGAAAGCCGAATGTAAACAATTGCCAAAACATCAAAAGATTAAGTTATTAAGGGCGCACGGTGGATGCCTTGGCACTAGAAGCCGATGAAGGACGTTACTAACGACGATATGCTTTGGGGAGCTGTAAGTAAGCTGTGATCCAGAGATTTCCGAATGGGGGAACCCAGCATGAGTTATGTCGTGTTATCCGCATGTGAATACATAGCATGTGAGAAGGTAGACCCGGAGAACTGAAACATCTTAGTACCCGGAGGAAGAGAAAGAAAAATCGATTCCCTGAGTAGCGGCGAGCGAAACGGGAAGAGCCCAAACCAACAAGCTTGCTTGTTGGGGTTGTAGGACACTCTGTACGGAGTTACAAAGGAATATGTTAGACGAATAACCTGGAAAGGTTAATCAGAGAAGGTAAAAATCCTGTAGTCGAAAACATCTTCCCTCCTGAGTGGATCCTGAGTACGGCGGAGCACGTGAAATTCCGTCGGAATCTGGGAGGACCATCTCCCAAGGCTAAATACTCTCTAGTGACCGATAGTGAACCAGTACCGTGAGGGAAAGGTGAAAAGTACCCCGGAAGGGGAGTGAAAGAGAACTTGAAACCGTGTGCTTACAAGTAGTCAGAGCCCGTTAATGGGTGATGGCGTGCCTTTTGTAGAATGAACCGGCGAGTTACGATCTGATGCAAGGTTAAGCAGAAAATGTGGAGCCGTAGCGAAAGCGAGTCTGAATAGGGCGAATGAGTATTTGGTCGTAGACCCGAAACCAGGTGATCTACCCTTGGTCAGGTTGAAGTTCAGGTAACACTGAATGGAGGACCGAACCGACTTACGTTGAAAAGTGAGCGGATGAACTGAGGGTAGCGGAGAAATTCCAATCGAACTTGGAGATAGCTGGTTCTCTCCGAAATAGCTTTAGGGCTAGCCTCAAGTGATGATTATTGGAGGTAGAGCACTGTTTGGACGAGGGGCCCCTCTCGGGTTACCGAATTCAGACAAACTCCGAATGCCAAATAATTTAACTTGGGAGTCAGAACATGGGTGATAAGGTCCGTGTTCGAAAGGGAAACAGCCCAGACCACCAGCTAAGGTCCCAAAATATATGTTAAGTGGAAAAGGATGTGGCGTTGCCCAGACAACTAGGATGTTGGCTTAGAAGCAGCCATCATTTAAAGAGTGCGTAATAGCTCACTAGTCGAGTGACACTGCGCCGAAAATGTACCGGGGCTAAACATATTACCGAAGCTGTGGATTGTCCTTTAGGACAATGGTAGGAGAGCGTTCTAAGGGCGTTGAAGCATGATCGCAAGGACATGTGGAGCGCTTAGAAGTGAGAATGCCGGTGTGAGTAGCGAAAGACGGGTGAGAATCCCGTCCACCGATTGACTAAGGTTTCCAGAGGAAGGCTCGTCCGCTCTGGGTTAGTCGGGTCCTAAGCTGAGGCCGACAGGCGTAGGCGATGGATAACAGGTTGATATTCCTGTACCACCATGATTCGTTTTAAGCGATGGGGGGACGCAGTAGGATAGGCGAAGCGTGCTGTTGGAGTGCACGTCCAAGCAGTAAGACTGAGTGTTAGGCAAATCCGGCACTCATTAAGGTCAAGCTGTGATGGGGAGAGGAAACATGTTTTCCTCGAGTCGTTGATTTCACACTGCCGAGAAAAGCCTCTAGCTAGAAGATTGGTGCCCGTACCGCAAACCGACACAGGTAGTCAAGATGAGAATTCTAAGGTGAGCGAGCGAACTCTCGTTAAGGAACTCGGCAAAATGACCCCGTAACTTCGGGAGAAGGGGTGCTCTTTGAGGTTCACGCTTCGAAGAGCCGCAGTGAATAGGCCCAAGCGACTGTTTATCAAAAACACAGGTCTCTGCTAAACCGTAAGGTGACGTATAGGGGCTGACGCCTGCCCGGTGCTGGAAGGTTAAGAGGAGTGGTTAGCATTAGCGAAGCTACGAATCGAAGCCCCAGTAAACGGCGGCCGTAACTATAACGGTCCTAAGGTAGCGAAATTCCTTGTCGGGTAAGTTCCGACCCGCACGAAAGGCGTAACGATTTGGGCACTGTCTCAACGAGAGACTCGGTGAAATCATAGTACCGGTGAAGATGCCGGTTACCCGCGACAGGACGGAAAGACCCCGTGGAGCTTTACTGTAGCCTGATATTGAAATTCGGTACAGTTTGTACAGGATAGGTAGGAGCCTTAGAAACGTGAGCGCTAGCTTACGTGGAGGCATTGGTGGGATACTACCCTAATTGTATTGGATTTCTAACCCGCAACTCTTATCGAGTTGGGAGACAGTGTCAGGCGGGCAGTTTGACTGGGGCGGTCGCCTCCTAAAGTGTAACGGAGGCGCTCAAAGGTTCCCTCAGAATGGTTGGAAATCATTCATAGAGTGTAAAGGCATAAGGGAGCTTGACTGCGAGACCTACAAGTCGAGCAGGGTCGAAAGACGGACTTAGTGATCCGGTGGTTCCGCATGGAAGGGCCATCGCTCAACGGATAAAAGCTACCCCGGGGATAACAGGCTTATCTCCCCCAAGAGTTCACATCGACGGGGAGGTTTGGCACCTCGATGTCGGCTCATCGCATCCTGGGGCTGTAGTCGGTCCCAAGGGTTGGGCTGTTCGCCCATTAAAGCGGTACGCGAGCTGGGTTCAGAACGTCGTGAGACAGTTCGGTCCCTATCCGTCGTGGGCGTAGGAAATTTGAGAGGCGCTGTCCTTAGTACGAGAGGACCGGGATGGACATACCTCTGGTGTACCAGTTGTCGTGCCAACGGCATAGCTGGGTAGCTATGTATGGACGGGATAAGTGCTGAAAGCATCTAAGCATGAAGCCCCCCTCAAGATGAGATTTCCCAACTTCGGTTATAAGATCCCTCAAAGATGATGAGGTTAATAGGTTCGAGGTGGAAGCGTAGCGATACGTGGAGCTGACGAATACTAATCGATCGAAGACTTAATCAATTTAGTTCATAAGGTGATGCTTGTGAAACAATACTTACTATCTAGTTTTGAATGTATAATCATTCATTTTACGAAGTGAAATGTTCGATAAGACGTTTGACACTCACCGTATTTTAGGAAGTGAAAACGTTTGAAGTCTATGAATCGCAAGAAAGAACGAAGGCGTTTACTTAGCGTAAACAACTGAGTGATGACGTAGCGATGAAAACGTATGCGAACGTTTGCCACAAAGTAAAAAATTGTTTGGTGACAATAGCAAAGAGGTCACACCTGTTCCCATGCCGAACACAGAAGTTAAGCTCTTTAGCGCCGATGGTAGTCGGACTTACGTTCCGCGAGAGTAGGACGTTGCCAAGCAAACATCATAAGTGATGCGATGAGCCGAATCGAGACCGAGAGGTCTCTTTTTTGTTTGAAAATGGATATACATAGAAGAGACTATCCTTTTCCTTTCTAATGAAATAGCCACCAAAATTTACCTTTAGATAAATTTTGGTGGCTATTTTAATAGAACTCAAACTAAAGACCTTCTATTCACCCTTGTGCATAGTCGGACTGAAAATGTCACTCATTTTATTCGTAACACCTTCATGTATATGATTTCAAAAAAACGGCATATGTTTACTTGCGTTGATGATATCTTTCGTATAAAAGAATTGTTTGCCTTGCCCAGTATAGGCGGGTTCTAAAAGTAAATTCGTCGTTGCAGCATAGAGCCATTTAGGATGAATACCAGAGTTTAAAATGTCTTGGAACTCTTGAAAATCTTTATTCCAATCTAAATTAATGTGCATGAATTTCACCTCACTTTTATTATAGAACATATGTACGTATTTGGGAACTAAGCTGTAATGATAGATGAGATGCCCTACTATAGTCAAGTTTATCAATCAATGATAGGATAGAGATATTCAAATAAATTGAAGGAGATAAAAGATGAAAGGTCCTTTATATCAACGTTTAGAGACGTGGGCAACAGCACAACCCATCTCGATGCATGTGCCTGGACATAAAAATCAAACGATTGGTGACTTATCTTTTTTATCAGGCCACTATGATATTACTGAAATAACAGGGTTTGACGATTTGCATCATCCAGAAGATGTTTTGAAAGACAGTATGGCGACGATTCAACGCCATTCGGATTATGATGCTTATTTTTTAGTCAATGGGACGACGAGTGGTATTTTGGCGACGATTCATGCGTTTCAATCTTTACCAGGACAAGTCATAATGGCACGCAATGTCCACAAATCGGTGTTTAATGCGCTGGATTTAGGACATCAACAGGCATTCATTTTACCGACAGAGATTCACGAAAAAACTTATCAATATTTAACGCCGCGCCCAGAAAATATAAAGCTAGATAATGGTAAATTAGGGGTCATCACTTATCCTAATTATTATGGTCAAACATTTGATGTTGCGCGTACGATTGAAGCATTTCATCAAGGTGGCATTCCTGTTTTAGTTGATGAAGCGCATGGAGCTCATTTTGGATTAAAAGGGTTCCCGTCCTCTGCATTAAATGCTCAGGCCGATTATGTCGTCCAATCGTTTCATAAAACATTACCTAGTTTAACGATGAGTTCAGTGTTATATATACATAAAAAGGCGCCTAGACGGGATCAAGTTATTCATTTATTACAAACATTTCAATCTTCAAGCCCTTCCTATTTATTGATGACAAGTTTAGAATCTGCAAATGCATTTTATGTATCGTACGAAAGTGGGCGCTTTTTTGAACGGCGTCATCAAGTGATACAGGCATTAAAAGAAAAAGGATTACACGTAAAAACTGTGGATGATCCATTAAAACTACTCATTTATCATTCGGGATTATCAGGGTATGAACTGCAAAAGCGGATGGAATCATTGCATATTTATGCAGAGCTTGCAGATGATCAACATGTCCTTTGGATACTTCCTTTGTGGCATGCGAATGATACGTTTCCAATGGAGGATTTGTTGCGACGACTTCAACAAATGAAACTTCCAGACAAACAGCGACAAAATATTTTCGCGCTTGAAACTTTATACACAGGAGAAGGGCAGTATGTGCCTGATACATTTGAACAAACGCGCACAATCTCTTTCCATGAGGCAGAAGGGGCCACTTTAGCACAACATTTAACAGTGTATCCGCCAGGCGTGCCTACGTTATTAAAAGGAGAGAAGTTGACAGCATCTATGATAGCGTTAATCAATGCTTGGTACGATAAAGGGTTACGCGTTGAAGGACTCTATAAAGACAAAATTAAAGTGAAGGATGACTAGAATGGCATTATTTATTTCAATAGAGGGCCCTGAAGGCTCAGGTAAAACGACAGTGCTTAAAGCAGTTGTAGAACAATTATCCAAAGATTATGATGTAATTGCGACACGCGAACCCGGTGGCGTGAAAACAGCTGAAGCCATTCGGAACATTTTATTAGAAGGCGATACGATGGACGCGCGGACGGAGGCATTATTATTTGCAGCGGCGCGTCGTGAACATTTAGTTGAAAAAGTGTTACCCGCATTAAACAAAGGAACGACTGTTATTTGTGATCGATTCATCGATAGTTCATTAGCTTATCAAGGATTTGCTCGAGAAATTGGTGTGAATGCTATTGAAACCATCAATGCATTTGCGATAGAAGGACATTATCCGGATGTGACATTATATTTAGATATCCCGGCTGAAGTGGGTCGTGCCCGTATTTTACAAAATCAACGTGAACAAAATCGTCTTGATAAAGAGGATGAAGCTTTTCATGCGCGGGTGATTGAAGGTTACCAACAATTAATTCAAGCACATCCAGAACGGTATGAAGTGATTGATGCGACGCAATCGATTGAAAATGTTGTTGCCGACGTCATGACGGTGATTCAAGCGCATCTTGCTTATAATTCATAGATGTCATGACCTTAACGAATGTCATCGCGTGTTAAAATGGTATATAATGATTTGTAAATACACACCCATTTTTTAATAATTCTTCAGTGAAGTAAGCGAATGACATATGCTATAATAATGTTCAAGAGGTGCATGAGACTATGAAAATGATAATTGCTATTGTTCAAGACCAAGACAGTCAAGAACTCTCAGACCGACTCGTCGAAAATAACTTTAGAGCGACGAAACTTGCTTCAACAGGGGGCTTTTTACGCGCAGGGAATACCACATTTTTGAGTGGGGTCGATGATGATCGTGTCGATGAAATTTTAGAAGTCATTGGCCATACATGTGGAAACCGCGAACAATTGGTTTCTCCAATTACCCCTATGGGTGGTAGTGCAGATTCTTACATTCCATACCCAGTTGAAGTCGAAGTTGGCGGGGCAACCGTTTTTGTAATGCCAGTCGAATCGTTTCACCAATTTTAGATGATAACGAAGGTTGTGGCAGCGTATGCGGGTCTTTAAGGCAATGTGTACGACTGTACAACCTTTTTTATTTGAAGAATCATTTTGAAGCAACACCCATAAATCGGTATGTTTAAGCTACTGTTACATACACATAATGCTATCATCGAGAAAAAATAAAGGAGACGTGACATGAAGGAGATTGATCAATTACTTAAAGCCTACGAAAATCAAAAACTTTCGCACGCCTATTTATTTGAAGGGGATGATCTAGAGGCGATGTCCTCAACTGCTTTTACGTTTGCGACCCATATTTTATGTCAGACGAATAGCCAATGTGCTACTAAAGTTAAAGAGATGAATCATCCTGATTTTCATTATGTTAAAACGGATGAAACGACGATAAAAAAAGAGCGCATTGAACAACTCGTACATCACATGAATCAATTACCGATTGAAAGTGATTATAAAGTCTATGTGATTCAAGATTTTGAGCGGTTGACCGTGCAAGGGGAAAATAGCATATTAAAATTTTTAGAAGAACCACCAACGAATACAGTAGCTATTTTAATTTCTTCTAAGCCTGAACAAATTTTAGATACGATACATTCTCGCTGTCAACATGTCTATTTTAAACCGATGCCGAGAGAGACGTTTGTCACGCGACTCTCTGAAAAAGAAGACATCACTAAACCGGTGGCAGAATTACTGAGTACCTATACCACCCAATTTGAAGAAGCGCAACAACTGAATGAGGAAGCGGATTTAGTGACATTGCGAAAAACTATTTTACAATGGTGTGATCGGTTACTTAAGCAACGTGAAATGGCCTTAATTGGGATTGTAGATTTATTAAAACAAGCAAAAAACCGACGACTGCAATTGTTAACGTTGGCAGCCGTTAATGCTTTTTTCCAAGATATGATGTATGCCAAATCAGGTTTAATAGAACGTATTACGTTTTCAGAGCTTCAATCGTATTATGAAATGCGTGCACAACAATTAAGCTATCCGCATTTAACGTATATTATTGAACAAATTACAGAAGCACATAAAAAGCTCAATCAAAATGTGAATCCAACGCTGGTATTTGAGCAAATTGCAATTAAAGTAAAGGGGTGAAGCGCATGTGTGTAGTGGTAGGAATCTATTTTAAAAAAGCGAATACCCTAGAATATTATGCGCCTTGTGAAGGGGATTTATGTGAAGGAACATATGTCGTTGTAGAATCTCATCGTGGTTTTGAACTTGGCAGTGTCAAACATGAGCCGAAAACCATTAACGGAGAGGACGTCGCGCAACCATTAAAATCTGTGGTGCGTATTGCATCTGAACAAGATTTGGAGACGCAAATGTCTAATGAATCTGCGGCCGATGAAGCTTTATCGTTATGTAAAACGTATGTTGCTGAACTCGGTTTAGATATGCGTCTTGTTAACTGTGAATATACATTAGATCGCTCGAAAGTCATTTTTAACTTTACTGCCGATGAACGCATTGATTTCCGTAAATTAGTCCGTTTACTCGCTCAAAAATTAAAAACACGTATTGAATTGAGACAAATTGGTGTTCGAGATGAAGCGAAATTACTCGGTGGCATTGGGCCTTGTGGCCGTTCCCTATGCTGTTCAACATTTTTAGGGGACTTTGAACCGGTCTCTATTAAAATGGCGAAAGATCAAAATCTTTCTTTAAATCCGGCGAAAATTTCTGGCGCGTGTGGGCGACTCATGTGCTGTCTTAAATACGAAGATGATATGTACGAAGAAGCGCGTGAACAATTACCAGATGTTGGGGAAATCGTCGACACACCAGAAGGCCGTGGAGAAGTTGTGAGTTTGAATGTCATCAATGTTTCTATGCATGTAAAGGTGGAAGGATTGGAGCAACCACTTGAATATCATATCGAAGAACTGAATACAATTAAATAAGGAGAGAGGCCCATTGGATCGAAATGAACTTTTCGACCGTTTAATGCAATTGGAGCAAAACGTGACGATGATTCAAGATAATATGCAAGCTTTAAAAGCATTGACGGTAGAATTGGTTGAAGAAAACGTGGCATTACAAACAGAAAATGATAATTTAAAGTCTTTACTTCAACAACAAACAGTTCCTGAACAAGAAACCTCAAAGACGAAAAAGCGGCCAACAAAGCAACTGCAAAGTCGTGAATATTTCGCAAAGTTATACCATGAAGGATTTCACATTTGTCATGACGTCTTCGGGAAACATCGAAAAGGTGAAGACTGCATTTTTTGTTTAAATGTTTTAAATAGTATGAAAGACAACGAGTAACAAAACGAGGTTGGGTTGTAATGAAGTAGAGGTGGCAACGTGTTAACACAAGAGGAACGATTAGATTATTTAATGAAAGAAAATTTAAGAATCATTCAAAATGATGCCGTATTTTCTTTTTCAACAGATGCGTTACTTCTTGGACATTTTACGATTCCAAGAAAACGTGACCGTATTTTAGATTTGTGCACAGGGAATGGCGTGATTCCTTTGTTATTATCTGCAAAAGGGAACAACCAAATAACTGGCATCGAAATCCAAGAACAATTGGTGGATATGGCACAGCGTAGTGTGGCCTATAATGCGTTAGACGACCGAATTGACATCATTCACGACGATATTCAACATGTGACGCAACGCTATAAACCTTCATCTTTTGACTTAATCACGTGTAACCCTCCTTATTTTAAAGCCAACCAAGTGAACCAACATCAAATTGAAGCACACAAAATTGCACGTCACGAGATTTATTGTACGTTAGATGATTGTGTGCGGGTGAGCGGACATGCATTGAAACAAGGGGGACGACTGGTGATGGTACACCGTGCGGAACGCTTGTTGGACATTTTTGAAGCAATGCGCCGCTACCAAATCGAACCAAAACAATTACATATGATTTATAGCAAAGTGGGTAAAGAGGCGCAGACCATTGTCGTAGAAGGGCGGAAAGGTGGCAATGAAGGTTTAAAACTGGCACCGCCTTTTTATATGTATGATGCCTCAGGGCACTATACCGATGAAATGAAGGCGATCTATTATGGCTAAACATTATATCTACATCGTACGTTGTAGTGACGATTCGCTTTATACAGGGTATGCCACAAATGTCAAAGCGCGTATCGCGAAACATAATGAAGGTAAAGGAGCCAAGTACACGAAGGCGCGTCGTCCTGTGCGATTAATGTATGAGGAATCATTTGAAACAAAATCTGAAGCGCTAAAGCGAGAATATGCGATTAAACAACTTAGCCGTCACGATAAATTACGTCTGATTAAAGGAGCACAAGCATGACACATCTATATTTAGTGGGAACCCCTATAGGAAATTTAGAGGATATGACATTTCGTGCGATTGACACATTGAAACGTGTTGATGTCATCGCTTGTGAAGATACACGTGTCACTAAAAAACTCTGTCATCATTTTGAGATTACAACACCTCTTGTGTCCTATCACGAACATAATAAAGCACAAAAAACGGAATCATTAATCTCAAGTTTATTAGAAGGAAAAACGGTGGCACTCGTGTCAGATGCAGGGTTACCGTTGATTTCAGACCCTGGTTATGAGTTGGTCGTACGTGCACGTGAGGCACAAATAGATGTCACACCTATCCCGGGTGCTAATGCAGGGCTAACAGCGTTGATGGCGAGTGGTTTGCCTTCATTTGTGTATACCTTTATAGGGTTTTTACCGCGAAAAGCACGTGAAAAAACGGAAATTTTAGAAACACGGATGTTTCAAGAGAGTACGTTGTTATTATATGAATCTCCATTTCGTGTGAAAGAAACGTTAGAAGTGATTCAAGAGATTGACCCGGAAAGACGCATTACCTTAGGACGAGAGTTGACTAAAAAATTCGAACAAATTTCGACGGATCAAGTGAGAAACCTCTTACCTCTATTGGATGAAACGATTCCTTTAAAAGGGGAATTTGTCATTATTATTGAAGGTGCAGAAGCAAAGGTTGCCGAACAGTGGTTTGAAACGCTTTCGATTGTTGAACATGTCGACCACTATATCCATCAAAATATGAAACCCAAACAAGCGATTAAACAAGTGGCAAAAGAACGCGACATGTCGAGTAAATCAGTTTACAATATTTACCACGATATAGAAGCGTAAACTTGGCGAAAACAAGAGAAGATGTCAAGTTGTAAGATTGAAAAAGACGGTAAATTTCGTTATATTAAATAAGATAAGAAATGAGGAGGAGCGCTGATGGTAAAAGATACATTTTATATTACTACACCGATTTATTATCCAAGCGGTAATTTACACATTGGCCATGCATACTCAACGGTTGCAGGAGACGTTATCGCACGTTACAAACGTTTACAAGGGTACGATGTACGTTATTTAACGGGAACAGATGAGCATGGACAAAAGATTCAAGAAAAAGCTCAAAAAGCAGGCATGTCTGAATTAGACTATTTAGATGAAATGATTGATGGCATCAAAGCGTTATGGAAAAAGTTGGACATTTCGAATGATGATTTCATCCGCACAACAGAAAAACGTCATACGGTTGTCGTTGAAAAAATATTTGAAAAGTTATTAGAACAAGGGGATATTTACCTTGGAGAATATGAAGGTTGGTATTCCGTCCCTGACGAAACTTACTACACAGAAACGCAACTCGTAGAGCCTGTGTATGAAAATGGGAAAATCGTGGGTGGAAAAAGCCCAGATTCAGGCCACGAAGTTGAACTTGTGAAAGAAGAAAGTTACTTCTTTAAACTTTCAAAGTATACGGACCGCTTGTTGGCATTTTATGATGAGCATCCTGAGTTTATTCAGCCTCCATCACGTAAAAATGAGATGATTAATAACTTTATTAAGCCGGGACTCGATGATTTAGCGGTATCCCGTACCTCATTTGATTGGGGTGTCAAAGTTCCATCAAATCCTAAACATGTGGTTTATGTTTGGTTAGATGCATTAGTTAACTATATTTCAGCGCTCGGTTATTTGACAGACGATGACGAATTGTTCCAAAAATATTGGCCGGCAGATATCCATCTCATGGCAAAAGAAATTGTACGTTTCCATTCGATTATTTGGCCAATCATTTTAATGGCGCTTGATTTACCATTACCGAAAAAGGTGTTTGCGCACGGTTGGATTTTAATGAAAGATGGAAAAATGAGTAAATCAAAAGGTAATGTGATGGATCCTAATGTGCTCATCGATCGTTACGGTTTAGATGCGGCGCGTTATTATCTCATGCGTGAGTTGCCATTTGGTTCAGATGGTGTCTTTACGCCTGAAGCCTTTGTGGAACGTACGAACTATGACCTTGCGAATGACTTAGGGAACTTAGTGAACCGTACGATTTCAATGATTAATAAATATTTTGATGGTGAACTTCCTGCTTACCAAGGCCCTCAACATGAGCTTGATGCCGAGATGGAACAAATGGCGTTAGATACAGTGAAAGCCTACCATGAAAGCATGGAAAACTTACAATTCTCAGTTGCTTTAGCGACCGTATGGAAATTTATTAGTCGGACTAATAAATATATCGATGAAACTACGCCATGGGTTTTAGCAAAAGATGAAACGCAAAAAGACATGTTAGGCAACGTGATGACCCACTTAGTAGAAAATATACGTTTTGCAGCGGTATTGCTACGACCGTTCTTAACGAATGCGCCATATCAAATTTTTGAACAACTGAACATTAACAATCAGGCGCTCCATGAGTTTGACAGTCTATCTCAATATGGTCATTTGACGGAGCCTATCACTGTGACGGAAAAACCGACACCTATTTTCCCACGCTTAGACGTTGCAGCGGAAGTAGAATATATTAAAGAAAGTATGCAACCGCCGAAGCCTGAGAAAGAAGATGTACCTTCTAAAGCAGAAATTGACATTAAAGATTTCGACAAAGTTGAAATTAAAGCAGCTACCATTATTGATGCTGCACACGTAAAAAAATCAGATAAACTATTAAAAATTCAAGTCGACTTAGACCACGAACAACGCCAGATTGTTTCCGGTATTGCTAAGTTTTATCAACCTGAAGATATCATTGGTAAAAAAGTGGCTGTTGTTACAAACTTAAAACCTGCAAAATTAATGGGACAAAAGTCAGAAGGCATGATTTTATCTGCTGAAAAAGACGGTGTACTCACTCTCGTTAGCTTACCGAATGCAGTTCCAAATGGAGCAATCATCAAATAATTCGAGTAACGACACATTGCAGTTAGACTTGTGAAATGACACTTAGGAGTGAGACGCAATTTCAAATTGATTCAATTTGAGCGCAGTCTCACTCTTTTTTGACGAAAGAGGAGGAATGAGGATGTTAATCGATACACATGTACATTTAAATGCAGACCAATATGATGAAGATTTGGATGAAGTGATTGAACGCGGACGTGCAGCTGGGGTGGATCGTATGTTTGTCGTGGGATTTGATACGAAAACGATTGAACGCGCGATGGCACTCATTGACCAGTATGATTTTATCTATGCCATAATTGGCTGGCACCCAGTGGATGCTATTGATTGTACGGATGAGCGCTTAGCGTGGATTGAATCATTGGCAAAACACCCTAAAGTCATCGGTATTGGAGAAATGGGCTTGGATTATCATTGGGACAAATCACCTAAAGAGATTCAAAAAGAAGTATTTAGAAAACAAATTGCTTTAGCTAAGCGCGTGAAATTGCCTATCGTAATTCATAATAGAGAAGCGACACAAGACTGCGTGGATATACTTATGGAAGAACATGCAGAAGAAGTCGGAGGAATTATGCATAGCTTTAGTGGCTCACCTGAAATTGCTGATGTGGTGATTCATAAATTAAACTTCCATATTTCTCTTGGGGGTCCAGTGACATTTAAAAATGCTAAGCAACCCAAAGAGGTCGCAAAACACGTGCCCCTCGAGCGATTGCTCGTTGAAACAGATGCGCCATTTCTAACACCACACCCTTATCGAGGCAAACGTAACGAACCCGCACATGTCACGCTCGTTGCACAACAAATTGCTGAACTTCGTGGCATCACCTACGAAGAGGTCGCACAACAAACAACGGAAAACGCCGAACGATTATTTCATTTAAATACGTCATTATGATAAAAAGAAGGTGTCTCAGTGAAAATCAATGAATTTGTGGTTGTAGAAGGTAGGGACGATACAGAGCGTGTCCAACGGGCTGTAGAATGCGACACGATTGAAACGAACGGGAGTGCAATTGATCGTGAACGGTTAGATGTCATCCGTCAAGCGCAAGAAACACGAGGGGTAATTGTGTTAACTGATCCTGATTTCCCAGGTGATAAAATTCGCACCATCATACGAGATGCAGTACCGGGCGTCAAACACGCCTATATTGACCGTGAAAAAGCCAAAAATAAAAGAGGAAAAATCGGAGTCGAACATGCGTCATTTGAGGCGATTCGTGAAGCGCTCATGCATGTCTCCTCTCCATTATCTGAATCGCATGAAACGATAGATAAAGCAGTTTTGATTGATTTAGGGCTTATTATTGGGCCAGATGCAAGACATCGCCGAGATATTATAGGTCGGAAACTACATATCGGCCATTCAAATGGGAAACAATTATTAAAGAAACTCAATGCGTTTGGATATACAGAAGAAGACGTGCGTCGCGCATTAGGAGAAGAGGAGTAACACATTTATGCATGAGAAAGATATTGCTACACCATCTAGAACCCGCGCATTGTTAGAACAACACGGTTTTAGTTTTAAAAAGAGTTTGGGACAGAACTTTTTGATTGATGTGAATATCATCAACAAAATTATCGATGCAAGTGGCATTGATGAACGTACAGGTGTCATCGAAGTAGGTCCAGGTATGGGGTCACTCACCGAGCAATTGGCAAAAAATGCCAAAAAAGTGCTCGCATTTGAAATCGATCAGCGTTTAATACCAGTGTTAAAAGAAACACTTTCCCCATACGATAATGTATCGGTTATTAACGAAGATATTTTAAAAGCGAATGTGGCCGAAGCGATTCACACCCATTTAAGTGACTGTGATAAAATCATGGTCGTAGCCAACTTACCTTACTACATTACGACGCCTATCTTATTATCGCTCCTCGAAGCGGATTTAAATATTGATGGCTATGTTGTCATGATGCAAAAAGAAGTTGGAGAACGCCTTAACGCGACAGTGGGAACGAAAGCGTATGGCTCATTGTCCATTGTGGCACAATATTACACGGAAACGTCACGCGTGTTGACGGTCCCAAAAACGGTATTCATGCCTCCACCTAATGTAGATTCTATTGTCGTTAAATTAATGAAGCGACCCACACCTATCGTTCAAGTAGAAAATACCGCACAGTTTTTCAAAATGACGAAAGGGGCTTTTAGTCAACGACGTAAAACCATTTTCAACAATTACCAGAACTTATTTGTTGAGGGGAAAAGTGTGAAATCGGATATTATGGCATGGTTAGAAGCGGCGGGGATTGACCCTAAGCGTCGTGGAGAAACGCTTTCAATACAAGAATATGCACGATTGTATGACGAGTTGGAAAATTTCCCAAAATTGATATTATAAAATGATTGACTTTCTATTCTCGCATTGATAAAATTAAAATTTTGCTTGACCTAGGCGCCCTAAATGTGTTATACTACACTAGTAGCGAGGTGGAGCAATATGCCAAAATCTATTATAGACATCAAAAATCGTCTTGATTGTCATTTAGGAAATCGTATTGTACTTAAAGCTAATGGGGGACGTAAAAAAACAATTGAACGTTCTGGTGTGTTAAAAGAAACATATCCATCTGTGTTCATTGTTGAACTAGACCAAGATAAACATAATTTTGAACGTGTGTCCTATACTTATGCGGATGTACTCACAGAGAATGTACACGTATCCTTTGTAGAGGAAGACTTACAACAAGAAGCGACGGCTCAATAATACTTATTAAATTGATAAGTTGTACATATTAAAGAGTGGGCGTGTAATCTGTCGTATCAGATTGCAATGTCGCACTCTTTTTTGTGTGCGATAACAGTATATTTGAACCGCTGATTCTGTCTTAATAGATAAGGTTGAGGCGAGGAGATCTTTTTTATAAAATAGCGTTATGAGTCACACGCATCCTATGAGACTTATGGTAAAATCACAGTAATACCATATAAAAAGAGGAAATGATAGTATGATTTATGAAACGGCTCCAGCTAAAATCAATTTAACTTTAGATACATTGTTTAAACGTGAAGACGGCTATCACGAAGTAGAAATGATTATGACTACTATTGATCTCAATGACCGATTGTCATTTGAAAAACGTCAAGATGGTAAAATCGTACTTCATGTCGACGAAACTTATATTCCGTCTGATGAACGTAATTTAGCCTATCGCGCAGCACTTTTGATGAAAGAAACGTACCAAATAAAAGAAGGTGTGACAATTACGTTAGAAAAGAATATTCCGGTGGCTGCAGGGTTAGCAGGGGGGTCTAGTGACGCAGCAGCTACGATGCGTGGGATGAACCGTTTGTTTGAGTTGAATCGCAGTTTAGATGAACTGAGCGAATTGTCAGCTGAAATCGGTTCGGATATCCCGTTTTGTGTCTATGGAACAACAGCCTTATGTCAGGGACGTGGTGAAAAGATTATGCTACTTGATCGCCCCCCTTCATCTTGGGTGATTGTGGCGAAACCTCAATCGGGATTATCTACTCCGGATATTTATCAAGGACTCGATTTGAATCAACCGTTCGAAGTTCATACGGAAGACTGCATGCGTGCCATTGAAAACAATGATTATATCAGCGTTTGTGAAAGTTTATCGAACCGTTTAGAGCCCGTGTCTATGGCTTTACAACCCGAAATACAAAAAATAAAAGAAAATATGTTGAATAACGGAGCAGATGGTGCGCTCATGAGCGGAAGTGGTCCAACTGTGTATGGATTTGCCCAACGTGAGCGACAAGCACGCCACATTTATAATGCCATTTGTGGCTGCTGTAATGATGTCTACTTAGTGCGTACGTTAGGATAACGACGAAAGGAACTGATGATACATGAGATATAAGCGAAGTGAACGTATCGTCTTTATGACACAATATTTAATCAATCATCCCAATAAATTAGTGCCATTAACGTTCTTTGTAAATAAATTCAAACAAGCGAAGTCTTCTATTAGTGAAGATGTCCAAATTATTAAAGATACGCTAGTTGAGGAAGGATTAGGAACGATAGAAACAGTCGCAGGTGCAAGTGGTGGCGTACGCTATCGTCCTGAAATGCAAAAAGAAGAAGCAAAAGTAGTGATCAATGAACTCATTCACTTGCTTCAAGAAAAAGAAAGACTATTACCAGGAGGCTACTTATTTTTATCCGATCTTGTCGGGAATCCCCCTTTATTGAAGCGTGTGGGTAAATTGATTGCGACATTATATAGGCAAGAAGAACTCGATGCAGTGGTTACAATTGCGACAAAAGGGATTTCACTCGCAAATGCTGTAGCTAGTGTTTTGAATTTGCCAGTTGTGGTAATCAGAAAAGACAACAAAGTGACAGAAGGCTCTACCGTTTCGATTAATTATGTTTCAGGCTCAACTCGAAAAATTGAAACGATGGTTTTATCCAAACGAACGTTAAAAGAACATTCCAAAGTATTAATCGTAGATGATTTTATGCGTGCGGGCGGTTCAATTAACGGGGTTATCAATTTAATGAATGAGTTTAAGGCAGAAGTAAAAGGGGTATCGGTACTTGTAGAATCTAAAGAAGTCAAGCAACGCTTAATCGAGGACTATACTTCCTTAGTACGCTTATCCGATGTCGACGAGTATAATCAAACATTTAAAGTCGAAGCGGGGAATTGCCTTTCTAAATTCGAAAATTAGAGGAGTGACGATTCAACATGAAAACAATTAACACCCAACAAGCACCTGCAGCTGTAGGACCTTATTCACATGCATCCGTTGTGAATGGATTGGTCTACACATCAGGTCAAATCCCTTTAAATTTAGAAGGAAACATTGTCAGTGATGATGTAGAAACTCAAACAAAACAAGTGTTTGAAAATTTGAAAGCTGTACTTGAAGCAGCAGGCTCAGATTTAGAGCATGTTGTTAAAGTTCTCGTATTTTTATCAGATATGGAAAATTTTCAAAAGGTAAACGAAGTCTACGGCACGTACTTTACATCGCATAAACCAGCGAGAAGTGCGGTGGAAGTCGCTCGTTTACCAAAAAATGTTAAAATTGAAATCGAAGTCATCGCTGAAGTTAAGGATATATAATACAGACTTGAACTTCTTAATTAACTACATTTTTTAACTTATATACTATGGGGGGCTCACTACATGAAAGTGACAGATGTCAGACTTAGAAAAATACAAACGGATGGGAGAATGAAAGCACTAGTGTCTATCACATTAGATGAATCATTCGTCATCCATGACTTGCGCGTAATTGAAGGTAACTCAGGACTTTTCGTAGCAATGCCAAGTAAGCGTACACCAGATGGTGAATTCCGCGACATTGCGCATCCTATCAATTCAGACATGCGTCAAGAAATTCAAGATGCCGTAATGAAAGTATATGATGAAACTGATGAAGTCATTCCGAGTCAAAATGACCAGGAACAAGAAGAATCAGAAAATAACGAGGAAGCTTAAATTCCGAAAAGATAGAAAGGGTTTTATGGTTGAAGGTCTCAACAGCCATAAAACCCTTCTTTTATAGGTGTGAAGAGATTGAGACATCATCAATATTTTTGATACATAAACACTTCAAAAAATGAAAAAATAGGTGATTATGATGAAAAGATTTAGTCAAATATTGGAGAGTCACTTCAATTCTTCGTTTACGTCTTGAAAGTGACACTTCGCTTAAATTATAATTATGTAGAAGTGTAAAAAAACTGGAGGGTTCATTCCATGCAAAAACATGCAGTCGTTTTAGCAGCGGGTAAAGGCACACGCATGAAGTCCAAAAAATATAAAGTGCTTCATGAAGTTGCTGGAAAACCTATGATTGCGCACGTCATTGATCAAGTCAAAGTGGCAGGCATTGACGATATTGTCACAATTGTAGGTCATGGTGCTGAAAGCGTAAAAGAAACATTAGGGGATGTTTCTAAGTACAGTTTTCAACAAGAACAACTCGGCACAGCGCATGCTGTACAGCAAGCAGAAACACACTTAGGTCAGTTAGACGGCACAACGATAGTGGTTTGTGGTGACACACCACTCATTACAGGTGACACATTATCTCAACTCATTACACATCACGAAGCCTCAAATGCAAAAGCCACTGTATTATCAGCTACGACAGAGCAACCGTTTGGTTATGGGCGCATTGTGCGTGATGCCAATACAGGTGCATTGAATCGCATCGTGGAAGAAAAAGATGCGAACGATGAAGAAAAACAAATCACTGAAATCAGTTCTGGAATTTTTGCTTTCGATAATGCAACGTTATTCAAACTTTTACATGAGGTCGACAATGACAATGCGCAAGGTGAATATTATTTGCCACAAGTCTTAACCTTAATTCAGCAAAATGGCGAAGACGTGGCGATTTTTCAAACCGATGATTTTGATGAAATTATTGGGGTGAATGACCGTGTAGCGCTGAGTCGTGCAGAGCGTCTCTACCGTCGTCGTACGAATGAGGCACATATGCAGAACGGTGTCACGTTACTTGACCCTGACACGACATATATTGGTGCGGATGTCACGATAGGAGCAGATACCGTTATCGAAGCGGGAGTTAAAATTTCAGGACATACAAAAATTGGCGAAGATGTTGTGGTCGGTCAATACTCTGAAATTCACGACAGTGTCATTGAAGACGGTGTCACAATTAAACAATCTGTGATTACTGAAGCTATTGTAGGTCAAAAATCTAAAATAGGCCCATTTGCACAATTACGTCCAGGTACTCATCTTGGCACTGAAACTAAAATTGGTAACTTTGTAGAGGTTAAAAAAGCTCATCTAGACGATGGGGCTAAAGTTTCTCACTTAAGTTATATTGGCGATGCTGAAATTGGTGCGCGCACTAATATTGGCTGTGGTTCAATAACAGTCAATTATGATGGCGTTAACAAGTTTAAAACCGTCGTAGGTAAAGATGCTTTTATTGGCTGTAATTCGAACTTAGTGGCACCGGTTACAATTGGAGATGGCACGCTAATTGCAGCAGGTTCTACGATTACAGATGATGTTCCTGAAGATAGCTTGGCGTTAGCCCGAGTAAGACAAACTACGAAACCTGGTTATTTAAACAAAGATAAAAAATAAATATATAACGACTATGTATGAACAAAACGGATCAATATCAATTACCAAACCCTAAATTATATTGGAGGATAAAACATGTTAAACACCGAATATAAAAATTCGTCTTTAAAAATTTTCTCGTTAAAAGGAAATGAACCCCTTGCTCAAGAAGTAGCAGATCACGTAGGTGTAGAATTAGGAAAATGTACGGTGAAACGTTTTAGCGATGGAGAAATTCAAATTAATATTGAGGAAAGTATCCGTGGTTGTGATGTTTTTATTATTCAACCGACATCTAATCCAGTGAACGTTCATCTCATGGAATTATTGATTATGATTGATGCGTGTAAACGTGCATCAGCTGCGAATATTTCTATTGTTGTCCCATACTATGGTTACGCGAGACAAGACCGTAAAGCGCGTAGTCGTGAACCCATCACTGCAAAATTAGTGGCAGATTTATTTGAAACTGCTGGGGCAGATCGCATGATTGCACTTGATTTACATGCGCCTCAAATTCAAGGTTTCTTTAATATTCCAATCGACCATTTAATGGGTGTGCCGATTTTGGCAGACTATTTCTTGAAAAATAAAGATATTGATCCAGACAAATATGTTGTTGTTTCACCTGACCACGGTGGCGTAACACGTGCACGTAAATTAGCCGACTTCTTAAAAGCACCGATTGCTATCATCGATAAGAGACGTCCAAAACCGAACGTGGCTGAAGTTATGAATATTGTCGGTGAAATTGAAGGACGCACTGCAATTATTATCGATGACATCATTGATACTGCGGGTACTATTACATTAGCTGCACAAGCTTTAAAAGATAAAGGGGCAACAGAAGTTTATGCATGTTGTACACACCCTGTACTATCTGGTCCTGCTAAAGAACGTATCGAAAAATCAGCTATTAAAGAACTGATTGTGACAAACTCAATTCAATTAAAAGAGGAACAAAAACCAAATAATATCATTGAGCTATCTGTCGCTGAACTATTAGCACAAGCGATTGTACGTGTCTATGAACGTGAATCTGTAAGTGTATTATTTGATTAATCGATGTTGACTTATATGTAAAATTTGTGTAAAATATTTCTGTTCGTGTCATTACGGACAAATACACACTTGCAAGCAACGTATCGTTGATGGGCAAGTGCTTGCACATAGGTGCATGAAGAAAGGTGGAAACGAAATATGGCTTCATTAAAGTCTATTATTCGTCAAGGTAAACAAACTCGCGGTGATTTACGTAAAATCCGTGAAGCAGGTAAAGTCCCTGCAGTCGTTTATGGATACGGTACTAAAAACGTATCTGTAAAAGTTGATGAAGTTGAATTCATCAAATTAATTCGTGAAGTTGGACGTAACGGTGTTATCCAATTAGGCGTAGGTTCAAAAGAGATCAAAGTTATGGTATCTGATTACCAATACGATCCACTTAAAAACCAAATCACACACATCGACTTCTTAGCAATCAACATGAGCGAAGAGCGTACTGTAGAAGTACCTGTAAACTTAGTTGGTGAAGCAAAAGGTGCTAACGAAGGTGGCGTTGTTGAACAACCATTATTCAACCTCGAAATAACTGCTACACCTGACAACATTCCTGAAGCAATCGAAGTTGACGTTACAGACTTAGATGTTAACGATAGTTTATCTGTGGCTGACATCAAAGTATCAGGCGACTTCACAATCGAAACTGCTGAAGACGAAACAGTTGTATCAGTTGTTGTTCCAACTGAAGAACCAACTGAAGAAGAAATCGCTGCGATGGAAAGCGACGCTGAAACAGAAGAACCAGAAGTTGTTGGTGAATCTACTGAAGAAAGCGAAGAAGAAGATAAAGAAGCGTCTAAAGACGAAGAATAATCTTTATCATTCTGTAAGACATAATGACGAGCCGAGTGCCGTTGTTATGTCTTTTTTTGTAGCATTTAGCTCTCGGTGTTACTTGAAATATGTTAGTATGGAATAGTGATTAAAAGCGCGTGACGAGTGCAAGGAGGTTACTTAATGAAACTCATCGTTGGATTAGGCAACGTCGGAAAAAAATATGAACAAACACGCCATAATATTGGCTTTGAAGTGATAGATTATCTTTTAGAACGGCATCAATTTAAATTAGATAAACAAAAATTTCGTGGTGCGTATACGATTGAATTTTTGTTTGGTGAAAAAGTACTGTTTTTAGAACCGCTCACATATATGAATTTATCAGGTGAAGCCTTGAGACCGTTGATGGACTACTATCAAATTGATGTAGAAGATATATTGGTCTTATATGATGATTTGGATCTTGCACAAGGGCATATTAGGTTACGCCAAAAAGGCAGTGCTGGCGGCCATAATGGCATTAAATCTATTATTCAACATCTCGGAACGCAACAATTTAAACGGATTCGTATAGGGATTGATCGTTCTTCGCGCATACCTGTCGTTGACTATGTTTTACAGAAGTTTTCTACAGAAGAAATGAAAACAATGCAACCTGTCATTGAACATGTAGCAGATGCAGTAGAAGCTTTCATTCAAAATGAAAAGTTTGAAAATATAATGAATCGATATAATGGTGAAGTCTAGTGAAATCAATAATTAATGAAATAATCAATAGAGATACACAATTTAATGAATTGATAGACCATGTTGGAGAAGATAATGTGCTTGTGACAGGGCTTATGCCGAGTGCGAAAGCCGCGATGATTGCAGAAACGTACCAAAGCAGTCATCGTCAAGTGTTACTCATTACAAATAATTTATACCAAATGGATAAATTAGAAGCTGATTTACTGCAATTCGTTCCAGATGATGAAATTTATAAATATCCTGTGCAAGACATTATGACCGAAGAATTTTCAACGCAAAGCCCGGAACTGATGAGCGAACGTGTCCGTACGTTAACGGCACTGGCTCATGAGCGTCGCGGGTTATTTGTCATACCCCTTAACGGTTTAAAAAAATTAGTGACGCCCAAAGCAATGTGGCAAGCGCATCAACTACAACTTGAAGTTGGTAAAGATATAGATGTTGATGCGCTTTTAACACGTCTCGTCAACATGGGTTACCGTCGTGAATCCTTAGTTTCTAATATAGGAGAATTTTCTTTACGAGGCGGCATTATCGATATTTATCCATTATTAGGAGAACCTGTCCGCATTGAATTGTTTGATACAGAAGTTGATTCCATTCGTAAATTTGATGTTGAGACGCAACGTTCTTCTGAGAACATGCAACAAGTGGATATTACATCAGCACACGATTATATTATGACGAAAGAAGTGCGCCAACATTTAATACTCGAGCTTAAAAAAGCATATGAAATGACACGTCCTAAAATTGATAAATCGGTACGCCAAGAATTGAAAGACACATATGACGGTTTTAATATTGTTGAGGATGAGTTATTTGACCCTCAAGTGTTAAGACGTTTGATTGCTTTCATGTATGACGAAGAAACAACTTTATTCGACTATTTTAAAGACAATGCCGTTGTGATGGTTGATGAATTTAATCGTATCAAAGAGACAGAAGAAACATTACTGGCTGAATCGGAAGAGTTTTTACAAAACTTAATTGAATCTGGTAAAGGCTTTATTGGTCAACGATTTATGGTACATGAGACAATTGAACATTTACTTTCACAGCGCGCAGTGACCTATTTCACGTTATTTACAGCTTCTATGTCTGTCAAACTAAATCATATGGTGAAGTTTTCTTGTAAGCCTGTGCAACAATTTTATGGTCAATATGATATTATGGCCTCTGAATTTCAGCGTTATATGAAACAAGGCTACCGTATGGTTATTATTGCAGAATCTGAAACAAAAAAAGACCGTATTCAAGCCATGTTAAATGAGATTCATGTTCCGACATTGTTGAATGCGGATATCACACAACTCGAAGAAGGGCACGCGGCAATCATTGATGGGAGTTTGTCAGAAGGATTTGAATTGCCGTACATGTCATTAGTGGTGATAACGGAACGTGAACTTTTCAAATCGAAACAAAAGAAAGCGTCCAAAAAACGTCGAAAAACCATTAGTAATGCTGAAAAAATTAAATCCTATCAAGAACTTAACGTTGGAGATTATGTTGTCCACATTCACCACGGTGTCGGTCGTTACCTAGGGGTTGAGACGTTAGAAGTTGGAGACGTCCACCGCGATTATATTAAAATTCAATATAAAGGCACAGACCAATTATTTGTTCCAGTTGACCAAATGGAGCAAGTCCAAAAATATGTCGGTTCCGAAGATAAAACGCCAAAATTGTATAAACTTGGTGGCAGCGAATGGAAGAAAACAAAAGCTAAAGTTCAAAGTAGCGTGGAAGATATTGCCGATGAACTGATTGCTTTATATAAAGAGCGTGAAAAATCTGTAGGTTACCAATTTGGGCCAGATACAGAAGAACAACATGCGTTTGAAATGGATTTCCCATATGAATTAACAGAAGACCAAGCCAAGTCCATTGATGAAATTAAACAAGATATGGAACGGGCCCGACCTATGGATCGATTGTTATGTGGAGATGTAGGTTACGGCAAAACCGAAGTTGCGGTGCGTGCTGCTTTTAAAGCAGTGATGTCTGGAAAACAAGTGGCTTTTCTCGTGCCTACGACTATTTTAGCGCAACAACATTACGAAACGCTGATTGAGCGTATGCGTGATTTCCCTGTAGAAATACATTTGATGAGTCGTTTTAGAACACCAAAAGAAATACGCGAAACGAAAGAAGGACTGAAGTCAGGGTTTGTAGATATCGTTGTGGGTACCCATAAACTCTTAGGTAAAACCGTAGAATATAAAGATCTAGGGTTATTGGTTGTCGACGAAGAACAACGTTTTGGTGTGCGTCACAAAGAAAAGATTAAATCTTTAAAGGCCAATGTGGATGTATTGACGTTAACCGCAACACCGATTCCACGTACGTTGCATATGAGTATGTTAGGGGTAAGAGACTTATCTGTCATTGAAACTCCTCCTGAAAACCGTTTTCCTGTCCAAACTTATGTCTTAGAACAAAATGGCAATTTTATTAAAGAGGCTTTAGAACGGGAATTATCACGTGAAGGGCAAGTTTTCTATTTATACAACAAAGTACAATCTATTTATGAAAAACGAGAGCAACTTCAAATGTTGATGCCAGAAGCGTCTATTGGTGTTGCGCATGGACAATTACCAGAACGTGATTTAGAGGAAACGATGCTGGATTTTATTAATGGAGAATATGACATTTTAGTCACAACGACGATTATCGAAACAGGCGTAGACGTCCCTAATGCGAATACACTGATTATAGAAGATGCAGACCGTTTCGGCTTGAGTCAATTGTACCAACTACGCGGACGCGTTGGACGTTCAAGTCGTATTGGCTATGCTTACTTCTTACATGCGCAAAACAAAGTGCTCAATGAAACAGCAGAAGAGAGACTCCAAGCCATTAAAGAATTCACAGAACTCGGCAGCGGCTTTAAAATTGCTATGCGTGATTTAAACATCCGAGGGGCCGGTAATTTACTAGGTAAACAGCAACATGGCTTTATCGATTCTGTTGGTTTTGATTTATATTCTCAAATGTTAGAAGAAGCGGTAAATGAAAAACGGGGCATCCAAGAAGTTCAAGCCACACCTGAACTTGAGATGGACTTACGCCTAGATGCTTACTTGCCTGCTGAATACATTCGAAATGAGCAAGCCAAAATCGAAATTTATAAAAAATTGAGGGCGACAGAAACGATTGATCAACTCATGGATGTCAAAGACGAATTATTGGATCGTTTTAATGATTATCCGAAAGAAGTGGCCCAACTGTTAGATTCTGTTGAGATTAAAGTACATCTCCTAAATGTCGGCGTGCAATATGTTAAAGATAAAGGGAAAACAGTAGAAGTGGTGTTAACAGAACAAGGTACAAACCGTATCGATGGAGAAGCGCTCTTTAAAAACACAGAAGCGTTAGGAAGAAGTATGAAAGTCGGCGTAGAAGCCGGTTGTATGAAAGTAACGCTCACAAAAGGTGCGCAATGGCTTGAATCCCTAAAATATTTAGCGAAAACAATGGAAGAAAGTCTGAAGTTAGATTATGTCGACTAAATCTGCATTTAATGGCGTCGTCGTTTTAACTCTATCGCTCATCATTGTAAAAATTTTAAGTGCGTTATACCGCGTCCCTTACCAAAATATTCTAGGAGATGAAGGGTTATATGCGTATCAACAAATATATCCCATTGTCGCCCTAGGTGTCGTGCTTGCGAGTAATGCGATTCCAAGCGCATTGACACAAATACTGGGGGGAGCCGAAGCCCAACGCCCCTTTATAAAAAAATTAATGATGGTCCTACAAATAATAGGGGCGCTGTGTTGCATAGTTCTTTTTATCAGCGCAGAAGGCATAGCGAAAATCATGGGAGATGAAGCCCTCACGCCGATGATACGCATGGCGAGCGTCTCTTTTCTAATCGTAGGGATGCTTGGGGTGTTACGAGGATATTTTCAAGCTAAATTTGAAATGAATCCGCCTGCATTTTCACAAGTCATTGAACAAATGATTCGGGTCGGTATGATTGGTATCGTTATATTGCTTTTCACACAACATCAGTTATCAATTTATCAAGCGGGGACTTGGGCCATACTCGCTTCTACGATGGGTTTTTTAGGTGCGACACTCTTCTTATGGGGATGTGTCAAATTACCTAAACCATCGCTCAATCAAACTATCCAATGGAGGCAGTTTGTCATTGCGACAGTGATTTTTGCGCTCAGTCAACTCATCGTGATTTTATGGCAGGTGGTCGACAGTTTTACGATTATCAACCTGTTGCAACATGGACAAGGTTTATCATTTAATCATGCCATCACCCAAAAAGGGATATATGATCGTGGGGCATCATTTATACAAATGGGTTTAATTGTGACGACGACATTTTGTTTTGTCTTGATTCCGTTATTGACGGATACCCAAAAAAGAGGGCAGTTCGAACAAATGCATAGTTATGCGAATGCCTCCTTAAAAATCACCATCGTTATCAGTAGTGCCAGTGCGATTGGCCTTATTAATTTATTGCCGTTACTTAATCAGGTTTTCTTTAAAAGTAACGATTTGATTGGCACCTTATCCCTTTATATGTTAACAGTGATTTTTGTATCACTCATTATGATGTATATTGCATTACTTGAAGTTCAACATCGCTATCGTGTGATTTTAATTGGGTTTGGCATTGGGCTACTCATAAAAGTGATTTTTAATCTCTTCTTTATTTCAACGATGGGGATTTTAGGGGCGAGTTTAGCTACTGTGCTCGCGCTTATCGTCTTTACGCTATATCTTCATCGTCACATTATGCTCATCTATACGCTCATCGCATTAAGAAAGTTTTATTTAAAATTAGTTGTCGCTTTATTGGTCATGACAGCTAGTGTACAATTAACACATTACCTGATTCCGTCTATGTCAAGATTTGGTGGGTTGGTTGAGTTGTTAATCAGTGCCACGATAGGTGTCACAGCGATGCTTATCAGCCTTGTGTGGTTACGCATTTTAAACGAAAAAGAATGGATTCATTTACCATTTGGCGATAAAATCATAGAGATGATGAAAAGGAGACAGTCATGACACATCAAATTTCAATTGTTGGATTAGGCAATTATGGTTTAGACGATTTGCCGTTAGGCGTGTATCGCTTTTTACAAGCGCAATCAAAAATTTACGTAAGAACGAAAGAACACCCCGTACTTTCTGAACTTGAAGGCATCGACATCGAAAGTTTTGATGCAATTTATGAACAGTTTGATACGTTTGAGCCCGTCTATGACTCAATCACAGACGAATTACTTAAGTATGCACAATCTGAAGATATCGTTTATGCTGTTCCTGGACATCCGAGAGTGGCAGAAACGACAACACAATTGTTGTTTCAAAAAGCAAATGCCCATCATGTGTCAGTGAAAGTCATTGGTGGCAGAAGTTTCATTGATGATGTATTTGAAGCGGTCGAAGTGGATCCAAATGACGGGTTTACGATGTTAGATGCCACTGCGTTATCCGAAGCGGCACTCAATCCGAGAACGACGACATTAATCACGCAAGTGTACAGTGCTATGGTGGCAGGGGATTTAAAACTCACATTAATGCAACGTTATCCAGATGATTTTAAGGTGCATATTGTAGACGGAGCACGTCAAGGTGCGGCCCAACGTTATACGTGTGCATTATATGAACTCGATCATGAAGATGTGTTTACAAATTTAACGAGTGTCATTGTGCCTAAAGTCACAGAAGATCACGGATTATATGGAGACTTCGAATTTGCAGATCAGGTCATCGCAAAATTAGTAGATGATGAGACAGGGTGTCCATGGGATAAAGTGCAGACACACGAATCATTAAAACGCTATTTACTAGAAGAAACATTCGAACTCTTTGAAGCGATTGATCATGAAGATGATTGGCATATGATAGAAGAATTGGGAGATATCTTATTGCAAGTGCTCTTGCATACAAATATCGGCAAAAAAGAAGGATATATGGATACGCGAGAAGTTATTGCAAGCTTATCTGAAAAAATGATTCGCCGTCATCCACACATTTTTGATGAAAGTGAGGCACAAACCGTCGAAGATGTGAAAAACATTTGGCAACAGCAAAAAGCAGCAGAAGGTAAACCTGAACGTGTGAAATTTGAAAAAGTATTTGCGACACATTTTTTAAAATTGTATGATGAAGTCAAAAATCAAGATTTGTCAGAAGCACAATTGAAAGATTATATTGAACGAGGAGGGCATCATGAGACTCGATAAATATTTAAAAGTTTCTCGCTTAATCAAACGTCGTACATTAGCTAAAGAAATTAGTGATCAAGGACGCGTAAAAGTGAATGGGCAAACAGCCAAAGCGGGAACAGATGTTAAAGTAGACGACACCATTGAAATTCAGTTTGGACAAAAAATTGTGACGATTAACGTGACTGGACTCAATGAACACGCGACGAAAGAAAATGCTAAAGGGATGTATGAAGTCGTCAAAGAAGAACGGATGGATTAGGGAAACAAAGAAAGGTGACGCCGCATGAATGATAAAATTCAAAATATCGGCAATCAGTACACATCGCAAAAAAATGCAAAAAAACGCCGTCAAGAAAAACGAAAACAGGTTGTCAAAAAACGTATTACAGTTTTTGGAGGCATCTTATTAGCGATTATTGTTGTTCTATTGTTAATGGTGTTTGCACAAATTAAAAGTAATAACGAAGCATCAACGCAACGTCAAGCAAAAGAAGAAGAATACCAAAAATTACAAGATAAAGAGATTGAACTTAAAGAACAACTCAATAACTTAAACGATCCATCGTACATTGAAAAAGTCGCCCGTGATGAGTATTATTTAAGTAATGACGGTGAAGTCATCTTTAAGTTGCCTGAAGATCAATCGAAAGAAAGTAAAAAGAAACAAGAATAAATTCATTCAATAGAACAAATTGCGCAAGGACTAATTTGTTTGAGCTGTCTCCAGTCTTATGATGTAGGGAGGCAGCTTTTTTGTCTATTCATTCGATAAAGAGACAGATTTAGTAAAATACGTAAATAAAATAGTGAATCATCAATTTGTCATTGTGAAAATGGAGAAAGATACGTATAATAGAACTAAATATCGAACTCGGGAGGATGCATTCAAACAATGTCAATCGAAGTAGGAAGTAAGGTCAAAGGTAAAGTCACTGGTATCAAAAAATTCGGTGCATTTGTGGAGTTGCCTGAAGGAAAAAGTGGATTAGTTCATATCAGTGAAGTTGCTGATAATTATGTGGAGAACGTCGAAGATCACTTAACTGTCGGGGATGAAGTTGAAGTTAAAGTATTATCTATCGCGGATGATGGTAAAATCAGTTTATCCATCAAAAAAGCAAAAGAACGTCCGCGTAGACAAAAACCGGCACAAAAACCAGAAGACTTTGAGAAAAAACTATCAAACTTCTTAAAAGATAGTGAGGACAAACTTACTTCTATTAAGCGTCAAACAGAATCAAGACGTGGTGGAAGAGGCGCACGTCGTTAAATTTAATGCAAGGGGTTGAGAGACGAAGGTTGACTTTGAATCTCAACCCCTATTTGTGTGGAGGTGACGTCATGGACATTCAATGGAATAAAGAGGAGCATCTAGTTGTGGCCGTTTCAACTGGCATTGATAGTATGGTTCTTCTCTATCGGTTACTCCATCAGTACAAATCAACCTATCAAAAGTTGACCGTACTCCATGTGCATCATGGACTTCGCCGTGCTTCAGATAGAGAGGCAGGTTTTTTGAAAGATTATTGTCAACAGCATCAAATCGAAGTTTATGTGCATCGATTGGACTTAAGCGCCACAATACAAGCCGGGCGCAGTATTCAAAATGAAGCTCGGAAAGAACGCTATCAATGGTTTGAAAATATGATTCGAAAAGTTGGTGGAGATGTGCTATTAACTGCCCATCACTTTGATGATCAACTAGAAACTATTTTTCACCGCATTTTTACCGGAAGAGTGTTTCGAAGTCCTTTAGGGATGAAAAAAATCGAGCAACGGAACGGTTATCGCATTGTACGTCCTTTGCTTGATGAACCGAAATCGGACATTAGCGCGTTTCAACAAGCCCACGACGTGCCATATTTTGAAGATGAAAGTAACCAAGACGTCAAATATACACGAAATGCAATTAGAAACACGTTAATGCCGATGATTGAAGAACAACCTCAATTGAAAACAGAACATCTTAACAAATTATATGAGATGCATAAAGCTGCACTGGCTCAATTTGAAACTATGGCTGAGGAATATATACAAACGCATGTAAAAAAAACGCACGAAAAGTATGAAATGTCACTGTCATCATTCAATAAATGCCCAGAGCATGTTAAAATGATGATTCTGGACAAATTGATACAAAAATGGGATGCTTTTGCAACGATGAGCGACGCGCAATATCAAGATTGGTTTGCTAAAATGGCGCAACCTATCTCGCAACTTTTACTTTATGCTACAAACACGTGGCGCATCCTTATCGTGTATGATAAATTAATTTTGTCAGCGGAAGAGGGTTCCCCATTGCTTGATGTTGTCCAAATGAATCAAGAAGGACGTTATAAATTTGGCGCCTACCAAATTGAATTGAGTTCAAAAGGAGAAATATGTTTTCCACTTTACATACGGACACGTCAAAATGGAGATCGCGTTGAACTGATGCCACAAGGTCATAAAAAGGTGTCACGCTTAATGATTGATGCCAAAATTCCGCAAGAAGATCGGGAACGTATCCCTTTAGTGGTGGATGCGAACGGACAGATTTTGGCCGTCGGAACGCTGTATCAACATGCCAATTACAACCATTTATTAAATATAGTTTTTTTAGGAGATGAAGAACATGAGAAATGATTTGAAGGACGTACTACTTACAGAAATGGAAATTTATGATATTTGTGATAAATTAGGTCATGCCATTACGGAAGATTATCGTGGCAAAGATTTATTATGTGTTGGGATTTTAAAAGGTTCTGTATTGTTTATGACAGATTTAATCAAACGTATCGACACGCCACTTTCTATAGATTTCATGGATGTTTCGAGTTACCATGGTGGGACGGAATCTACAGGTGAAGTCCAAATTTTAAAAGATTTAAGTACGTCTATCGAAAACAAAGACGTTCTTATTATTGAGGATATTTTAGAAACAGGCACAACATTGAAATCAATTACTGAATTATTAGCGTCTCGTCGTGTGAATTCTTTAGAAATTGTAACATTACTCGATAAACCTAACCGTCGCAAAGCAGACATCGAGGCAAAATATGTAGGTCGCCAAATTCCAGATGAGTTCGTTGTAGGTTATGGCTTAGATTACAAAGAAAAATATCGTAACTTACCTTACATTGGGACTTTAAAGCCAGCAATTTATGAACAATAAACTTTAAAAAAGACGATTCAATATTGTGCACTTTGCTACATTTAATAGAAGTAGCTTGGAAGTCAATGTCAATCACTAGCCAGTCGCGTTTAAGTTATGGTAAAATTTTTGTTAGTTTTATATTTGAAGTAGGAGGAAACGACGCATGCAAAAAGCTTTTCGTAATGTGCTCTTTATAGCTTTAATCGGCGTTGTTATTTTTGGGCTCTTTTCCTGGATTAATGGAAATGGGAAAGTGCCTAAAGAACTTACGTACAAGCAATTTACACAAGAATTAAAAGATGGCAAACTCAAAACATTGGAAGTACAACCATCTAATAATGTGTACAAAGTGAGCGGTAAGTTAAACAACGGAGATGATTATTCATCAACGATTTTATTTAATAATGACAAAGAGCTAGAACAGGTTACTGATATCGCTAAAGATCAGAAAGATTTAGAATTTACGGTTAAAGAAGAAGAAGGTCAAAGTGTATTCGTAAGCATTCTGACTACCTTGATTCCTGTCTTAATCATCGCACTACTATTTATCTTCTTCTTAAGTCAAGCCCAAGGTGGCGGCGGTGGCGGTCGTATGATGAACTTCGGTAAATCAAAAGCCAAAATGTACGACAACCAAAAACGTCGCATTCGTTTTACAGACGTTGCAGGTGCTGACGAAGAAAAACAAGAATTAATTGAAATTGTAGATTTCTTGAAAGACAACAAGAAATTTAAACAAATGGGTTCACGTATACCTAAAGGGGTCTTACTCGTTGGCCCACCAGGTACAGGTAAAACATTACTTGCACGTGCCGTTGCTGGTGAAGCAGGCGTCCCATTCTTCTCAATCAGTGGTTCTGACTTTGTTGAGATGTTTGTGGGTGTAGGTGCAAGTCGTGTCCGTGACTTATTTGAAAACGCGAAAAAGAATGCGCCGTGTATCATTTTTATAGATGAGATTGATGCAGTAGGTCGTCAACGTGGTGCAGGTGTTGGTGGCGGTCATGATGAACGTGAACAAACGTTAAACCAATTACTTGTTGAAATGGATGGCTTTGGTGAAAACGAAGGCATTATTATGATTGCAGCGACGAACCGACCAGACATTTTAGACCCTGCGTTATTACGTCCAGGTCGATTCGACCGACAAATTCAAGTAGGTCGTCCAGATGTGAAAGGTCGTGAAGCTGTATTACACGTACATGCGAAAAACAAACCTTTAGACGAAACGGTAGACTTAAAGGCGATTGCGCAACGTACACCTGGTTTTTCAGGTGCCGACCTTGAAAACTTGCTGAACGAGGCCTCATTAATAGCGGCTCGTGGCGGCAAGAAAAAAATTGATATGCGAGATATTGAAGAAGCGACGGACCGTGTGATTGCCGGACCTGCTAAAAAATCTCGTGTTATTTCTGACAAAGAGCGTAACATTGTTGCACATCACGAAGCGGGTCATACTGTCATCGGTATGGTGCTTGATGAAGCAGAAGTCGTACACAAAGTAACGATTGTGCCACGTGGTCAAGCAGGTGGTTATGCGATGATGTTACCTAAACAAGACCGTTTCCTTATGACTGAACCAGAAATGCTCGATAAAATTTGTGGTCTTTTAGGGGGCCGTGTTGCAGAAGATATTATCTTCAACGAAGTATCAACAGGTGCTTCTAACGACTTTGAACGTGCGACTCAGTTAGCGCGTCAAATGGTTACTGAATACGGTATGAGTAAAAAATTAGGGCCATTACAATTTTCACATAGTGGAGGCCAAGTGTTCTTAGGAAAAGATATGTCAGGTCAACCTGACTACTCTGGTCAAATCGCTTATGAAATTGATAAAGAAGTTCAACGTATCATCAAAGAACAATACGAACGTTGTAAAGAAATTCTTACAAAACATGAATCACAATTAAGATTAATTGCTGAAACATTGCTCACAGAAGAAACATTAGTCGCAGAACAAATTCAATCCTTATTCCATGAAGGTCATTTACCTGTCGTGAATTACGATGATGCCAAAGTGGTCGAACGTCATGACGACGAATTTGAAGAAGGTAAATATGGAAAGTCCTACGATGAAATTCGACGTGAACAAGAAGAATTAACAAATCGTTCACGTGCAGGTGTATCTGAACGTGATAAAGATGAACAACGTACAGCGCATCCAGAAGATGACACACCATCTGAAAAACATCATTCAGAAGAAGATAAACGTCGTAATGAGCACGAAGATCAATCTTCTGAGGATACAACAGGTTACGAAGGAGAAGCAAACATCGATCGTCCAGGAGACAATCAACCTCCTCGTTAATCGCGTTAACCGTCTCGAAATCTATCATTTTCGAGACGGTTTCTTTTTATGTTAAAGTTAGCTTAAATTCAAGTCATATTTGTTGAGTGGATAGCCTAATGCGATTATGATAAAAAAATGAAATATATGAAGGAGCGAATTCAAATGACTCAAGACTATATCGTCAAAGCGTTAGCTTATAATGGCGAAATACGTGCCTATAGTTCGATTACAACGGACACAATACAAGAGGCACAAACACGTCATTATACATGGCCTACAGCCTCTGCAGCGTTAGGTCGTACTATGACAGCAACGCTCATGATGGGGGCTATGTTAAAAGGTGATCAAAAATTAACTGTCACAGTTGATGGCGATGGTCCTATCGGCAAAATTATAGCGGACGCCAATGCAAAAGGGAAAGTGCGTGGTTACGTAACAAATCCACAAACCCATTTCCCCTTAAATGAAGCAGGAAAATTAGATGTCCGCCGCGCAGTAGGGACACAAGGGGCTATTAATGTCGTTAAAGATGTGGGTATGAGAGATTACTACACAGGCAATAGTCCAATTGTTTCAGGTGAACTCGGAGAAGACTTTACCTATTATTTTGCGAATAGTGAACAGACACCCTCTTCTGTCGGTGTCGGCGTTCTCGTCAATCCAGATAATTCCATTAAAGCAGCGGGTGGCTTTATTATTCAAGTGATGCCTGGTGCAAAAGAAGAAACGATTGATCGCCTTGAAGCAGCCATCGCTACAATGACCCCTGTTTCTACGCTCATCGATGAAGGTGTAACACCTGAGGAAATGTTGACGCACATTTTAGGCGAAGGAAATGTCGAATTTTTAGAAACAATTCCAGCTGAATTTGAATGTCAATGTGGGCACGACAAATTTTTAAATGCGATGCGAGGTTTAGGTGAAGCAGAAATCGAGAATATGATTAAAGAAGATCATGGTGCAGAAGCAGAATGTCATTTTTGTCGTTCTAAATATCAATACACTGAAGATGAATTACAAGGTCTTTTGAATGAGCTAAAACATCAACGCGGATAACAGATAATATGAAGCTACGGGATGAATGGTGAGGTTGCCAAGACTGTTTTATTTAAAATTTTGCAATACGCTTTTTTAATTGTCAGAAAAATGGTATACTATTTGTAAATCCGATTTGATAACTATGTATTCCAGAAATGAATATTAAATTAAAGTGAGGTTATTTAAAATGGTAAGAAAGCCTGTAGAAAATATTACTGAAATTATTGGTCAAACTCCTGTCGTTAAATTAAGACATCAAGCTGGTGAAGATGCAGCAGACATCTATGTCAAATTAGAATATCAAAATCCGGGCGGCTCTGTTAAAGACCGTATCGCGCTTGCGATGATTGAACAAGCTGAAAAAGACGGTAAGATTAAACCTGGTGACACTATCGTTGAACCAACAAGTGGTAACACAGGAATTGGTTTAGCATTTGTATGTGCAGCCAAAGGTTATAAAGCTGTTTTCACAATGCCTGAAACGATGAGCCAAGAGCGTCGTAACCTGTTAAAAGCTTATGGTGCTGAATTAGTATTAACACCAGGCGCAGAAGCGATGAAAGGTGCTATTAAAAAAGCAAAAGAACTTAAAGAAGAACATGGTTATTTTGAACCACAACAATTTGAAAACCCAGCGAACCCTAAAATTCACGAATTAACAACAGGTCCTGAACTTGTAGAACAATTCGAAGGGAGAACAATCGATGCCTTTTTAGCGGGTGTCGGTACAGGTGGTACATTATCAGGAGCAGGTAAAGTTTTAAAAGAAAAATATCCTGATATTCAACTTGTAGCCATCGAACCAGAAGCTTCTCCAGTATTAAGCGGTGGCGAACCAGGTCCGCATAAATTACAAGGTTTAGGTGCGGGATTTGTTCCGGACACTTTAGATACTGAAATTTATGATGAAGTCATTACTGTAGGCAATGAAACAGCGATGGAAACTTCTCGTCGTGTTGCAAAAGAAGAAGGAATTTTAGGTGGTATTTCTTCAGGTGCAGCGATTTATGCAGCGATTCAAAAAGCAAAAGAATTAGGTAAAGGTAAAACAGTAGTGACTGTCTTACCTAGTAATGGTGAACGTTACTTATCTACACCATTATATAACTTCGAATAATCATAAATAACTAGGATGCCAGGGGGTATCCTAGTTTTTTTAGTTGAAGAGGTATTTAAAACAAAAGTAGCCTTCCCGTAACACTAGTTTTTAAACGACATGTTCGTCATCGTAAGGAATGAACTGAAGGGTAAAGAGACTAACACCTAAAAGTATAAAAACAAGAAATGATGCAATTTTATAGTCACAGTAATAAAAGGTGTGTTGAAAAACATAGGCTTTGTTTTGGGCATCTGGTACTGACGTTCAATTAATACGAATAGCGCTTAAATTTGCTATAATGAACGTATTCATAGAGAAAGGATGACCAATGATGCATACCACACAAATCATGGGAATATTAAACGTGACCCCCGATTCATTTTCTGATGGCGGACAGTATAATGAGGTGGATAAAGCCGTTGCGCATGCGGAACAAATGATGAAAGACGGTGCACACATTATTGATGTGGGGGGCGTTTCTACGCGTCCTGGACATGAAGAAGTGACCGTGGAAGAAGAAATGAACAGAGTCATTCCTGTTGTCAAAGCTTTGAGCCATTTACCGTTGCGCATTTCGGTTGATACATTTCGTAGTGAAGTGGCCGAAGCAAGTTTGAAAGCAGGCGCACATATCATCAATGATCAATGGGCAGGAATTTACGATGAAAAAATATTTGATGTTGTCGCGAAGTATAATGCTGAGATTATTTTAATGCACAATGGAGATGGACATCGTGAGACGCCTGTCGTAGAAGAAATGTTGGTTACGTTACTCAAACAAGCGAATAAAGCTGTTTTGGCTGGCATTCCAAAAGATAAAATTTGGCTTGATCCAGGCATTGGTTTTGCCAAAACACGAGAAGAAGAACAAGAAGTGATGGCGCGTTTAGATGAACTTGTCGCAACAGGGTACAAAGTCTTACTCGCAACCAGTCGAAAACGTTTCATTAAAGAACTTTTAGGTGGCGACAACAAAGTTACTGAGCGAGATGAAGCGACCGCAGCCACAACAGCCTATGGCATTATGAAAGGTGTCGATGGGGTGCGTGTCCATCATGTTCAGATGAACGCAAGACTCGCCAAAGCGATGGACACATTGAAAGGATATGAAGATGAGAGATAATATATTTTTACAAGGATTAGAATTTTATGCCTACCATGGCGCGCTCCCTGCTGAAAATGAAATAGGCCAAGTTTTTATGGTGGATATTGAAATGAAAGTCGATTTATCTGAAGCGGGTGAATCGGATCGTGTTGAAGACACAGTCCATTACGGAGAAGTCTATGAAGATGTAAAAGCGATTATGGAAGGGCCTCCTGTCAATTTACTTGAATATCTCGCTGAACGTATTGCAAAGCGTATAAATTCACACTATAATCGTGTAATGGAAACGAAAGTTAGAATTACGAAAAAAAACCCACCGATTCATGGCATTTATAATGGCGTGGGAATCGAAATAGTGAGGGTGAATCATCGTGGTTGAAGCTTATCTAGGTTTAGGTAGTAATATAGGTGACCGTGAACAACAGCTCAAAGAAGCAATTGAGCGACTTCAACTTGAAGCACACATTGAAGTGAAGCATGTATCCTCCATGTATGAAACCAAGCCGGTAGGGTACGTAGAACAACCAGATTTTTTAAATCTTTGTGTACAGGTGCAAACGACTTTGGAACCTGAGGATTTATTAGACCGTTGTTTGTCTATTGAACAAGCTTTACATCGTGTGCGTAAAGAACGTTGGGGGCCTCGAACAATGGATATTGATGTCTTATTGTACGGGGATAGTATTATTGAGACAAAACGTTTAACTGTACCACATCCAAGAATGACGGAGCGTGCGTTCGTTATGATACCGCTTAACGAAATTGCATCACAAGTCGTTGAACCACGTAGCCAACAAACGATTCAATCTCTTGTTCAACCTGATGCAACAGTTGTAAAATATAAAGGTTGATTTAAATTTAGACCTTCTTTCAACAGTAAATGTTGAAACCAGTGACTAGTTCGTTATATTAATTTATTGGAGGCACGACATATGTGGAAAATTGGAGACGTCGAAATAGAAAATAGAGTCGTACTTGCACCGATGGCGGGTGTATGTAATTCAGCCTTTCGCCTCACAGTCAAAGAGTTCGGCGCTGGACTGGTGTGCGCTGAAATGGTGAGTGATAAAGCGATTTTATTTAACAATCCAAAGACGATGAAAATGTTATATATTGATGAAAATGAACGTCCACTATCGCTACAAATTTTTGGTGGAGAAAAAGAAACACTTGTGGAAGCTGCAGAATATGTTGATAAAAATACAACAGCTGATATTATCGACATCAATATGGGATGCCCAGTCTCTAAAATCATAAAATGTGAAGCAGGCGCACGTTGGTTGCTTGATCCTAACAAAATTTATGAAATGGTTTCTGCAGTGACAGAACGTGTGAGTAAACCGGTGACATGTAAAATGCGCATTGGTTGGGATGAAGATCATATTTACGCAGTTGAAAATGCAAAAGCTGCAGAGCGTGCAGGTGCAGCGGCAATTTCCTTACACGGACGGACACGTGTGCAAATGTATGAAGGTAAAGCTGATTGGGACATTATTAGACAAGTGAAAGAAGCGGTGAACATCCCTGTGATTGGTAATGGAGATGTGACGAGCCCAGAACTTGCTGAAAAAATGTTAAAAGAAACGGGTGTAGACGCGGTAATGATTGGTCGCGAAGCACTTGGGAACCCATGGATGATTTATAGAACGGTACATTACTTAGAAACTGGTGAGCTCATCGATGAACCAGAAGTCGATGATAAAGTTGAAATTGCTTTATTACATCTACGTCGATTAGTGGACTTAAAAGGTGAAAAAGTCGGCGTTATGGAAATGCGCAAACACGCCTCTTGGTATCTAAAAGGTGTCAGAGGGAATGGTAAAGCACGTAAAGCATTGAACCAAGCTGAGACTGAAGCGGAAATGATAGAAATCCTAACGCAATTTCGCGATGAAATGTTAGCACAACAAACGAAAGTAGAAGCATAGACAAAAAGGAGAGGTAAGCATGTCAGAAGAAATGAATGACCAAATGCAGGTACGCCGTCAAAAATTACAAGAATTACGCGATTTAGGAATCGACCCTTTTGGCGAAAAATTTGACCGTACAGGCGATGCAGAAACATTAAAAACACAATGGGACCAATTTTCAAAAGAAGAATTGGCTGACAAAGAATCAGAAAGTCATACGGTCATTGCAGGAAGACTTATGACTAAACGTGGTAAAGGTAAAGCAGGATTTGCACACATTAAAGATTTAAGTGGTCAAATTCAAATTTATGTTCGAAAAGATCAAGTTGGAGAAGAACAATTTCATATATGGAATACAGCGGATTTAGGTGATATTGTCGGAGTCGAAGGTGTGATGTTTAAAACGAACACGGGTGAACTTTCAGTGAAGGCAAAATCATTTAAATTACTATCAAAAGCATTGCGTCCTTTACCAGACAAACACCATGGTCTTCAAGATATCGAACAACGCTATCGTCAACGTTATTTAGACTTGATTACGAACGAGGAAAGTACACAAACATTCATCAACCGTAGTCGCATCATTCAAGAAATGCGTACATACTTAAATGAAAAAGGCTTCCTCGAAGTTGAAACGCCAATGATGCACCAAATTGCAGGGGGTGCCGCTGCACGTCCATTTGTGACGCACCATAACGCACTAGATGCAACACTTTACATGCGTATTGCAATTGAACTACACCTCAAACGCTTGATTGTCGGCGGTATGGAAAAAGTATACGAAATCGGTCGTGTATTCCGTAACGAAGGTGTATCTACGCGCCATAACCCTGAATTTACAATGATTGAATTGTATGAAGCCTATGCAGATTACCAAGATGTGATGAACTTAACAGAGGAACTTGTTGCGCACGTTGCACGTAAAGTGTTAGGAACAACTTCAATTCAATACGGTGATAATACAATAGAATTAGAACCAAAATGGCGTCGTCTCCATATCGTAGATGCCGTTAAAGAAGCCACAGGTGTGAATTTCTTTGATGTGAAAACAGATGAAGAAGCCCACGCTTTAGCTAAAGAACATGGCATTGAAGTAGACAAAAATATGAAGTACGGCCATATTTTGAATGAATTCTTTGAACAAAAAGTCGAAGAAACATTAATTCAACCGACATTTATCTATGGACATCCAATCGAAATTTCACCACTAGCAAAGAAAAATCCTGAAGACCCACGTTTTACAGATCGTTTTGAATTATTTATTGTTGGGCGTGAACATGCCAACGCATTCACAGAGTTGAATGACCCAATCGATCAACGTCAACGTTTTGAAGCGCAACTTGTTGAAAAAGAACAAGGTAATGATGAAGCGCATGAGATGGATGAAGACTTTATTGAAGCATTAGAATACGGTATGCCCCCAACAGGCGGCTTAGGTATCGGAATAGACCGTTTAGTGATGCTATTGACGAATGCACCGTCTATTCGTGACGTATTATTATTCCCGTATATGCGTCAAAAATAATTAGAATATTAAAAGTCAAAGCACATGTTGTAAAGGGCAAACCCTTCAACGCAACGTGTGCTTTATTTATTCTTAACATAGCCATAAAAAATTTTGAAAAACATTAAAAAACGCTTGCTATTTACGACAAAACCCTTTAAAATATTTCAAAGTGAGCACGAAATAAGCGGACTGAATTTTAAAGTAAAAAAACTTTAAATAAGTTAATGAAAAGTGTTGACACTTCTCTTGAAATTATGTAATATATAAAAGTCGTCAAAACAAGCGGCATACACATTTAAAATGTTTGTAAAAAACTTTAAGAAAGTGTAAAATTAACTATTGAAAAGTGTTTGCAAACTGTGTATTATAAAAAGGTAGCCAAAACGAGTTGCGAATTAAATAAGTTGTCTGGTGACAATGGCAAAGAGGTCACACCTGTTCCCATGCCGAACACAGAAGTTAAGCTCTTTAGCGCCGATGGTAGTCGGACTTACGTTCCGCGAGAGTAGGACGTTGCCAGGCAATAATTATGGAGAATTAGCTCAGCTGGGAGAGCATCTGCCTTACAAGCAGAGGGTCGGCGGTTCGAACCCGTCATTCTCCACCATTTATGAGCCGGCCTAGCTCAATTGGTAGAGCAACTGACTTGTAATCAGTAGGTTGGGGGTTCAAGTCCTCTGGCCGGCACCATTTATGTGAGCCATTAGCTCAGTTGGTAGAGCATCTGACTTTTAATCAGAGGGTCAGAGGTTCGAATCCTCTATGGCTCATCATTCGAATACTATTGAGCAGAAGTAGTTCAGCGGTAGAATACAACCTTGCCAAGGTTGGGGTCGCGGGTTCGAATCCCGTCTTCTGCTCCATTATTTTTGCCGGGGTGGCGGAACTGGCAGACGCACAGGACTTAAAATCCTGCGGTGAGAGATCACCGTACCGGTTCGATTCCGGTCCTCGGCACCATTCGATAAAGCGCCCGTAGCTCAATTGGATAGAGCGTTTGACTACGGATCAAGAGGTTATGGGTTCGACTCCTATCGGGCGCGCCATTTTAATAACGGGAAGTAGCTCAGCTTGGTAGAGCACTTGGTTTGGGACCAAGGGGTCGCAGGTTCAAATCCTGTCTTCCCGACTTCTTAAAAACACCTTATGGGGGCTTAGCTCAGCTGGGAGAGCGCCTGCTTTGCACGCAGGAGGTCAGCGGTTCGATCCCGCTAGTCTCCACCATTTTTATTTTTAGATGAACATTGAAAACTGAATGACAATATGTCAACGTTAATTCCAATAATTTTGAGTACGTAACGTACTTTCAAGAGTGATTGGCTGAACCAATCAACGAGCTATATCAAGCTTACTTCTTTTATGGAGAGTTTGATCCTGGCTCAGGATGAACGCTGGCGGCGTGCCTAATACATGCAAGTCGAGCGAACTGACGAGGAGCTTGCTCCTTTGACGTTAGCGGCGGACGGGTGAGTAACACGTGGGTAACCTACCTATAAGACTGGAATAACTCCGGGAAACCGGGGCTAATGCCGGATAACATATCGAACCGCATGGTTCGATAGTGAAAGACGGTCTTGCTGTCACTTATAGATGGACCCGCGCCGTATTAGCTAGTTGGTGAGGTAACGGCTCACCAAGGCAACGATACGTAGCCGACCTGAGAGGGTGATCGGCCACACTGGAACTGAGACACGGTCCAGACTCCTACGGGAGGCAGCAGTAGGGAATCTTCCGCAATGGGCGAAAGCCTGACGGAGCAACGCCGCGTGAGTGATGAAGGTCTTCGGATCGTAAAGCTCTGTTGTTAGGGAAGAACAAATGTGTAAGTAACTGTGCACATCTTGACGGTACCTAACCAGAAAGCCACGGCTAACTACGTGCCAGCAGCCGCGGTAATACGTAGGTGGCAAGCGTTATCCGGAATTATTGGGCGTAAAGCGCGCGTAGGCGGTTTTTTAAGTCTGATGTGAAAGCCCACGGCTCAACCGTGGAGGGTCATTGGAAACTGGAAAACTTGAGTGCAGAAGAGGAAAGTGGAATTCCATGTGTAGCGGTGAAATGCGCAGAGATATGGAGGAACACCAGTGGCGAAGGCGGCTTTCTGGTCTGTAACTGACGCTGATGTGCGAAAGCGTGGGGATCAAACAGGATTAGATACCCTGGTAGTCCACGCCGTAAACGATGAGTGCTAAGTGTTAGGGGGTTTCCGCCCCTTAGTGCTGCAGCTAACGCATTAAGCACTCCGCCTGGGGAGTACGGTCGCAAGACTGAAACTCAAAGGAATTGACGGGGACCCGCACAAGCGGTGGAGCATGTGGTTTAATTCGAAGCAACGCGAAGAACCTTACCAAATCTTGACATCTTTTGACCACTCTAGAGATAGAGTTTTCCTCTTCGGAGGACAAAATGACAGGTGGTGCATGGTTGTCGTCAGCTCGTGTCGTGAGATGTTGGGTTAAGTCCCGCAACGAGCGCAACCCTTGAGCTTAGTTGCCATCATTAAGTTGGGCACTCTAAGTTGACTGCCGGTGACAAACCGGAGGAAGGTGGGGATGACGTCAAATCATCATGCCCCTTATGATTTGGGCTACACACGTGCTACAATGGACAATACAAAGGGCAGCGAAACCGCGAGGTCAAGCAAATCCCATAAAGTTGTTCTCAGTTCGGATTGTAGTCTGCAACTCGACTACATGAAGCTGGAATCGCTAGTAATCGTAGATCAGCATGCTACGGTGAATACGTTCCCGGGTCTTGTACACACCGCCCGTCACACCACGAGAGTTTGTAACACCCGAAGCCGGTGGAGTAACCATTTGGAGCTAGCCGTCGAAGGTGGGACAAATGATTGGGGTGAAGTCGTAACAAGGTAGCCGTATCGGAAGGTGCGGCTGGATCACCTCCTTTCTAAGGATAATATACGGAATATCGCTTTTAAGCGATAAGGAATAACGGAGACATATTGTATTCAGTTTTGAATGCTCATTTTGAGGATTCAACATTGTACATTGAAAACTAGATAAGTAAGTATAGATTTTACCAAGCAAAACCGAGTGACAAGCGAAAAGCTTGAAACAAAAATTATCGCTAGTCGTCGACAGACGACTCACAATAATTAATAACTGGTGGATGTTGGTTATTGTTTAATTCGAAAGCCGAATGTAAACGATTGCCAAAACATCAAAAGATTAAGTTATTAAGGGCGCACGGTGGATGCCTTGGCACTAGAAGCCGATGAAGGACGTTACTAACGACGATATGCTTTGGGGAGCTGTAAGTAAGCTGTGATCCAGAGATTTCCGAATGGGGGAACCCAGCACGAGTTATGTCGTGTTATCCGCATGTGAATACATAGCATGTGAGAAGGTAGACCCGGAGAACTGAAACATCTTAGTACCCGGAGGAAGAGAAAGAAAAATCGATTCCCTGAGTAGCGGCGAGCGAAAACGGGAAGAGCCCAAACCAACAAGCTTGCTTGTTGGGGTTGTAGGACACTCTGTACGGAGTTACAAAGGAACATGTTAGACGAATAACCTGGAAAGGTTAATCAGAGAAGGTAAAAATCCTGTAGTCGAAAACATCTTCCCTCCTGAGTGGATCCTGAGTACGGCGGAGCACGTGAAATTCCGTCGGAATCTGGGAGGACCATCTCCCAAGGCTAAATACTCTCTAGTGACCGATAGTGAACCAGTACCGTGAGGGAAAGGTGAAAAGTACCCCGGAAGGGGAGTGAAAGAGAACTTGAACCGTGTGCTTACAAGTAGTCAGAGCCCGTTAATGGGTGATGGCGTGCCTTTTGTAGAATGAACCGGCGAGTTACGATCTGATGCAAGGTTAAGCAGAAAATGTGGAGCCGTAGCGAAAGCGAGTCTGAATAGGGCGAATGAGTATTTTGGTCGTAGACCCGAAACCAGGTGATCTACCCTTGGTCAGGTTGAAGTTCAGGTAACACTGAATGGAGGACCGAACCGACTTACGTTGAAAAGTGAGCGGATGAACTGAGGGTAGCGGAGAAATTCCAATCGAACTTGGAGATAGCTGGTTCTCCTCCGAAATAGCTTTAGGGCTAGCCTCAAGTGATGATTATTGGAGGTAGAGCACTGTTTTGGACGAGGGGCCCCTCTCGGGTTACCGAATTCAGACAAACTCCGAATGCCAAATAATTTAACTTGGGAGTCAGAACATGGGTGATAAGGTCCGTGTTCGAAAGGGAAACAGCCCAGACCACCAGCTAAGGTCCCAAAATATATGTTACGTGGAAAAGGATGTGGCGTTGCCCAGACAACTAGGATGTTGGCTTAGAAGCAGCCATCATTTAAAGAGTGCGTAATAGCTCACTAGTCGAGTGACACTGCGCCGAAAATGTACCGGGGCTAAACATATTACCGAAGCTGTGGATTGTCCTTTAGGACAATGGTAGGAGAGCGTTCTAAGGGCGTTGAAGCATGATCGCAAGGACATGTGGAGCGCTTAGAAGTGAGAATGCCGGTGTGAGTAGCGAAAGACGGGTGAGAATCCCGTCCACCGATTGACTAAGGTTTCCAGAGGAAGGCTCGTCCGCTCTGGGTTAGTCGGGTCCTAAGCTGAGGCCGACAGGCGTAGGCGATGGATAACAGGTTGATATTCCTGTACCACCATGATTCGTTTTAAGCGATGGGGGGACGCAGTAGGATAGGCGAAGCGTGCTGTTGGAGTGCACGTCCAAGCAGTAAGACTGAGTGTTAGGCAAATCCGGCACTCATTAAGGTCAAGCTGTGATGGGGAGAGGAAACATGTTTTCCTCGAGTCGTTGATTTCACACTGCCGAGAAAAGCCTCTAGCTAGAAGATTGGTGCCCGTACCGCAAACCGACACAGGTAGTCAAGATGAGAATTCTAAGGTGAGCGAGCGAACTCTCGTTAAGGAACTCGGCAAAATGACCCCGTAACTTCGGGAGAAGGGGTGCTCTTTGAGGTTCACGCTTCGAAGAGCCGCAGTGAATAGGCCCAAGCGACTGTTTATCAAAAACACAGGTCTCTGCTAAACCGTAAGGTGACGTATAGGGGCTGACGCCTGCCCGGTGCTGGAAGGTTAAGAGGAGTGGTTAGCATTAGCGAAGCTACGAATCGAAGCCCCAGTAAAACGGCGGCCGTAACTATAACGGTCCTAAGGTAGCGAAATTCCTTGTCGGGTAAGTTCCGACCCGCACGAAAGGCGTAACGATTTGGGCACTGTCTCAACGAGAGACTCGGTGAAATCATAGTACCGGTGAAGATGCCGGTTACCCGCGACAGGACGGAAAGACCCCGTGGAGCTTTACTGTAGCCTGATATTGAAATTCGGTACAGTTTGTACAGGATAGGTAGGAGCCTTAGAAACGTGAGCGCTAGCTTACGTGGAGGCATTGGTGGGATACTACCCTAATTGTATTGGATTTCTAACCCGCAACTCTTATCGAGTTGGGAGACAGTGTCAGGCGGGCAGTTTGACTGGGGCGGTCGCCTCCTAAAGTGTAACGGAGGCGCTCAAAGGTTCCCTCAGAATGGTTGGAAATCATTCATAGAGTGTAAAGGCATAAGGGAGCTTGACTGCGAGACCTACAAGTCGAGCAGGGTCGAAAGACGGACTTAGTGATCCGGTGGTTCCGCATGGAAGGGCCATCGCTCAACGGATAAAAGCTACCCCGGGGATAACAGGCTTATCTCCCCCAAGAGTTCACATCGACGGGGAGGTTTGGCACCTCGATGTCGGCTCATCGCATCCTGGGGCTGTAGTCGGTCCCAAGGGTTGGGCTGTTCGCCCATTAAAGCGGTACGCGAGCTGGGTTCAGAACGTCGTGAGACAGTTCGGTCCCTATCCGTCGTGGGCGTAGGAAATTTGAGAGGCGCTGTCCTTAGTACGAGAGGACCGGGATGGACATACCTCTGGTGTACCAGTTGTCGTGCCAACGGCATAGCTGGGTAGCTATGTATGGACGGGATAAGTGCTGAAAGCATCTAAGCATGAAGCCCCCCTCAAGATGAGATTTCCCAACTTCGGTTATAAGATCCCTCAAAGATGATGAGGTTAATAGGTTCGAGGTGGAAGCGTAGCGATACGTGGAGCTGACGAATACTAATCGATCGAAGACTTAATCAATTTAGTTCATAAGGTGATGCTTGTGAAACAATACTTACTATCTAGTTTTGAATGTATAAACATTCATTTTACGAAGTGAAATGTTCGATAAGACGTTTGACACTCACCGTATTTTAGGAAGTGAAAACGTTTGAAGTCTATGAATCGCAAGAAAGAACGAAGGCGTTTACTTAGCGTAAACAACTGAGTGATGACGTAGCGATGAAGACGAATGCGAACGTTTGCCACAAAGTAAAAAATTGTTTGGTGACAATAGCAAAGAGGTCACACCTGTTCTCATGCCGAACACAGAAGTTAAGCTCTTTAGCGCCGATGGTAGTCGGACTTACGTTCCGCGAGAGTAGGACGTTGCCAAGCAAACTTTTATTATGACCTAGCGGTCATTTTTTCTTTGGAAAAATTAAATAAAAGTGTTGACTTTTAATATGAAAGTCTGTATAATTAATTCTTGTCGAGTCAAAAGAAACGGCATATGAACATTGAAAACTGAATGACAATATGTCAACGTTAATTCCAATAATTTTGAGTACGTAACGTACTTTCAAGAGTGATTGGCTGAACCAATCAACGAGCTATATCAAGCTTACTTCTTTTATGGAGAGTTTGATCCTGGCTCAGGATGAACGCTGGCGGCGTGCCTAATACATGCAAGTCGAGCGAACTGACGAGGAGCTTGCTCCTTTGACGTTAGCGGCGGACGGGTGAGTAACACGTGGGTAACCTACCTATAAGACTGGAATAACTCCGGGAAACCGGGGCTAATGCCGGATAACATATCGAACCGCATGGTTCGATAGTGAAAGACGGTCTTGCTGTCACTTATAGATGGACCCGCGCCGTATTAGCTAGTTGGTGAGGTAACGGCTCACCAAGGCAACGATACGTAGCCGACCTGAGAGGGTGATCGGCCACACTGGAACTGAGACACGGTCCAGACTCCTACGGGAGGCAGCAGTAGGGAATCTTCCGCAATGGGCGAAAGCCTGACGGAGCAACGCCGCGTGAGTGATGAAGGTCTTCGGATCGTAAAGCTCTGTTGTTAGGGAAGAACAAATGTGTAAGTAAACTGTGCACATCTTGACGGTACCTAACCAGAAAGCCACGGCTAACTACGTGCCAGCAGCCGCGGTAATACGTAGGTGGCAAGCGTTTATCCGGAATTATTGGGCGTAAAGCGCGCGTAGGCGGTTTTTTAAGTCTGATGTGAAGCCCACGGCTCAACCGTGGAGGGTCATTGGAAACTGGGAAAACTTGAGTGCAGAAGAGGAAAAGTGGAATTCCATGTGTAGCGGTGAAATGCGCAGAGATATGGAGGAACACCAGTGGCGAAGGCGGCTTTCTGGTCTGTAACTGACGCTGATGTGCGAAAGCGTGGGGATCAAACAGGATTAGATACCCTGGTAGTCCACGCCGTAACGATGAGTGCTAAGTGTTAGGGGGTTTCCGCCCTTAGTGCTGCAGCTAACGCATTAAGCACTCCGCCTGGGGAGTACGGTCGCAAGACTGAAACTCAAAGGAATTGACGGGGACCCGCACAAGCGGTGGAGCATGTGGTTTAATTCGAAGCAAACGCGAAGAACCTTACCAAATCTTGACATCTTTTGACCACTCTAGAGATAGAGTTTTTCCTCTTCGGAGGACAAAATGACAGGTGGTGCATGGTTGTCGTCAGCTCGTGTCGTGAGATGTTGGGTTAAGTCCCGCAACGAGCGCAACCCTTGAGCTTAGTTGCCATCATTAAGTTGGGCACTCTAAGTTGACTGCCGGTGACAAACCGGAGGAAGGTGGGGATGACGTCAAATCATCATGCCCCTTATGATTTGGGCTACACACGTGCTACAATGGACAATACAAAGGGCAGCGAAACCGCGAGGTCAAGCAAATCCCATAAAGTTGTTCTCAGTTCGGATTGTAGTCTGCAACTCGACTACATGAAGCTGGAATCGCTAGTAATCGTAGATCAGCATGCTACGGTGAATACGTTCCCGGGTCTTGTACACACCGCCCGTCACACCACGAGAGTTTGTAACACCCGAAGCCGGTGGAGTAACCATTTGGAGCTAGCCGTCGAAGGTGGGACAAATGATTGGGGTGAAGTCGTAACAAGGTAGCCGTATCGGAAGGTGCGGCTGGATCACCTCCTTTCTAAGGATAATATACGGAATGTCGCTTTTAAGCGATAAGGAATAACGGAGACATATTGTATTCAGTTTTGAATGCTCATTTTGAGGATTCATTACAATGGGCCTATAGCTCAGCTGGTTAGAGCGCACGCCTGATAAGCGTGAGGTCGGTGGTTCGAGTCCACTTAGGCCCACCATTTAAATTGTACATTGAAAACTAGATAAGTAAGTATAGATTTTACCAAGCAAAACCGAGTGACAAGCGAAAAGCTTGAAACAAAAATTATCGCTAGTCGTCGACAGACGACTCACAATAATTAATAACTGGTGGATGTTGGTTATTGTTTAATTCGAAAGCCGAATGTAAACAATTGCCAAAACATCAAAAGATTAAGTTATTAAGGGCGCACGGTGGATGCCTTGGCACTAGAAGCCGATGAAGGACGTTACTAACGACGATATGCTTTGGGGAGCTGTAAGTAAGCTGTGATCCAGAGATTTCCGAATGGGGGAACCCAACACGAGTTATGTCGTGTTATCCGCATGTGAATACATAGCATGTGAGAAGGTAGACCCGGAGAACTGAAACATCTTAGTACCCGGAGGAAGAGAAAGAAAAATCGATTCCCTGAGTAGCGGCGAGCGAAACGGGAAGAGCCCAAACCAACAAGCTTGCTTGTTGGGGTTGTAGGACACTCTGTACGGAGTTACAAAGGAACATGTTAGACGAATAACCTGGAAAGGTTAATCAGAGAAGGTAAAAATCCTGTAGTCGAAAACATCTTCCCTCCTGAGTGGATCCTGAGTACGGCGGAGCACGTGAAATTCCGTCGGAATCTGGGAGGACCATCTCCCAAGGCTAAATACTCTCTAGTGACCGATAGTGAACCAGTACCGTGAGGGAAAGGTGAAAAGTACCCCGGAAGGGGAGTGAAAGAGAACTTGAAACCGTGTGCTTACAAGTAGTCAGAGCCCGTTAATGGGTGATGGCGTGCCTTTTGTAGAATGAACCGGCGAGTTACGATCTGATGCAAGGTTAAGCAGAAAATGTGGAGCCGTAGCGAAAGCGAGTCTGAATAGGGCGAATGAGTATTTGGTCGTAGACCCGAAACCAGGTGATCTACCCTTGGTCAGGTTGAAGTTCAGGTAACACTGAATGGAGGACCGAACCGACTTACGTTGAAAAGTGAGCGGATGAACTGAGGGTAGCGGAGAAATTCCAATCGAACTTGGAGATAGCTGGTTCTCTCCGAAATAGCTTTAGGGCTAGCCTCAAGTGATGATTATTGGAGGTAGAGCACTGTTTGGACGAGGGGCCCCTCTCGGGTTACCGAATTCAGACAAACTCCGAATGCCAAATAATTTAACTTGGGAGTCAGAACATGGGTGATAAGGTCCGTGTTCGAAAGGGAAACAGCCCAGACCACCAGCTAAGGTCCCAAAATATATGTTAAGTGGAAAAGGATGTGGCGTTGCCCAGACAACTAGGATGTTGGCTTAGAAGCAGCCATCATTTAAAGAGTGCGTAATAGCTCACTAGTCGAGTGACACTGCGCCGAAAATGTACCGGGGCTAAACATATTACCGAAGCTGTGGATTGTCCTTTAGGACAATGGTAGGAGAGCGTTCTAAGGGCGTTGAAGCATGATCGCAAGGACATGTGGAGCGCTTAGAAGTGAGAATGCCGGTGTGAGTAGCGAAAGACGGGTGAGAATCCCGTCCACCGATTGACTAAGGTTTCCAGAGGAAGGCTCGTCCGCTCTGGGTTAGTCGGGTCCTAAGCTGAGGCCGACAGGCGTAGGCGATGGATAACAGGTTGATATTCCTGTACCACCATGATTCGTTTTAAGCGATGGGGGGACGCAGTAGGATAGGCGAAGCGTGCTGTTGGAGTGCACGTCCAAGCAGTAAGACTGAGTGTTAGGCAAATCCGGCACTCATTAAGGTCAAGCTGTGATGGGGAGAGGAAACATGTTTTCCTCGAGTCGTTGATTTCACACTGCCGAGAAAAGCCTCTAGCTAGAAGATTGGTGCCCGTACCGCAAACCGACACAGGTAGTCAAGATGAGAATTCTAAGGTGAGCGAGCGAACTCTCGTTAAGGAACTCGGCAAAATGACCCCGTAACTTCGGGAGAAGGGGTGCTCTTTGAGGTTCACGCTTCGAAGAGCCGCAGTGAATAGGCCCAAGCGACTGTTTATCAAAAACACAGGTCTCTGCTAAACCGTAAGGTGACGTATAGGGGCTGACGCCTGCCCGGTGCTGGAAGGTTAAGAGGAGTGGTTAGCATTAGCGAAGCTACGAATCGAAGCCCCAGTAAACGGCGGCCGTAACTATAACGGTCCTAAGGTAGCGAAATTCCTTGTCGGGTAAGTTCCGACCCGCACGAAAGGCGTAACGATTTGGGCACTGTCTCAACGAGAGACTCGGTGAAATCATAGTACCGGTGAAGATGCCGGTTACCCGCGACAGGACGGAAAGACCCCGTGGAGCTTTACTGTAGCCTGATATTGAAATTCGGTACAGTTTGTACAGGATAGGTAGGAGCCTTAGAAACGTGAGCGCTAGCTTACGTGGAGGCATTGGTGGGATACTACCCTAATTGTATTGGATTTCTAACCCGCAACTCTTATCGAGTTGGGAGACAGTGTCAGGCGGGCAGTTTGACTGGGGCGGTCGCCTCCTAAAGTGTAACGGAGGCGCTCAAAGGTTCCCTCAGAATGGTTGGAAATCATTCATAGAGTGTAAAGGCATAAGGGAGCTTGACTGCGAGACCTACAAGTCGAGCAGGGTCGAAAGACGGACTTAGTGATCCGGTGGTTCCGCATGGAAGGGCCATCGCTCAACGGATAAAAGCTACCCCGGGGATAACAGGCTTATCTCCCCCAAGAGTTCACATCGACGGGGAGGTTTGGCACCTCGATGTCGGCTCATCGCATCCTGGGGCTGTAGTCGGTCCCAAGGGTTGGGCTGTTCGCCCATTAAAGCGGTACGCGAGCTGGGTTCAGAACGTCGTGAGACAGTTCGGTCCCTATCCGTCGTGGGCGTAGGAAATTTGAGAGGCGCTGTCCTTAGTACGAGAGGACCGGGATGGACATACCTCTGGTGTACCAGTTGTCGTGCCAACGGCATAGCTGGGTAGCTATGTATGGACGGGATAAGTGCTGAAAGCATCTAAGCATGAAGCCCCCCTCAAGATGAGATTTCCCAACTTCGGTTATAAGATCCCTCAAAGATGATGAGGTTAATAGGTTCGAGGTGGAAGCGTAGCGATACGTGGAGCTGACGAATACTAATCGATCGAAGACTTAATCAATTTAGTTCATAAGGTGATGCTTGTGAAACAATACTTACTATCTAGTTTTGAATGTATAATCATTCATTTTACGAAGTGAAAACGTATGCGAACGTTTGTCACGAAGTAAAAAAATTGTTTGGTGACAATAGCAAAGAGGTCACACCTGTTCCCATGCCGAACACAGAAGTTAAGCTCTTTAGCGCCGATGGTAGTCGGACTTACGTTCCGCGAGAGTAGGACGTTGCCAAGCAAACATCATAAGTGATGCGATGAGCCGAATCGAGACCGAGAGGTCTCTTTTTTTTATTCTAAGAAAAATGATATTCTAGTAGGAGAGTATGTATAGAAATAAGAGAGAATTTAGGTGAATGAAATTGAAAGCATACGTTAAGCAACTCGCTTATATTGATAAGAAAAAAATAGATGTTCGAAAAGGCGTGCGCCAAGGGATTGTCATGTTTATTCCTTTACTGTATGGATTGTTGTTTAATGATTTTCCTTCAGCTCTACTGATGTCTATTGGCACATTGGCTCACATATATGCATTTGATTGGACGTTTACATCGCGTATACGGATTGTTTCATTGACTTCCCTCAGCTTTGTCATTGCGATGATGTTAGGAACGTTAACCACAGGAAATCCAATTGTATTTGCGATTTTTTTACTCATGTTTTCGGTCATTCCTTATTATATTTTTACGACCTTAAATGTCCCGGGTCCTTCGTCTACCTTTTTTATCATTGCTTACAGTCTTTCTATTGTGATGCCACAACACCCTGAAGACTTTTTATATCGTGGTGCAATGGTCGGTGTCGGTGGCTTGCTATCACTGCTCATTATTGTAGTAGATCATTTAATTAAGCGTGATTCTCAAGAAGCGAACGCAATTAAAAGTGAGTACCAACTCTTACAAAAATTGGTACATCATTTTAATGATCAAGCCCAATTCAATGATTTGACTAAAGTAGCTGTTAAGACATTGATTACCACATCTGAAACGTTAAATACAACAGGTTCCTCCCTACAAAAACGCTCTGTAGACTATCAAAGAGCTGTATTACTTCATCAATGGGCAGAAGGGGTGTATTCTGAACTACTTGAATTGAACGCAAAAGGGATTCGACCGATGCCACCAGTCATTAAAAATATGATTGATCATGTGACCGATACCATTGTCAATCCAACATCCACACGGGAAGTTTGGAAAGAACAAATTGACATTGATGATAAATTTGAAGAGTTAGTGAATTTGATATTTAAAATCGATGAAACTCTTTCTTCTACAGACGTGAGAGTTAAAGAAAATATCGTGGTGCGTTCTCCACAATATAGTCACCGCTTATTAAACCACCTGACTCCAGAATCAGCAGCTTTTGTAGCGACGATGAAATATGCATTAATCATGGGAATCTCAATTTTAGTTGCGCTTGTTTTTGATTTAGAGCGCGCTTATTGGGTGCCTTTAAGTGCCCATACCGTCTTGCTTGGTGGCACAAATATCGCAAGCTTACAACGCGCTGTCGCACGGTGGTTAGGCACAACAGTAGGTGTTATTTTAACAGCCGGCTTTTTAAGCTTAGATCCGCATATTGGTATTATTATTATTGTTCTTGCATTAAGCGGTGCAATCACTGAAGCGTTAGTAGGTGCGAATTATGCGCTTGCGATGGTGACGATTACTTCACAAGTCTTATTGCTCAGTGGATTGGCACAAGGTGTGTTTACTCCGATGATTGCCATCCCGCGCTTGTTAGATACAACGGTGGGGATTATTATTGCGGTGATAGGCGTTATGATTATTGGACGGAATATCGCTTCTAAGCACTTACCAGAAATCATGGCGGAGGTTGCACGTGTAGAAGCGCAAATTTTTCATTATGTATTCTCAAATCAACAATATCCTAAAACTTATAAGGGATATAATCCACTTAAAGATAAATTGCGTATGAAACTAAAAGTAGAAAATATGGAAATGATGTATAACCGTGCGTACGGGGAAATTTCTTCTAACCATAAGCGGACACAGTATTATTATCCTGCAATTTTCTTACTGCAACAAATTCATTTTAAGTTGACGCAAATTTTATATGATGATCGTGGTGTCTATTTAGATAATCGTGCCTTAGGTGATTATTTGGTCGTCTTTGAAAATATCGCTAAATTATTTGAGTGTGGCAAACATCACAATGAGTTGATTGATTTACCTGAACTCAAACATTATGTCCAATTACGCCAGTTTTTAATGCAACTTCAAGAAATCGAGTTATATGATTATCAAAATGAACGTAATCCAAACTTACTCAAAGATTAGCAATACGTTAATACTATATCTGTATTTGACAAAATGAATATACAAAATAACAAAAACCGTTCAATCCCTGTAATCAAGGGTTGAACGGTTTTTGTTTTAATTAGAAGTTTCTTCTATTTCTAGACTCTTCAATAATTGTGTGGCATGCGTCTCGACTTCACTTAATGGAATACCTCCAAAACCTAATACAAATTGCGGCGTTTGAGGTTTTGAATGATAGCAATAGGAGGACAAGGGTTTTAACTCAATACTATGTTGATGAAATTGTTTCAGACATTTTTCTTCAGACCAACCATTTTTTATGGAAATCACAAAATGCATCCCTGTTAATTCACCTGATATTGAGAGGTGTTCAGGGTGCTTTTCTAATTTTGAAATTAAAAGATCTCGCTTTTGCCTATAAATTTTACGCATGCGATTCAAGTGACGTTCAAAATGATGACTCGCCATAAATTGACTGACCATATATTGTGTATGTCTTGGAACACTGCCCCCTTCAATGTTTTGTTTTTGTTGGTATTGTTTTTGTAAGGCAACAGGCAAAACGGCATAAGCGATACGTATGGAAGGGGCGATTGATTTAGAAAAGGTACTAACATAAATCACACTTCCAGAGGGATCTAAACTTTGTAGCGCTGGAATAGGTTTTCCTTCATAACGAAATTCAGAATCGTAATCGTCTTCTATAATATAGCGTTCAGGTTTGGCTTGAGCCCATTTGAGCAACGCAATACGCTGTTTTAATTTCATAATGATGCCTGTCGGGAACTGATGACTCGGTGTAATATAGACCACATCTTGCGCACCTTGATGAGGTTCAATATGTATGCCGTCTGCGTGCACTTTTAAAAACGAATAGTTGATATGCTTTCTTTTTAGTAGCTCATGGACTTGTGGATATAAAGGGTCTTCTAAAAGATAATGACTTGTGGAAGATAGCAAATCGGTGATAATCGATAAAATTTGATCCGTAGAAGAAGCCACTATGACTTGTTCAGGGGTCGCATGAACGCCCCGGCTATGAAATAAATATTGACTGATTTCTTTGCGTAATGCGAAATCTCCCTGCTTGTGGCCGGTGTCAATGAGATGAAATTGGGGTTCTTCAAAAGATTCTTTCGCAAATTTTCGAAAGACATCAAATGGAAAATGCGCTTCATCAATGGCACCGAGTTGAAAACGATAGTGAAATTCGGGAACGTCTAGAGTTGTATTCTGATTGTCTAATGGCGTTATCGGAGTTCTCGTTATAAATGGTAGGGATTCAATATCGCTCACGAAATAGCCAAATTTTGGTTTACTCACGATAAACCCTTCATCAATCAACTGTAAATAAGCATGTTCAATGGTGGTTTGACTGACTGACAAATATTGACTGAGTTGACGTTTTGATGGGAGTTTTTCTCCTTCACGTAGAACGCCTTTAATGATACTGTTTTTAATATTATCGTAAAGTTGTTGATAAATGGGTTGCGCATGCTTTTTATCAATATCGAACATTAACATTTCCATAGCTTTCTCTCCAATCTGACCACTTAAAAATGTTTAATTCTGACACTTTTAAAGGTTCAGATAATAGTATAAGCTACTGTTGTATATTAGAAAAGGGGGACAATTTAAAATGTCTAAACAAGTTGGTTCAGAGCGCGTTAAACGCGGTATGGCAGAAATGCAAAAAGGTGGCGTAATCATGGATGTGGTTAACGCCGAACAAGCGAAAATCGCAGAAGAAGCAGGTGCAGTGGCAGTCATGGCACTTGAACGTGTACCTTCTGATATCAGAGCAGCAGGCGGTGTTGCACGTGCATGTAATCCTAAAATTGTAGAAGAAGTGATGAATGCCGTGTCTATTCCAGTTATGGCGAAATGTCGAATCGGTCACATTACAGAAGCACGTGTTTTAGAAGCGATGGGTGTCGATTATATTGATGAATCTGAAGTATTGACACCTGCGGATGAAGTGTTCCACCTTAAGAAAAGTGATTACACTGTTCCATTCGTTTGTGGCTGTCGTAACCTGGGTGAAGCGGCACGTCGTATTGGCGAAGGTGCTGCAATGTTACGTACAAAAGGTGAGCCGGGTACAGGAAACATTGTTGAAGCGGTACGTCATATGCGTCAAGTCAACCAAGAAGTGAATCGTATTACAGTGATGAGTGACGATGAATTAATGACAGAAGCGAAAAATCTAGGGGCACCTTATGATGTATTGAAAACGATTAAATCTACTGGACGTTTACCCGTAGTTAACTTTGCGGCAGGTGGTGTAGCGACACCTCAAGATGCGGCATTAATGATGGAACTAGGTGCAGATGGGGTCTTTGTTGGCTCTGGTATTTTCAAATCAGAAGATCCTGAAACATTCGCAAAAGCAATTGTTCAAGCGACAACACATTACCAAGATTATGAACTCATCGGTAAATTAGCAAAAGACCTTGGCACAGCGATGAAAGGTTTAGATATCAATTCACTTTCATTAGAAGAACGTATGCAAGAGCGTGGTTGGTAAAATGAAAATTGGAGTACTCGCCTTACAAGGGGCCGTTCGTGAACACATTCGCCATATTGAAGCGAGTGGTCATGAAGGGATTTATATTAAAAAAGTAGAACAACTTGAAAAGATTGACGGCTTGATTATTCCAGGCGGAGAATCGACAACGTTACGTCGCTTGATGAATTTATACGGTTTTAAAGAGGCGCTTCAACAATCAGAGCTACCGATGTTTGGGACATGTGCGGGTCTTATTGTCCTTGCACAAGATATCGTTGGAGAAGAAGGTTACCTTAAAAAATTAGATATTACCGTTGAACGTAATTCATTTGGAAGACAAGTAGATAGTTTCGAAGCGGATTTAACGATTAAAGGTATCGATCACCCAGTAGAAGGGGTGTTTATTCGAGCCCCACATATTCAATCCGTTGGAGATCAAGTGAATGTGTTAGGGGTCATCGATGATAAAATGATAGCGGTTCGCCAAGGAAAGTATTTAGGCGTCTCATTCCATCCTGAATTGACGGAAGATTATAGTATCATCAACTATTTTATTAACGAAGTTGTGTCAAAAGGATAAATATTAAACAGACGTGAGGATAAGCCATCAATGGATGATTATTCTCACGTTTTTTATATGAAAAAGTAGGGCTATGTCAAAGTGCCCATTTATAATAAGAAAGCCATCAAAATTTATCTAAGCGTAAATTTTGATGGCTATTTTTATAGAACCTAAATAAGTAAAAGAGAGGTATTTAGATTAATTTTATAAGAAGAATCCTGCGATAGTTGCTGAAATGAATGATACGAGCGTCGCACCAAATAATAATTTAAGACCGAAACGTGCAACGACGTCACCTTTTTCGTCATTTAAAGATTTGATGGCCCCTGAAATGATACCGATAGAGCTAAAGTTCGCAAATGACACAAGGAACACGGAAACAACACCTAGTGCGCGCTCAGAAAGTCCATTTGCTTTACCTAACTCAGTCATCGCTACAAACTCATTGGATAACAGTTTTGTTGCCATGATGGAACCAGCTTCTACAGCGTCATGCCAAGGAATACCTGTTAAGAAAGCGAGTGGCGCAAAAACAAAACCGATTAATGTTTGGAAGTTCCAATCAAGGGAACCGCCAGATACGAAATGGATAATACCGCCGACAATGCCATTTAAGAAAGTGATTAAAGCGATATAACCAATTAACATGGCACCAACAATGACTGCGACTTTGAAACCGTCTAAAATATATTCTCCCAACATTTCAAAGAAAGATTGTTGTTTTTTCTCTTCTTCAATAAGTAATTTATCGTCTTTTTCATTTACTTTATAAGGATTGACAATTGAGGCAACAATGAATCCTCCAAATAAGTTTAAAACAACTGCAGTTACGACGTATTCAGGTTTGACCATTGTAAAGTATGCACCAATAATAGATGCTGAAACAGTAGACATCGCGGATGCTGTTAAGGTATACAAGCGATGTTTTGGAATGTAAGGCAATTGTTTTTTTAGTGAGATAAACACTTCAGATTGACCTAAAATTGCTGAGGCAACCGCGTTGTAAGACTCTAAACGTCCCATACCGTTGACTTTAGAAATTAAAAATCCTAAAACATTAATAATGATAGGTAAAATCTTTAAGTATTGCAAAATCCCAATTAATGCTGAAATAAATACGATTGGTAATAAAACATTTAAGAAGAATGGCATTTCACCTTTATTTGCTAAACCACCGAAGACAAAGTTGACCCCTTCAGCCGCTTGTTTCAATAAATAGGCAAAGCCATTCGCAATTCCGCCTACAACAATGACACCGAAGTTCGTTTTTAATAAAATAAACGCAAATATCAATTGAATTAATAACAATAAGCCAATGTAATGCCAACGAACATTTTTCTTGTCAGAACTTGCGAGCCAAGCCAATCCCAAAAACACAAGTATGCCGACAATCCCAATTAAAATGTGCATTAAATAAACACCTCTGTTCAATTTATAAATTTTAACTAAGACTATCATACACTAAAAATGTAAGCAGTAACATAACTATTTTTCGAACCTTACAAACAAATTGGTTGAAAAAGGTCAAACCACCTTCTATAATATAGTCAAAGATGGTCAAAAGAGGTGATACCATGCACAATATGTCTGACATCATAGAACAATACATTAAACAATTATTTGAAGAAACAAATGATGATGTTGTTGAAATTCAGCGCGCCAATATCGCACAACGTTTTGATTGTGTACCATCTCAGCTGAATTACGTTATAAAAACACGTTTTACCAATGAACATGGGTACGAAATCGAAAGTAAACGTGGTGGCGGAGGATATATTCGCATCACTAAAATTGAAACGAAAGATCATGCCTCCTACATTAAACGTTTGATGGAGTTAATTGGCCCCTCTATTTCACAACAACAAGCTTATTACATTATAGATGGATTATTTGATAATCAATTAATTACAGAACGCGAAGCTAAATTGATTGCAGCAGTCGTAGATAGAGAAACGCTTACGATGGATGTCCAATCTCGAGACATTATTCGAGCGAACATTTTAAAACGATTACTTCCAGTCATTAACTATTACTAGACTACGAGAAGGTGATGCTATTGACACGCGAGGAACAGGAATTCGTGCAGTTAACACAACAAAAACAAAATAAAGAAACTTTGTACCAGGCACACAATCAAGGGTCATCTGATGAACATTGGCACGGGGGCGAAGATGTTGAAGGGACGTTTGTCGTTCAACAAATTTTACAACATCTTGCAGCCAAATATGGCATTAACGTTGATCAGCTCGTTTATCGTGAAGAAAAACGATGTCCGACGTGTCAAATGTCTCTAAAAGATATTGCCCATGTAGGGAAATTTGGTTGCCACGACTGCTATGCCACTTTTAAAGATGATGTTTATGATATTGTGCGTCGCGTACAAGGTGGCCATACGCGTCATTCGGGCAAATATCCGAAATCCACGCATCAAAAACGGGCATTAAAGCAACAAATTGAAGGCAAACGTCAACAATTACAAGAACTCATTGAAACACAAGCCTTTGAAGAAGCAGCCATTGTACGTGATGAAATCAAAGCACTTGAAGCTAAACAAAGCGAGGTGTCTCACGATGACGGACAATCTTAAACATTCAATGAGTGGTTGGCTTCAAGAATCGAACTCGTCACCAGTAGTCATGTCCTCAAGAATACGATTAGCACGTAATCTTGAAAACTATGTGCATCCGCTGATGTTTCCCTCTGAAGAAGAAGGACACCGCGTTATTAATGAAGTCCAAGATGCACTTACCGATTTAAAGGTGACGCGACTAGATGCTCTTGACCAACAGAGTAAATACAAACTGGTGGCCAAACATCTCATCAGTCCTGAATTGACTAAGCAACCTGCCTCTGCAGTGTTATTAAATGAAGATGAGTCTGTAAGTGTGATGGTGAATGAAGAAGATCATGTGCGCATTCAAGTAATGGGAACAGATTTATCTTTAAATACACTGTATGACAAAGCATCCGAAATCGATGACCAACTCGATGCTGCAACAACCATTAGCTACGATGAAGATTTAGGATATTTAACGACTTGTCCAACGAATGTTGGGACAGGGATGAGAGCAAGTGTGATGCTCCATTTACCCGCATTGTCCATTATGAAACGGATGTCACGTATTGCACAGTCGATTAACCGTTTTGGATTTACAATACGGGGTATTTATGGGGAAGGCTCTCAAGTTTATGGTCATGTTTATCAAGTGTCCAACCAATTAACTTTAGGAAAAAGTGAACAAGAAATTATCGAAGCATTAACTGAGTTGGTTCAACAAATTATTACTGAAGAACTTGAATTTAGAACGCGTTTAAATACACACAAGCATACTGAAACGCTCGACCGTATTTATCGTTCTCTCGGTATATTGAAATACAGTCGACTCATTTCAGTCGAAGAAGCCTCTTATCGTTTGAGCGATATTAAACTTGGGGTAGACTTAGGTATTTTAGATATTGAAGATTTTCAATTTAATGAATTAATGATAGCAATACAATCTCCATTTTTAATAGATGAAGATGAAGAACAATCAATAGAAGCTAAAAGAGCTGAAATTTTACGAACACACATTTAAGGAGGTTCGATTATGTTATTTGGAAGACTAACTGAACGTGCGCAACGTGTATTAGCACATGCGCAAGAAGAAGCGATTCGCCTGAATCACTCTAACATTGGAACAGAACACTTATTATTAGGTTTAATGAAAGAACCTGAAGGCATAGCTGCAAAAGTGCTAGAAAGTTTTGATATTACTGAAGAAAAAGTCGTTGCAGAAGTTGAAAAGCTCATCGGTCGCGGTCAAGACAATATGGGCGCTTTACATTATACGCCACGTGCGAAAAAAGTCATTGAACTGTCTATGGACGAAGCACGCAAATTACAACACAACTTTGTGGGTACAGAGCATATATTACTTGGCTTAATTCGTGAAAACGAAGGGGTGGCTGCACGCGTATTTGCAAATCTAGATTTGAATATTACGAAAGCACGTGCACAAGTCGTTAAAGCCCTAGGCAATCCTGAAATGTCTAATAAAAATGCACAAACGTCAAAATCAAACAATACCCCTACCCTTGATGGACTTGCGAGAGATTTAACAGTCATCGCTAAAGACGGTACGTTAGATCCAGTAGTAGGTCGTAACAAAGAAATTACACGTGTTATTGAAGTATTAAGTCGACGTACGAAAAACAATCCTGTACTTATCGGTGAACCTGGGGTAGGTAAAACAGCAATTGCAGAAGGTTTAGCACAAGCCATTGTAAACAATGAAGTACCTGAAACATTAAAAGATAAACGTGTGATGTCTTTAGATATGGGCACAGTTGTCGCGGGTACAAAATATCGTGGTGAATTTGAAGAACGTTTGAAAAAAGTGATGGAAGAAATTCACCAAGCTGGCAACGTGATTCTATTTATTGATGAATTGCACACATTGATTGGTGCTGGAGGCGCTGAAGGTGCGATTGATGCCTCTAACATTTTAAAACCGGCTTTAGCACGCGGTGAGTTACAATGTATCGGTGCCACAACATTAGATGAGTATCGTAAACACATTGAAAAAGATGCGGCATTAGAACGTCGTTTCCAACCGGTACAAGTCGATGAACCAAGTGTTGAAGATACAGTTAAAATCTTAAAAGGATTACGTGACCGTTATGAAGCGCATCATCGTATTAATATTTCTGATGAGGCAATTGAAGCGGCAGCAAAATTAAGTGACCGTTACGTTCAGGATCGCTTTTTACCTGACAAAGCCATCGATTTAATCGATGAAGCAAGTTCAAAAGTACGTTTAAGACATCATACAACACCAACAAATTTAAAAGAAATCGAGCAACAAATCGAACAAGTTAAAAAAGAAAAAGATGCTGCAGTTCATGCGCAAGAGTTTGAAAATGCCGCAAATCTTCGTGATAAACAAACGAAACTTGAAACACAATACGAAGAAGCTAAAAATGAATGGAAAAATAATCAAGGTGGCCAACACACAACATTAGCTGCTGAAGATATTGCAGAAGTGATTGCAGGTTGGACAGGCATTCCGTTAACACGTCTAAATGAAACAGAATCTGACCGATTACTTCACCTTGAAGATACCCTCCATGAACGTGTCATCGGTCAAAAAGATGCGGTTACAGCAATTTCTAAAGCGGTACGTCGTGCGCGTGCTGGACTTAAAGATCCGAAACGTCCTATTGGTAGTTTCATCTTCTTAGGCCCAACAGGTGTCGGTAAAACGGAACTTGCGCGTGCCTTAGCAGAATCTATGTTTGGCGAAGAAGACGCGATGATTCGTGTTGACATGAGTGAGTTTATGGAAAAACATGCGGTAAGTCGTTTAGTTGGTGCCCCTCCAGGCTATGTGGGTCACGATGATGGCGGACAACTCACTGAAAAAGTGCGTCGTAAACCTTATTCTGTCATCTTATTCGACGAAATTGAAAAAGCGCATCCAGATGTATTTAATATTTTATTACAAGTTTTAGATGACGGACATCTTACTGATACCAAAGGACGTCGTGTCGATTTCAGAAATACAGTCATCATTATGACTTCTAACGTAGGGGCACAAGAACTTCAAGACCAACGATTTGCAGGATTTGGTGGTCAAGGTGAAGGACAAGATTACGAGTCTATCCGCAAAACAATGATGAAAGAACTGAAAAATGCATTCCGTCCTGAATTTTTAAACCGTGTCGATGATATTATTGTTTTCCATAAATTAAGCAAAGATGAACTTAAAGAAATTGTTACGATGATGGTGAACAAATTGACTTCTCGTTTGTCAGAACAAAACATTAATATTCACGTGACAGATGCAGCAAAAGAACAAATTGCTTCTGAGGGTTATGACCCTGAGTATGGTGCACGTCCATTGATTCGTGCCATCCAAAAAACAGTAGAAGATAACTTAAGTGAACTTATTTTAGAAGGTAAAGAGTTAGATGGCAAAGATGTCACTGTGGATTATGATGGTGAGTCATTCAAGTATGATATTCAAGAACGTGCATCTGAAACAGAAGTAATAACTTCTGAAGAAGATCAAGATAAAGACGAAGCGAAATCATAAATAATCTGAACACCTCAGCCTTTAATGCGTAAGTGGCGCATTAAAGGCTTTTTAAATTCTTCATTTGTCAGATTGAAGACACAAGTATAAAATAGATTTGTTATAGCCGAAAAAGGAGGTGGCAATGTGGCCAAGAAAAAAGTCATATTTGAATGTACTGCATGTGGTTATCAATCTCCGAAGTGGATGGGGAAATGTCCTAACTGTGGCGCATGGAATTCCATGGAAGAATCGTTAGAACAAAAAACAGCACACCCGAAACATGGGGTACATACACAAAAGACGACACAATCAAAAATTCAAACGCTCAACGAAGTAAAGAATGAAAAAACACCACGTATTTTAACGAATAGCCAAGAGTTTAACCGTGTTTTAGGTGGCGGTATTGTCCAAGGTTCTCTTGTTTTAATCGGAGGAGACCCAGGGATAGGAAAGTCAACATTGTTACTTCAAATGTGCGCTGCGTTATCAAAAGGAAAGAAAGTGCTATATATTACTGGAGAAGAATCATTAAACCAAACTAAATTACGTGCCGATCGTTTAGATGAAGATGCGAGTGCTTTAAATGTATTTGCAGAAACGGATTTAGAGGTGATTCATGAAGCAGTAAAAAAAGTACAACCCGAGCTCATCGTTGTAGACTCTATTCAAACGATTTATCACCCAGAAATTAGTTCTGCACCTGGTTCTGTGTCTCAGGTACGTGAAAGTACACAAAGTTTAATGCATATTGCCAAACAGATGAATATTGCCACGTTTATCGTGGGGCACGTGACAAAAGAAGGACAAATTGCGGGTCCTAGATTATTAGAACATATGGTGGATACCGTGCTTTATTTTGAAGGTGATGAGCATCATGCTTATCGTATTTTACGTGCGGTGAAAAACCGCTTTGGTTCAACGAATGAAATGGGCATTTTTGAAATGAAACAAGCAGGTCTTAAAAGTGTCCCGAATCCTTCTGAAATGTTTTTAGAAGAGCGATCAACGAATGTTCCGGGGTCGACGATTGTCGCCACTATGGAAGGGACACGTCCGCTATTAATAGAAGTCCAAGCCCTCGTCACACCGACCACATTTAATAATCCTAGACGAATGGCGACGGGGATTGATCACAACCGTTTAAGTCTATTGATGGCCGTATTAGAGAAAAAAGAGGGGTATCTGTTACAACAACAAGATGCCTACATCAAAGTGGCAGGTGGCGTCAAATTAAGTGAACCTGCTGTGGATTTAAGCATCATTATTGCGACAGCCTCAAGCTTTAAAGACCAAGCCGTTGATGGGTTAGACTGTTTTATTGGTGAAGTTGGTTTGACAGGTGAGGTACGCCGTGTCTCTCGAATTGAGCAAAGAGTTCAAGAAGCAGCAAAATTAGGGTTTAAACGTGTGATTATACCGAAAACGAATATTGGGGGATGGACCTTCCCAGAAAACATTGAAGTTATCGGTGTGACCTCAACAAACGAAGCATTAAAATATGCTTTGAAATCTAAATAAAGAAAGGAGGAAAAGCATGGATTTTGTTAAATTTTTAGTGGTCATCTCTTTCATGATTATTGGGAGTGTACTAGGGTTATTTTTAATTCCTGGCATACTGATTGATTTTCATGTCAGTCATCCTCCTATTATGGAAAATAGTTATGTCACAGCAATTATAGGGATGCTTGTTTTCTTTCTTATTTTTGGTTGGTTTATTCCTCGCATTGCCTATACATTAAAAAATGTGGAACAGTTTATCTTAAGTTATAGCGCTATAGAAATCATTTTTGCGACGATTGGTTTGTTTACTGGTTTGATGATTTCAGTCATGATTTCATTTATTTTAGAATTTATCGGGACGGATTTTATCAACCGCATCGTGCCGATTATTGTCACGTTGTTATTAGGGTATCTCGGTTTTCAGTTTGGTTTGAAAAAGCGCGACGAAATGTTGTTGTTTTTACCTGAGAATATGGCGCGTTCAATGGCCATTAATGCCCGTAACGCAGTCCCTAAAATTATTGATACGAGTGCCATTATAGATGGGCGTATTTATAAAATTATGGAAGCTGGCTTTATCGATGGTGAAATTTTAATTCCTCAAGGCGTTATCAATGAGTTACAAGTCGTCGCTGATGCGAATGATAGTATAAAAAGAGATAAAGGGCGACGAGGTTTAGAAATATTAAATGCGATTCATGATTCAAAACATCCTACACGTATTATTTATCCTCAAAAAAGCCATCAAGATATCGATGCGCTAATTGTCAAACTTGCACAACATTACCGTGCGCATGTGATTACGACGGATTACAACCTCAACCGCGTGTGTGCCATTCAAGATATTAAAGTGTTAAACGTCAATGATTTGTCTGAGGCTATCATTCCTGAAGTGCATCAAGGAGATCGCTTTGATTTAATGATTACAAAAGTGGGGAAAGAGCCTGGACAAGGTGTCGGTTATTTTGACGATGGTACAATGGTCGTGGTTGACGATGCCAAACAACACATAAATGAAACGTTGCATCTTGAAGTCATTAGCTTACTTCAAACCGCATCAGGACGTATCATTTTTGCGAAAAAGGTGGAGGAAGCATAATGCAAAATTATCATGTCATTATCCCGGCAGCGGGTAAGGGAACACGCATGAAACGAGATTATAATAAACTGTTTATCGAACTCGCGGGCCGTCCAATACTGGCACACACTTTAGCTGTATTTCAAAATGATGTACAGTGTCAAGGCATCCATTTAGCAGTGCATCCGAGAGATTACATGGAGATGAGAGCGCTATGTCAAAAATTCAATAAAGTACGCACGCTCATTGAAGGGGGAGCGACCCGACAAGACAGTATCCATCGTGTACTTCAAGCTGTTTCACTAGAAGACAATGACCTTGTCCTCGTGCATGATGGCGCACGTCCTTTTGTCTCTCATGAGACTATAAATAGGTTGTGTGAAGCGGTTCAACAACAAGGGGCTGCCATTGTGGGCGTCAAAGCGAAAGATACTATCAAAGAAGTACAACACCATACGGTTACAAAAACACTAGATCGGTCAGTTCTTTGGCAAATTCAGACGCCTCAGGGGGCGACTTATAAAACGTTACTTAATGCGTATCAACAAGCTGAGCAAACACAGTTCGAGGGAACAGATGATGCCTCCTTGCTTGAACATGCAGGAGAAACGGTACACGTCGTGGAAGGCGACTATGAAAACATAAAGATAACAACGGAAGATGATTTATGGATGGGTCAAGCATTTTTAAATAAAAGGAGTAGTGACAATCATGTTTAGAGTGGGATTAGGTTATGACGTTCATGCATTTGATACATCAAGACCTTTAATCATTGGAGGTATTGAAGTCCCTCATACACAAGGGTTAAAAGGACATAGTGATGCAGATGTTCTTTTACATGCGATTACAGATGCGATGCTCGGTGCATGTGCATTAGGCGATATCGGCAAATTATTTCCAGATACAGACCCTGCTTTTAAAGATGCAGATTCTAAAAAATTACTGACTGAAGCGTATGAAGCTGTCAAAAAAGAAGGCTATGTGATAAATAATGTGGATGCGACAATTATTGCTGAAAAACCAAAATTCAGACCGCATATTGACACAATGCGCCAAGTGATTGCAGAACTATTTAACGTGGAACTTCAGCGCATCAATGTGAAAGCGACAACAAGTGAAAAACTTGGTTTTACTGGAAGAGAAGAGGGCATTGCTGCAGAGGCGATTGTTTCTCTTGTCCAAGGTGAATAAGAGTCGCACCGGATAGGCATGTGTGATATCCCGTGCTATAATAATCATATTGAAAATATAAACAGGAGTGAACGAAATGAGTAACCGAGTGAGAGTGAGATATGCACCGAGTCCAACAGGCTATTTGCATATTGGTAATGCACGTACAGCATTATTTAACTATTTATTCGCCAAACATTATGGTGGCGATTTTGTTATCCGTATTGAAGATACAGATACAAAACGTAACTTAGAAGATGGAGAATCTTCACAATTCGACAACTTAAAATGGTTAGGTCTTGATTGGGATGAATCCGTTGATCAAGATAAAGGCTACGGCCCTTATCGCCAGTCAGAACGTGGCCACATTTACCAACCTCTCATTGACCAATTGTTGGCTGAAGATAAAGCTTACAAATGTTATATGACAGAAGAAGAATTAGAAGCAGAGCGCGAAGCACAAATTGCACGTGGTGAAATGCCTCGTTACGGGGGTCAACATGCGCATCTTACTGAAGAAGAGCGTCAACAATTTGAAGCAGAAGGCCGTAAACCAGCGATTCGTTTCCGTGTGCCACAAAATAAAACGTATAAATTTGAAGATATGGTTAAAGGCGAAGTCTCATTCGAATCTGATAATTTTGGAGACTGGGTCATTGTGAAAAAAGATGGCATCCCTACTTATAACTTTGCGGTTGCAGTAGATGATCATTACATGGAAATTTCTGATGTCATTCGTGGTGATGACCATATTTCAAATACGCCAAAACAATTAATGATTTACGAAGCATTCGGTTGGGAACCTCCACGTTTTGGTCACATGACATTAATCGTTAATGAACAACGTAAAAAGTTAAGTAAGCGTGACGGCCAAATCCTTCAATTTATCGAACAATATCGCGATTTAGGTTATCTACCAGAAGCGTTATTTAATTTCATTGCTTTATTAGGTTGGTCTCCAGAAGGTGAAGAAGAAATCTTCAGTAAACAAGAATTTATTGATATCTTTACTGAAAAACGTTTGTCTAAGTCGCCTGCCTTTTTTGATAAGCAAAAGTTAGAGTGGATTAACAACCAATACATGAAAGAAAAAGACTTAGACACGGTATTTGAAATGACGTTACCACACATGATTAAAGCAGGGTTATTACCTGAATCTCCATCTGAAGCAGAATTAGAATGGGGACGTAAACTTGTTGCGTTATATCAAGAACAAATGAGTTACGCTAGAGAAATCGTGCCACTTTCTGAATTATTCTTTAGAGATGAAAAAGAATTAGACGAAGCATCTCAAGAAGTTTTAAACGGAGAACAAGTACCAGAATTGATGAACGCGCTTTATGGAAAATTAGAAGCCCTTGAACCGTTTGAAGCAGCAGAAATTAAAAAAACAATTAAGACCGTACAAAAAGAAACAGGCATTAAAGGTAAACAATTGTTTATGCCTATCCGTGTAGCAGTTACAGGTCAAATGCATGGTCCAGAGCTTCCTAATACGATGGAAGTTTTAGGAAAAGATAAAGTTTTAAAACGTATCCAACCCTTGCTATAGAAGCAATTAATCATCAAGTATAACTTCTTAAGAAACTGAGTTTTTAAGCTTGCATTCACGGTCCAAATAGCATACGATATAAGTGATTTTAAACATAGAGGAAGAGTAAACAAATGACGTGTCTCAGAGAGTGTACGTAAGCTGCGAGTACACCACGAATTTTGTCGAATGCACCTTTATGAGATAAAGAGAATACGAATAAATAAGTGAGTATGCACTTTGTATACTAATAAGAGTGGAACCGTGCCAAAGCACCTCTGACATGATGTTAGAGGTGCTTTTTTAATTAAAGGAGGATTTGCTGTGATAAGAAAAGTGTTTGCTGCGATAAGCAGAATTAGAGATGATGTGAAAATGGTATTTGAACAAGACCCCGCTGCGCGTTCTTCATTTGAAGTAATTACCACATATGCAGGTTTACATGCCGTGTGGTCTCATTTAATTGCCCATCGTTTATACAATAAAAAACGTTATACGTTAGCACGAACAATTTCTCAAATTTCCCGCTTTTTTACAGGTATTGAAATACATCCAGGTGCTAAAATTGGGCGCCGCTTATTTATTGACCATGGGATGGGCGTAGTCATCGGTGAAACATGTACCATTGGTGACAATGTCACAATCTATCAAGGTGTAACTTTAGGTGGAACAGGTAAAGAAAAAGGAAAACGTCATCCGGATATTGGAGACAATGTTCTTATTGCAGCAGGTTCAAAGGTCTTAGGGAATATCAAAGTGGATTCTAACGTGAACATTGGCGCCAATTCTGTCGTTCTTCGTAATGTGCCAAGTTATACCACTGTGGTCGGCATACCTGGGCGCATTGTCCGTCAAGATGGCCAACGTATTGGTAAAACATTTGATCACCTTAATTTACCAGACCCAATTTATGAACAACTAAAACAACTCGAACGACAACTTGAACAAACGAGAAATGGAGAGATTAAAGATGATTACATTATATAATACGTTAACGCGTCAAAAAGAGCCATTTAAACCGTTAGAACCAGGAAAAGTAAAAATGTATGTGTGCGGGCCTACCGTTTACAACTATATTCATATCGGTAATGCAAGACCAGCGATTAATTATGATGTCGTACGCCGTTATTTCGAATACAAAGGATACGAAGTGGATTATGTCTCAAACTTCACAGATGTTGATGATAAACTCATTAAACGTTCTCAAGAACTAGGAGAATCCGTGCCAGAGATTGCAGACCGCTATATTCAAGCCTTTTACGAAGATACAGAAGCGCTTAACATTAAAAAAGCAACGTCCAACCCACGCGTCATGGACCATATGGACGACATAATTAAATTTATTAAAAAGTTAGTGGACGAAGGTTATGCTTACGAAAGTGGTGGAGATGTATATTTTCGTACACGCAAGTTTGAAGATTACGGTAAATTGAGCCACCAATCTTTAAATGATTTAAAAGTCGGTGCACGTATTGAACAAGGGGAACAAAAAGAGGATGCACTTGATTTTACGTTATGGAAAAAAGCAAAGCCTGGTGAAATCAGTTGGGAAAGCCCATTTGGAGAAGGGCGTCCTGGATGGCATATCGAATGTTCAGTCATGGCTTTCGAAAAGCTTGGCCCTACCATTGATATTCATGCGGGCGGAAGCGATTTACAATTTCCACATCATGAAAATGAAATTGCGCAATCCGAAGCGCACAATCATGCGCCATTCGCCAATTATTGGATGCATAACGGTTTTATTAATATTGATAATGAAAAAATGAGTAAATCTTTAGGAAACTTCATTTTAGTGCACGACATCATTAAAGAAGTGGATCCAGACGTGTTACGTTTCTTTATGATTAGCGTACATTATCGTAGTCCTATCAATTATAATATTGAGTTGGTTGAAGCGGCGCGCAGTGGTTTAGAACGTATACGCAATAGTTATCAAGCACTCACAGAACGTGAAGCGATCGCCACTGATTTAAAAGAAGACGAAAACTATTTGGAACAAATTGAAGCCACATTAACTCAGTTTGAAAAAGTGATGGACGATGACTTTAATACAGCCAATGCGATTACGGCTTGGTATGACCTTGTCAAATTAGCCAATAAATATTTGTTAGAAAACCAAACTTCTACAAAAGTTATAGCACGCTTTAAAGAAGTATTTGAAATCTTTAGTGACGTATTAGGAGTGCCGCTAGCCTCTCAACAAACATCTGAACTTCTAGATGACGAAATTGAAAAATTAATCGAAGAACGTAATGAAGCGAGAAAAGCGAAAAACTTTGCGCGTGCTGATGAAATTCGCGACCAATTAAAAGCGCAAAACATCATTTTAGAAGATACGCCACAAGGTGTGAGATATAAACGTGGATAAATCGATAAATGCGAAACTTTTAAATCCGCTTTCTCTGGCATACGTCGGAGATGCAGTTTTAGATCAACACGTCAGAACGTATATTATTCTAAAACTCCAAAGTAAACCTAATCGCTTGCATCAAGAAGCAAAACGATTTGTCTCTGCGAAAAGCCAGGCCATCACGTTAGAAACTTTAATCGAGACAAAGTGGTTTACAGAAGAGGAGACGGATATTTTAAAACGCGGTCGCAATGCTAAAAGTTATACGAAAGCAAAGAACACTGACGTTCAAACATATCGTAAAAGTTCGGCATTAGAAGCGGTGATTGGATTTTTATATTTAGAGGGCCAAACAGAACGTCTTCATACATTGTTAGATCAAATCGTAAAATTAGTAGAAGAAAGGAGTTGAGCCAATTTGGAAACGGAAATCATCGTTGGACGTCATGCGGTAAGAGAAGCGATTCAATCAGGGCATGCCATCAATAAAGTGCTCATCCAAGAAGGAGTGAAAAAGCAACAAATTGATGACATATTAAAATCTGCAAAATCACAAAAACTTGTCATACAAACGGTCCCAAAATCTAAATTAGATCAAATTGCGAATGCGCCTCATCAAGGGGTAGCCGCCTACATTGCCCCTTATGAATATGCGTCGTTAGATGACTTTTTAGCTAAACAAGCGAACAAAGAGACGTTATCGACAGTGATTATATTAGATGGTCTCGAAGATCCTCACAATCTTGGTTCGATATTGAGAACAGCAGATGCTACAGGAGTGGACGGTATTATCATTCCAAAACGACGCTCAGTCGCATTAACACAAACGGTAGCAAAAGCTTCTACAGGTGCCATCCAACACGTGCCTGTGATAAGAGTGACAAACTTATCACAAACGATGGACACGCTTAAAGATCAAGGGTATTGGATTGCTGGTGCAGAAGCCAATAACGCTACAGATTATCGTCAAATGCAAGTAGATATGCCTCTTGCGATTGTTATCGGTAGCGAAGGCCAAGGGATGAGCAAACGTGTAAAAGATAAGTGTGACTTTTATATTAAGATTCCTATGGTGGGGCATGTGAATAGTTTGAATGCCTCTGTAGCAGCAAGTTTATTAATGTATGAAGTGTTACGGAAACGGGTGCCTGTCGGTGGTGATATTTCACAATGATTGATTACTATGTGATTATTGATGGCTATAATATGATTGGGCAATCTCCAGAGTTGAGTCGATATGCCAAAGAAAGTTTAGAAGAGGCACGAGAACAACTACTGATAGCGATTTCTAACTATAATGCCCATGTCAAAGGTAAAATTATTTGCGTATTTGATGCCTATGAGACCGATACACCTCAAACTGAAACGGTTTACCATGGGATTCATGTGGTCTTTACGAAAGAAAATGAAACAGCCGATAGTTTTATAGAGCGTTACGTCCATAATATTTACCACAAATACACCACACACATTACAGTTGTCACGAGCGATATGAGTGAACAACATGCTATTTTTGGGACGGGCGCTTACCGTATGTCCTCTCGAGAAATGTGGAGAGCGTTAAAAGAGACGCAAACCGATGTCACAAAATCCATCTCTACATTTGAATCACGTAAGCCACGCACACGCATTCCTTTGTCGGAAGATGTCTTATCAGAATTTGAAAAAATTAGACGTGGGGAGCATAAGAAATAGCGCAATCGAAACTTGATTGAAAGCGGCGCACTCGATATGATGATGCAAATCGAGTGAAGGCGAGGAACATTTCAATGACGTTGAAGCCCAATCATCAAGAAGATTTTAAGCAATTTGTGGTAGACCTCAGAACCAACCAGCATGAAGCCTTATGTGAACTGATTGCCATCGTCCAACAGCGTGCTGCTATCGTATTAAATGATACGCGTATTTCCCCTCAAGACTTTGAAGATATTGTACAAGAAACGGTTTGGGGGATTTATCAAAAAATATGCCAACCTGAATTTCACTTGCACATTCCCCTCCATCATTACATTAATAAAACATTGTACTATAAGAAAATGGACCATCGCAGAAAGCGAGCCCATCAACATCACTTCCTTTCGCAATTTATTGAAACTTATGAAGCGGAATATGCGTATCAAATCCATAAAGCACAGGGAGATTTATTCATTGAAGAAAATTTTTCAGAGGTACAAAATCAAGCACAAATTTTGAGCGCTTTTGAGTTAAAACTTCTGTATTATCTGATTGAAGAATGGACACCCATAGAGATAGCGCATCAACTCAATGTTTCCGTTAAACGTGTGTATAACGGCATTTATAGATTAAGAAGAAAGTTGAAAGGTGCTTTGTTATTGGAACGATTTAAGCCGTAATGATTGTGAAAAGTTGTTTGACAATTGGGCGCAATCTTATGTATAGTAAACTGGTATTATAGGAGTAAGGTGAGTTAATGTGAGAAAAGTACCACTTAGCTGTGAAAAGTGTGGCAATCGAAACTATCATGTACCGAAATCAAGTCAACATACGACACGACTTGAACTGAAAAAATTTTGTGCGACCTGTCAAACGCACACATTGCATAAAGAGTCCAAATAGTTCAGTGCGCATATGCAAATTCGCATGGAGAATAGGGGTTCATTCATGCCCCACTCCTAAGTATAAATGAATTGGAGGGAATCCAAATGGCTAAAAAAGAAAACTTCTTCCAAGGCGTCAAATCAGAAATGGAAAAAACAAGCTGGCCAACTGGGCAAGAGCTTGTGAAATATACGACAATTGTCGTGTTTACAGTAATCTTTTTCTTAGTATTTTTCTGGAGTCTAGACATTGGCATAGGCCAAATTATTGAAATGATAAAATAGAAATGAGGAGTTGTCAGCATGTCTGAAGAGTTAGGAGCTAAACGTTGGTATGCCGTTCATACCTACTCAGGTTACGAAAACAAAGTTAAAAAGAATTTAGAAAAACGTGTTGAATCAATGAACATGACTGAGCAAATTTTTAGAGTTGTGATTCCTGAAGAAGAGGAAACACAAGTTAAAGATGGCAAAGCGAAAACACAAACAAAGAAAACGTTCCCTGGCTACGTTTTAGTTGAATTAATTATGACGGATGAATCATGGTACGTTGTACGTAACACTCCAGGTGTCACAGGCTTTGTGGGTTCAGCAGGGGCAGGTTCAAAACCCAACCCATTATTACCAGAAGAAGCGCGATTCATTTTAAAACAAATGGGAATGAAAGAAAAAACAATCGATGTCGAAGTAGAGCTTGGAGAACAAGTGAGAATTACTTCTGGTCCCTTTGCAAATCAAGTGGGCGAAATCGATGAAATCGAAACGAGTAAATTCAAACTTACAGTTCTTGTGGACATGTTTGGACGTGAAACACCTGTCGAAGTTGAATTTGATCAAATTGAAAAGTTATAAGATGGCATGAGAGAGGAAGACATCGGTGCTTTTGTTAATTTGATTGTTCTATAAAGGCGCGACTTAAGAGATAATCAAAATTGCGATGTATCTTCATAATTGTACGTTGCCATGTTTTAATAGCTCTTTTTACTAATAAAGGTTGTATTCAAAGGTGCTATAATCAATCGGATTGGTGGAATGAAAATTCATCCCACTAGTCCGATTTTCTTTATGAATGAAAAAAGCTCAATCCTTTCTATGGATGATGAGCGACCCAACGAATAATAATGGAGAGATTATGTGTCTACATAATATTCTAAAGCGTACGCTAAAGATTAAAATATTAATTTTAAGGAGTTATTACGATTTACTCATCATTAAAAGGACTTGCTCTGTTAGAGAGATAAAACTTAATTTTTTTATTGTCAAGTGTAATGAGTAATGTTATAATAACGAAGTCGCGCGTAAAAAGCGCTACATTTCGTCACGAAATGTTAAACGAGTGGGAGGGCAAAACTGAGCCCTGTGACCACATCACGATATCAAGGAGGTGCACATCGTGGCTAAAAAAGTAGAAAAAGTAGTTAAGTTACAAATTCCAGCAGGTAAAGCAAACCCAGCACCACCAGTTGGTCCTGCATTAGGTCAAGCCGGTGTGAACATTATGGCTTTCACAAAGGAATTTAATGCACGTACGCAAGAACAAGCAGGTTTAATTATTCCGGTTGAGATTTATGTATATGAAGATCGTTCATTTACATTCATCACTAAAACACCACCTGCAGCAGTATTACTTAAAAAAGCAGCGGGTATTGAAAAAGGTTCTGGTGAACCAAATAAAACTAAAGTTGCTACAGTAACTAAAGATCAAGTACGTGAAATTGCTAACACTAAAATGCCTGACTTAAACGCTGCTGACGAAGAAGCAGCTATGCGTATCGTTGAAGGTACTGCACGTAGCATGGGTATCATTGTTGAGTAATTCTCGTAATTAATGACAATAAAGCAAACATGAAAAACGTCTATCGCTACATGTAATTGATAGACACTCATAGATAACATAATTAAATGAACGCGTTATCTATGCTCGAGGGGCGGGCTACGGAAATTATCTAAACTATGAGATTTCTGTCCCGCTCCCAACGTGGGAGGACATTCCGCTAAAACCACTAAAGGAGGAAAAATCAATGGCTAAAAAAGGTAAAAAGTATCAAGAAGCTTTAAGCAAAGTTGACCGTCAAGCTTTCTACTCAGTAGAAGAAGCAATCAGCTTAGCTAAAGAAACAAGCGTTGCTAACTTCGATGCTTCTGTTGAAGTAGCATTCCGTTTAGGTATTGATACACGTAAAAACGACCAACAAATCCGTGGTGCAGTTGTATTACCACACGGTACTGGTAAATCTCAACGTGTATTAGTGTTCGCTAAAGGTGACAAAATTGCAGAAGCAGAAGCAGCAGGTGCTGACTATGTTGGTGATGCTGAATATGTTAACAAAATCCAACAAGGTTGGTTCGACTTCGATGTAGTCGTAGCAACACCAGATATGATGGGCGAAGTTGGTAAATTAGGTCGTGTATTAGGACCTAAAGGTTTAATGCCTAACCCTAAAACAGGTACAGTAACAATGGACGTTAAAAAAGCTGTTGAAGAAATCAAAGCAGGTAAAGTTGAATACCGTGCTGAAAAAGCAGGTATCATCCACGCTTCAATTGGTAAAGTATCATTCGATACTGACAAATTGGTTGATAACTTCAAAACTTTACAAGATGTTTTAGCGAAAGCGAAACCATCTTCAGCTAAAGGTACGTACTTCAAATCTGTAGCTGTAACAACAACTATGGGCCCTGGTATTAAAGTAGATACTTCTAACTTTAAATTAAACTAATCATCAGTAACTATAGATAAAAGGGAGTACAGATACAGTGGTATCGCACTCCCTGAATTTTTAGGTTATGATTTAAAAATAACGGTTGACTAATTACACGAAAGCCGTTATATTTATATATGTTGTATATTTTACCTAAGACAGTAGGAGTTCATTGAGAACTTAATACATGATCCTACCGAGGCTAAAATTGACTTGAACGTGATAAACATTCAAGCACTTTTTGCTGTGGGTAAAAAGTGCTTTTTTATTTGTTGTTAAACAAATTTACAAAGCACCAAAAAATTTGATGGAGGTGTCTAAATGTCTGGAATTATTGAAGCGAAAAAACAACACGTTGATGAAATCGCTGAGCAACTTAAAAGTTCAGTTTCAACTGTTTTCGTTGACTACCGTGGTTTAACAGTAGCAGAAGTAACAGACTTACGTAAACAATTACGTGAAGCAGGTGTTCAATACAAAGTATATAAAAACACTATGTTACGTCGTGCAGCTGAAAAAGCGGGCATCGAAGGTTTAGATGAATACTTAGCAGGTCCTACTGCCGTAGCATTCACTACTGAAGATGTAGTTGCACCAGCAAAAGTAATCGCTGGATTTGTAAAAGAACACGAAGCTTTAGAAATCAAAACAGGTGTTATGGAAGGTAGCGTTATCTCTGCTGATCAAGTTAAGACAGTGGGTTCTTTACCATCACACGAAGGTCTTGTTTCTATGCTTTTATCAGTATTACAAGCACCAATGCGCAACTTCGCTTATGCAGTTAAAGCTGTTGGTGAGAGCAAAGAAGAAAGTGCAGAGTAATTATTATTGCATGCCGTAAAAAATTAAACTTTAAAATAATGGAGGAATATAAACATGGCTAATCAAGAGCAAATCATTGAAGCAATTAAAGAAATGTCAGTTTTAGAATTAAACGATTTAGTTAAAGCAATCGAAGAAGAATTTGGTGTAACTGCAGCAGCACCAGTTGCAGCAGCAGGTGCAGCAGGTGGAGAAGCAGCAGAAGAAAAATCTGAATTTGACGTTGAGTTAACTTCAGCTGGATCTTCAAAAATCAAAGTTGTTAAAGCTGTTAAAGAAGCAACTGGCTTAGGCTTAAAAGACGCTAAAGAATTAGTTGACGGCGCTCCAAGCGTAATCAAAGAAGGATTACCAAAAGAAGAAGCTGAAAAACTTAAAGAACAATTAGAAGAAGTTGGCGCTTCAGTAGAATTAAAATAATTCTTTTGATAAGTGAAAAACCCGCTATTTCCTGTAAATAGCGGGTTTTATCAATATTATACTTAAAAAGGTGTGAATGCGATGAGTCATTATTATGATTCACATCCAGACAGTGAAACGAATGAACAAACAATCACATATCAAGTCCATCATCATCAACTGATCCTCACAACAGATACAGGCGTATTTTCAAAAGATCGCGTCGATTTTGGTTCTGATTTACTTATTCAAACATTTTTGAACGCGCATCCGCCAGGTGAAGTTAAACAAATTATAGATGTCGGCTGTGGGTATGGTCCCATTGGTCTGATGTTAGCGAAGGTTGCACCACATGATCGCATCACTATGCTTGATGTCAATCATCGCGCGCTCTCACTTGTTGAAAAAAATGCTAAACACAATGATATTCATAATGTTCAAGTCTTAGAAAGCGATGGCTTATCTAAAATAGGAGAAGCGCAAGCGGATTTTATATTAACGAATCCTCCTATTCGTGCCGGGAAAAAAGTAGTCCATCAAATATTAGAAGACGCCTATTCAAAACTAAAAGCCAAAGGTGCTTTATACGTTGTGATTCAGAAAAAGCAAGGCATGCCCTCTGCTAAGAAGAAAATGGAAGCTGTTTTTGGCAATGTAGAATCTGTTAAAAATAGCAAGGGTTATCATATTTTGAAAAGTGTAAAGGGTTGATTAAATCCTTTTTGTATGGTAAAGTATTAAGATGAAAAAATTATGTTCAATAAGTGTGTACTTTTACCGCTAAAGTTTCATTGTAACATTTCATAAATACGCAATTAGAATAGAAAATGGTGTCATCGTATCGTGAACAACCGTTTTCTTTTTGTCTTGTTGCATAACACTTTTATTAGAGAGACACACAATTTTTGAGGGGTGAATCTGTTTGGCAGGTCAATTTGTCCAATATGGAAGACATCGTAAACGTAGAAACTACGCAAGAATCTCAGAAGTATTAGAATTACCTAATTTAATTGAGATTCAAACAAAATCATATGATTGGTTTTTAAAAGAAGGACTCTTAGAAATGCTTCGAGACATTTCTCCAATTGAGGACTTCACAGGTAACCTTTCTTTAGAATTTGTTGATTATAGATTAGGTGAACCTAAGTACGACTTAGAAGAATCAAAAAACCGTGATGCAACATACGCGGCACCTTTACGTGTTAAAGTCCGTTTAATCAGTAAAGAAACGGGCGAAGTGAAAGACCAAGAAGTGTTCATGGGTGATTTCCCATTAATGACTGAAACGGGTACTTTCGTCATCAACGGTGCAGAACGTGTTATCGTTTCACAATTAGTACGTTCACCATCCGTTTATTTCAACGAAAAACTAGATAAAAATGGTCGTGTGAACTATGATGCGACTGTGATTCCTAACCGTGGTGCTTGGTTGGAATATGAAACAGACGCTAAAGATGTAGTATATGTCCGTATCGATAGAACACGTAAATTACCATTAACTGTATTATTACGTGCGTTAGGTTACTCTACAGATCAAGAAATTATTGATTTAATTGGAGATAACGAATATTTACGCAATACTTTAGAAAAAGACAACACTGAAAATACAGAACAAGCTTTACTTGAAATTTATGAACGTTTACGCCCAGGTGAACCACCAACTGTAGAAAATGCGAAGAGTCTATTATACTCTCGTTTCTTTGATCCAAAACGTTACGATTTAGCTAGCGTAGGACGTTATAAAGCAAACAAAAAATTACATTTAAAACATCGTTTATTTAATCAAAAATTAGCTGAACCAATCGTCAACACTGAAACAGGCGAAATCGTTGTTGAAGAAGGCACAGTGTTAGATCGTCGTAAATTGGACGAAATTATGGATGTCTTAGAATCGAATGCGAACGCACAAGTTTATGAGCTTCCAAATAGCATTGTAGATGAACCTGTAGAAGTTCAATCTATCAAAGTTTATGTCCCTAACGATGACGAAGAACGTACAACAACTGTTATCGGTAATGCTTTCCCTGATTCAGAAGTGAAATGTATTACACCAGCGGATATTGTTGCTTCTATGTCTTATTTCTTCAACTTATTACATGGCATTGGTTACACAGACGATATCGACCATTTAGGTAACCGTCGTTTACGTTCTGTGGGTGAATTATTACAAAACCAATTCCGTATTGGTTTATCTCGTATGGAACGTGTCGTACGTGAAAGAATGTCTATTCAAGACACAGAATCTATCACACCACAACAATTAATCAACATCCGACCAGTGATTGCATCTGTGAAAGAGTTCTTTGGTAGTTCACAATTATCACAATTCATGGACCAAGCGAACCCATTAGCAGAGTTAACTCACAAACGTCGTTTATCTGCTTTAGGACCAGGTGGTTTAACACGTGAACGTGCTCAAATGGAAGTGCGTGACGTTCACTATTCTCACTACGGTCGTATGTGTCCAATCGAAACACCAGAGGGTCCAAATATTGGATTAATCAACTCACTTTCAAGTTATGCGCGTGTTAATGAATTTGGTTTTATTGAAACGCCGTATCGTAAAGTAGACCTTGAAACGAACGCAATTACTGATCAAATTGATTATTTAACTGCGGACGAAGAAGACAGTTATGTTGTTGCCCAAGCGAACTCACGTTTAGATGAAAATGGACGCTTTATCGACGACGAAATCGTTTGTCGTTTCCGTGGGAACAATACAACAATGGCTAAAGAAAAAATGGATTACATGGACGTATCACCGAAGCAAGTTGTTTCTGCGGCAACTGCATGTATTCCGTTCTTAGAAAACGATGACTCTAACCGTGCGTTAATGGGTGCGAACATGCAACGTCAAGCGGTGCCTTTGTTAAATCCTGAGTCACCATTTGTAGGTACAGGTATGGAACACGTAGCTGCACGTGACTCTGGTGCGGCAGTACTTGCAAAATACCGTGGTCGCGTAGAGCACGTTCAATCTAGTGAAATTCTTGTACGTCGCTTAATTGAAGAAAATGGCAAAGAGGTTGAAGGTGAATTAGATCGCTATCCTTTAGCTAAATTCAAACGTTCAAACTCTGGTACATGTTATAACCAACGTCCAATCATCGCTGCAGGAGACGTTGTTGAGAAAAACGAAATTCTTGCCGATGGTCCATCTATGGAATTAGGTGAAATGGCGTTAGGTCGTAACGTTGTTGTTGGCTTCATGACTTGGGACGGTTATAACTACGAGGATGCCGTAATCATGAGTGAACGCCTTGTAAAAGATGACGTTTATACTTCAATCCACATTGAAGAATACGAATCTGAAGCGCGTGACACGAAACTTGGACCTGAAGAAATTACACGTGATATTCCGAACGTTTCTGAAAATGCCCTTAAAAACTTAGATGATCGTGGTATTGTTTATGTAGGTGCGGAAGTTAAAGATGGTGACATCTTAGTCGGTAAAGTTACACCTAAAGGGGTTACTGAACTTACTGCTGAAGAACGTCTTTTACATGCCATCTTTGGTGAAAAAGCACGTGAAGTACGTGATACGTCATTACGTGTACCACACGGTGCAGGCGGTATCGTATTAGATGTTAAAGTCTTCAACCGTGAAGATGGCGACGATTCGTTATCTCCAGGTGTTAACCAACTCGTACGTGTTTACATCGTTCAAAAACGTAAAATTCACGTTGGGGATAAGATGTGTGGTCGTCATGGTAACAAAGGTGTCATCTCTAAGATTGTTCCTGAAGAAGACATGCCTTACTTACCAGATGGACGTCCAATCGATATCATGTTAAACCCACTAGGTGTACCATCACGTATGAATATCGGACAAGTTTTAGAGCTTCACTTAGGTATGGCTGCGAAAAACTTAGGTATTCACGTTGCATCTCCGGTATTTGACGGTGCCAACGATGATGACGTATGGTCAACAATTGAAGAAGCAGGTATGGCACGTGACGGTAAAACTGTCCTTTACGATGGCCGTACAGGCGAACCATTCGATAATCGTATTTCTGTAGGGGTTATGTACATGTTGAAACTTGCACACATGGTAGACGACAAACTCCATGCACGTTCAACTGGTCCATACTCACTCGTTACGCAACAACCACTTGGTGGTAAAGCACAATTCGGTGGACAAAGATTTGGTGAGATGGAGGTATGGGCACTTGAAGCTTATGGTGCAGCATACACATTACAAGAAATCCTCACATACAAATCTGACGATACAGTCGGTCGTGTGAAAACATACGAATCTATCGTTAAAGGTGAAAATATTTCTAGACCAAGTGTTCCAGAATCATTCCGCGTATTGATGAAAGAACTTCAAAGTTTAGGTTTAGATGTTAAAGTGATGGACGAACAAGATAACGAGATTGAAATGCGTGACTTGGACGATGACGATATTCCTGATCGCAAAGTCAACTTACAACAATCTTCTGTTCCAGAATCACAAAAAGATTTAACAGAATAAATCTTGCATCTTCTGAATAAATAACATGTATTGTGAATGGGGCCTTTTAAGAGGGGATCTCCCATTTACAACAACATGTGTGCCATTGTTTTAAGGAATCAATCAACTAGCACAGCTAATTAAAATAAAGGAGGTAGGCTCCTTGATTGATGTAAATAAATTCCATTACATGAAAATAGGACTCGCTTCACCTGAAAAAATCCGTTCTTGGTCATACGGTGAGGTTAAAAAGCCAGAAACAATTAACTATCGTACTTTAAAACCAGAAAAAGACGGTCTATTCTGTGAACGTATTTTTGGACCGACAAAAGACTGGGAATGTAGTTGTGGTAAGTACAAACGTGTACGTTATAAAGGGATGATTTGTGACCGTTGTGGCGTTGAAGTTACAAAATCAAAAGTACGTCGTGAACGTATGGGTCACATCGAACTTGCGGCACCTGTATCACACATTTGGTATTTCAAAGGTATCCCAAGCCGTATGGGCTTATTATTAGACATGTCTCCGCGTGCCTTAGAAGAAGTCATTTACTTTGCTTCTTACGTCGTGGTAGATCCAGGTCCAACGGGTCTAGAAAAGAAAACATTACTCTCTGAAGCTGAATTCCGTGAGTATTATGATAAATTCCCTGGACAATTCGTAGCCAAAATGGGTGCGGAAGGAATCAAAGATTTACTCGAAGAAATCAATTTAGACGAAGAATTGAAAATGTTACGTGACGAACTTGAGTCTGCAACAGGTCAACGTTTAACACGTGCAATCAAACGTTTAGAAGTTGTAGAATCATTCCGTAACTCTGGAAACAATCCAGCTTGGATGATTTTAGACGTGCTTCCAATCATTCCACCAGAAATCCGTCCAATGGTGCAATTAGATGGGGGACGTTTTGCAACAAGTGACTTGAACGATTTATATCGTCGTGTCATCAACCGTAACAATCGTTTAAAACGTTTATTAGATCTTGGTGCTCCTGGCATTATTGTTCAAAACGAAAAACGTATGTTACAAGAAGCTGTTGATGCATTAATCGACAACGGTCGTCGTGGCCGTCCAGTGACAGGTCCAGGTAACCGTCCATTAAAATCATTGTCACACATGTTAAAAGGTAAACAAGGTCGTTTCCGTCAAAACTTACTCGGTAAACGTGTGGACTATTCAGGTCGTTCAGTTATCGCCGTAGGTCCTAACTTGAAAATGTACCAATGTGGTTTACCAAAAGAAATGGCGTTAGAATTATTCAAACCTTTCGTTATGAAAGAATTAGTTCAACGTGAAATCGCAACAAACATTAAAAATGCGAAAAGTAAAATCGAACGTACAGAAGATGAAGTTTGGGACGTTTTAGAAGATGTTATTACAGAGCACCCAGTACTTCTTAACCGTGCGCCAACGCTTCACAGACTTGGTATCCAAGCTTTCGAACCAACATTAGTTGAAGGTCGTGCGATTCGTTTACATCCACTTGTAACGACGGCCTATAATGCGGACTTTGACGGTGACCAAATGGCCGTTCACGTTCCATTATCAAAAGAAGCCCAAGCAGAAGCACGTATGTTAATGCTTGCAGCACAAAACATCTTGAACCCTAAAGATGGTAAACCAGTTGTTACACCGTCTCAGGACATGGTATTAGGTAACTACTATTTAACTTTAGAACGTAAAGATGCGGTCAATACAGGTTTATTGTTTAACGATGCCAACGAAGTGATTAAAGCCTATGCGAACGGTTACGTTCACCTTCATACACGTATTGGGGTACAAGCAGCATCATTTAATAACCCAACATTTACTGAAGAACAAAACCGTAAGATCTTAACGACTTCAGTAGGTAAAGTAATTTTCAATGAAATCATTCCAGATTCATTTGCATACATCAATGAACCGACAGCGACTAACCTTGAAAAGAACACACCAGACAAGTACTTTGTCTCAGCTTCAGAACTAGGTGAAGGCGGTTTAGCTGAGTACTTTGAAAAAACAGAACTTGTTCCACCGTTTAACAAAAAATTCTTAGGAAATATCATCGCAGAAGTATTCAATCGCTTCAGCATTACGGATACTTCTATGATGCTTGACTTAATGAAAGACTTAGGATTCAAATATTCTTCAAAAGCCGGTATTACAGTAGGTGTCGCTGACATTGTGGTATTACCAGACAAGAAAGATATTCTTGATGAATCAGAAAGACTTGTTGAACGTGTACAAAAACAATTTAACCGTGGTTTATTAACTGAAGAAGAACGTTATAACGCGGTTATCGAAATTTGGACCAATGCGAAAGACCAAATTCAAGCAGAATTGATGGAATCACTTGAAAAAACAAACCCAATCTTTATGATGAGTGACTCTGGTGCCCGTGGTAACGCCTCAAACTTTACGCAACTTGCAGGTATGCGCGGATTAATGGCCGCACCATCTGGCAAGATTATCGAACTTCCAATCACGTCTTCATTCCGTGAAGGTTTAACGGTATTAGAGTACTTTATCTCTACTCACGGTGCGCGTAAAGGTCTTGCCGATACAGCCCTTAAAACAGCGGACTCAGGTTACCTTACACGTCGTCTGGTTGACGTGGCGCAAGACGTTATCGTGCGTGAAGAAGATTGTGGTACAGACCGTGGTTTACTCGTTTCAGACATTAAAGAAGGTACTGAAATGATCGAACCATTCATCGAACGTATCGAAGGTCGTTACGCAAAAGAAACGATTCGTCACCCTGAAACAGGCAATGTCATCATTCGCCCAGACGAATTAATCACACCTGATATCGCAAAAGAAATTACAGATGCTGGCATTGAAGAAATGTACATCCGTTCTGCATTTACATGTAACACACGTCATGGTGTATGTGAAAAATGTTACGGTAAAAACTTAGCAACAGGTGAAAAAGTTGAAGTTGGTGAGGCGGTTGGTACAATCGCAGCACAATCTATCGGTGAGCCAGGTACACAGTTAACAATGCGTACTTTCCATACAGGTGGGGTAGCCGGTAGCGATATCACACAAGGTTTACCACGTATCCAAGAGATCTTTGAAGCACGTAATCCGAAAGGTCAAGCGGTCATTACAGAAATCGAAGGTACAATCGATAACATTACAATTGGTAAAGATAGACAACAAGAAATCGTCGTAAAAGGTGCGAACGAAACGCGTTCATACCTTGCGCCAGGTACGTCACGCTTGAAAGTTGAAATCGGTCAAGCGGTTGAACGTGGTGAAGTCTTAACTGAAGGTTCAATTGAGCCTAAAAACTTCTTAGCAGTAGCAGGTTTAACAGCGACTGAAGCTTACTTGCTTAAAGAAGTTCAAAAAGTTTACCGTATGCAAGGGGTAGAAATCGACGACAAACACGTTGAGGTTATGGTACGTCAAATGTTACGTAAAGTTCGTATTATCGAAGCAGGTGACACGAAATTATTACCAGGTTCATTAGTGGACATCCACCACTTTACAGATGCGAACCGTGAAGCATTTAAAGACCGTAAACGCCCAGCGACGGCTAAACCAGTACTTTTAGGTATCACAAAAGCATCACTTGAAACAGAAAGTTTCTTATCTGCAGCATCCTTCCAAGAAACAACACGTGTACTTACAGACGCTGCGATTAAAGGTAAACGTGATGACTTACTTGGACTCAAAGAAAACGTTATTATCGGTAAGCTGATCCCAGCAGGTACAGGTATGAAACGTTACAGCCAAGTAGATATCGAAAAAGAAAATGCAACGATTGAAACTCCTGAACATATTGTGACGGAATCTTAATAAATGAAAGGCGCAGTGAGCACGCAAATGCTGCGCCTTTACTTTTTGTAATATTGTCTGAAAATATGTTGACTTGAACAACATGAGATGATAATATAGAAAAGGTTGATGCAAGCAGTACTTTGGAGGATATGTAAATGTCTAATGAAAAAGTCACACGCTTAAACAAACAGACCTACGTTGTTGGTTTGAAACAAACGCTTAAAGCGTTGAAAAATCATAACGTATCCCAATTGATTATCGGCGAAGATGTTAATGTGCATCTCTTAGCTCGCGTGTTAAGCTTTGCCAATCAAAATAACATACCAATCACTTTTTGCGAGAGTCAAGTGGCTCTAGGAGAACGAGTTGGTATTAATGTAAAGGCAACTGTGGTTGCTTTGCTCAAATGAGATTAGTAAGGACGATTTGGACTTACTAAATTTTATTTAACCCAAAAATGAACCACCTGGATGTGTGGGATTAAAAAATGAGAGAGGAGGAAACATAAATGCCTACTATTAACCAATTAGTACGTAAACCAAGACAAAGCAAAACTAAGAAATCTGACTCACCAGCTTTAAACAGAGGTTTCAACAGTCAAAAGAAACAATTCACGAAGTTAAATTCTCCACAAAAACGTGGTGTTTGTACTCGTGTTGGTACTATGACTCCTAAAAAACCTAACTCAGCGTTACGTAAATATGCACGTGTGCGTTTATCAAACAACATTGAAATCAACGCATACATCCCTGGTATCGGACACAACTTACAAGAACACAGTGTTGTACTTGTACGTGGTGGACGTGTAAAAGACTTACCTGGTGTGCGTTACCATATCGTACGTGGTGCGTTAGATACTTCTGGTGTTGATGGACGTAAACAAGGACGTTCATTATACGGAACTAAAAAACCTAAAAAATAAGGTTAAATTCATGTAAATTTTCGTCGGTTACTATGACTGATAGATTATAAATATACTATAATAGGAAGGGAGGACTTGTATTATGCCTCGTAAAGGATCAGTACCTAAAAGAGATGTGTTACCAGATCCAATTCACAACTCTAAGTTAGTGACAAAATTAATCAATAAGATCATGTTAGATGGTAAACGTGGGACAGCTCAACGTATTCTTTATTCTGCATTCGACTTAGTTCAAGAACGTTCAGGTCGCGATGCAATGGAAGTTTTCGATGAAGCTATCAACAATATTATGCCAGTACTTGAAGTTAAAGCTCGCCGTGTAGGTGGTTCTAACTACCAAGTACCTGTAGAAGTTCGTCCAGAGCGTCGTACTACTTTAGGTTTACGTTGGTTAGTAAACTATGCGCGTCTTCGTGGTGAAAAAACTATGGAAGAGCGTTTAGCTAACGAAATCTTAGACGCTGCTAACAACACTGGTGGTGCCGTTAAGAAACGTGAAGACACGCACAAAATGGCTGAAGCGAACAAAGCATTCGCTCACTACCGTTGGTAAGATAGAAGCCCATTCCCTGAGCATTAATGACTTCGACAACCATCAACATGCTACTTGCATATTGAACGTTTGTCATGCGTTTGCTTAGGGTAAAGCTATATCTGATTATATTATCCTATATTCTGGAAGGAGAAAGAATACCCATGGGAAGAGACTTTTCTTTGAAGAACACGCGTAATATCGGTATCATGGCTCACATCGATGCGGGTAAAACGACTACTACTGAACGTATTCTTTATTACACTGGACGTATCCACAAAATTGGTGAAACACATGAAGGTGCTTCACAAATGGACTGGATGGAGCAAGAGCAAGACCGTGGTATTACAATTACATCAGCTGCAACAACAGCTGCTTGGAATGATCACCGTGTTAACATCATCGATACACCAGGACACGTAGACTTCACAGTTGAAGTTGAACGTTCATTACGTGTACTTGATGGTGCTGTTACTGTACTTGATGCACAATCAGGTGTAGAACCTCAAACTGAAACAGTTTGGCGTCAAGCAACAACTTACGGCGTACCACGTATCGTATTTGTAAACAAAATGGACAAAATGGGTGCAAACTTCGACTACGCAGTAAGCACTTTACATGACCGTTTACAAGCGAACGCAGCTCCAATCCAATTACCAATTGGTGCTGAAGATGATTTCCAAGCAATCATTGACTTAGTGACAATGAAATGCTTCAAATACAATAATGACTTAGGTACAGATATCGAGGAAACAGATATTCCTGAAGATATGCAAGATCGTGCTGAAGAAGCACGTGAAGCATTAATCGAAGCTGTAGCTGAGACAAACGATGACTTAATGGAAAAATACTTAGGTGGAGAAGAAATCTCTGTTGACGAGCTTAAAGACGCTATCCGTCAAGCTACAACAGACGTAGAATTCTATCCAGTATTATGTGGTACTGCATTTAAGAACAAAGGTGTTCAATTAATGTTAGATGCCGTTATCGATTACTTACCATCACCACTTGATGTTAAGCCAATCGTAGGTCATCGTGCAGACAATCCTGACGAAGAAGTTATCGCGAAAGCGGATGACGATGCTGAATTCGCAGCATTAGCGTTCAAAGTTATGACTGACCCTTATGTTGGTAAATTAACATTCTTCCGTGTGTACTCAGGTACATTAACTTCTGGTTCATACGTTAAAAACTCTACGAAAGGTAAACGTGAACGTGTAGGTCGTATCCTACAAATGCACGCGAACTCTCGTCAAGAGATCAGCAGCGTATACTCAGGTGATATCGCAGCAGCTGTGGGTCTTAAAGATACAGGTACAGGTGACACGCTTTGTGGAGAGAAAAATGACATCATCCTTGAGTCAATGGAATTCCCAGAGCCAGTTATCCACTTATCAGTAGAACCTAAATCAAAAGCTGACCAAGATAAAATGACACAAGCGCTTGTGAAACTTCAAGAAGAAGACCCAACATTCAAAGCGCACACAGACGAAGAAACAGGTCAAGTTATCATTGGTGGTATGGGTGAACTTCACCTTGACATCATTGTTGACCGTATGAAAAAAGAATTTAACGTAGAAGCAAACGTTGGTGCGCCAATGGTATCTTACCGTGAAACGTTCAAATCAGCGGCTGCTGTTCAAGGTAAATTCTCTCGTCAATCTGGTGGTCGTGGTCAATACGGTGACGTTCATATCGAATTCACACCTAACGAAACAGGTGCTGGTTTCGAATTCGAAAACGCTATCGTTGGTGGTGTTGTTCCTCGTGAATACATCCCATCAGTTGAACAAGGTCTTAAAGACGCTATGGAAAATGGTGTGTTAGCTGGATATCCATTAATCGATGTTAAAGCTAAATTATTTGATGGTTCATACCACGATGTCGATTCATCTGAAATGGCCTTCAAAATTGCTGCATCTTTGGCACTTAAAGAAGCTGCTAAAAAATGTGATCCAGTTATCTTAGAACCAATGATGAAAGTTACAATCGAAATGCCTGAAGAGTACATGGGTGACATCATGGGTGACGTTACTGCACGTCGTGGCCGTGTTGACGGTATGGAACCACGTGGTAACGCTCAAGTTGTTAACGCATTTGTACCACTTTCAGAAATGTTTGGTTACGCAACTTCATTACGTTCTAACACACAAGGTCGCGGTACTTACACAATGTACTTTGATCACTATGCAGAAGTACCTAAATCAATTTCTGAAGAAATCATCAAAAAGAACAAAGGTGAATAATAGATTACCCAACCCGTCTATGTGATGTTCATCTTGTGAGATGTCATCAACACTTTATGCTCTTTTAAAATTGATTTTTTTAGTAAAATGATTTATAAAGGTAATAAAGATTATCTATCTCATGAAGGTGAGTAACTTTCATGAGAGATATTAAATATTAATTCTTAATTTGAAGAGGAGAGATTTCATAATGGCAAAAGAAAAATTCGATCGCTCAAAAGAACATGCCAATATTGGTACTATCGGTCACGTTGACCATGGTAAAACTACTTTAACAGCTGCAATTGCTACAGTATTAGCGAAAAACGGTGACTCAGTTGCACAATCATACGACATGATTGACAACGCTCCAGAAGAAAAAGAACGTGGTATCACAATCAACACTTCTCACATCGAGTACCAAACTGGAAAACGTCACTATGCACACGTTGACTGCCCAGGACACGCTGACTATGTTAAAAACATGATCACTGGTGCTGCGCAAATGGACGGCGGTATCTTAGTAGTATCTGCTGCTGATGGTCCAATGCCACAAACTCGTGAGCATATCCTTTTATCACGTAACGTTGGTGTACCAGCATTAGTTGTATTCTTAAACAAAGTTGACATGGTTGACGACGAAGAATTATTAGAATTAGTTGAAATGGAAGTTCGTGACTTATTATCTGAATACGACTTCCCAGGCGATGACATCCCTGTAATCGCTGGTTCAGCATTAAAAGCTTTAGAAGGCGACGCTGAATACGAAGCTAAAATCTTAGAATTAATGGAAGCTGTAGATAACTACATTCCAACTCCAGAACGTGATTCTGACAAACCATTCATGATGCCTGTTGAGGACGTATTCTCAATCACAGGTCGTGGTACAGTTGCTACTGGCCGTGTTGAACGTGGTCAAATCAAAGTTGGTGAAGAAGTTGAAATCATCGGTTTATCTGAAGAATCTTCTAAAACAACTGTTACTGGTGTAGAAATGTTCCGTAAGTTATTAGACTACGCTGAAGCTGGTGACAACATTGGTGCTTTATTACGTGGTGTTGCTCGTGAAGACGTTCAACGTGGTCAAGTATTAGCTGCTCCTGGTTCAATCACACCACACACAAAATTTAAAGCTGAAGTATACGTTTTATCAAAAGACGAAGGTGGACGTCACACTCCATTCTTCTCTAACTACCGCCCACAATTCTATTTCCGTACTACTGACGTAACTGGCGTTGTTAACTTACCAGAAGGTACTGAAATGGTTATGCCTGGCGATAACGTAGAAATGGACGTTGAGTTAATTTCTCCAATCGCTATCGAAGACGGTACTCGTTTCTCAATCCGTGAAGGTGGACGTACTGTAGGATCAGGCGTTGTAACAGCTATCGAAAAATAATATCATTTATCTTTGAGATAGATAAAAAGAGTTGGCTTTGTGCCAACTCTTTTTTTTTACATTTTAAAGCCTCAAATCGTTGTTTGCGTGACGATTTGAGGCTTTTCTGGGAGCATTACAGAAATTTATCTGATTTCGTAGTAATGCCTGCCGGTGCATGAAGTCGTTACGAATGAAATGAGTTACGTCTTCAGTACACCTATGAACATACGTGAATAGGTGGTCCTTTACATTGAGAAAAGTTTGAAAAGCGCATACGTAATCCAGTCAGCTACTGCCACTAATTTTATTGCAGTAAGTGAAAAATCTAAAGAATGGATTTTCGGTTTCAGCTAGATGGCTCAAAAGTTTCGGCATAGGGACCAATCAAATGCGTTATATTTATTCGCATGCCTAAGTTATAAAAACTGTTTAACGGAGTTAAGTGTTATTAAAATAGCCATCAATGGCTAAGTCTTTAAGTTCCTACAACGAAAAAAGGAGTTTTGCAATCCGTAATTGCCTAACTCCTTAATGTGATTAGTCCTATTTTATAAAGAGCCCTATTTATATAACATGTTCAAGCTCTAAAATTTTCATAAACGTACTCACTGCATATTTCATCGCTGATTCATCAATATCAAAATGAGGACTATGATGTGGCCACTCACTATTTTTTTCTGGATTGCCACATCCTGTGAAGAAAAAGGCACCAGGACGTGCTTTAAGATAGAATGAAAAGTCTTCACCGACCATCATTAAGTCTGAATCTTGATACCTAAAATTCAATTGGTTAGCGGCTTGTTTCACCACCTCAGCTGAAGCTGCATGATTATATACAGGAAGATAGCCTTTAGTATAGTCAAATTCATACGTAATATCATTGGCAAGTGCCAACCCTTGCAATAACTTATCCATCTTATGATAAATATGATTTTGAACTTCTGGTTCAAACGTACGAACAGTACCACGACATATAGCCGTATCCGGAATCACATTATCAGCTTCGCCTGCTTGGATTTTACCAAAAGAAATGACGGCTTGTTTTACAGGATCTATCGTTCTTGAAACAATTTTTTGCGTGCTTAAAATAAATTCAGCTAATATGACGACAGGATCTATCGTTTCATGTGGCTTTGCGCCATGTCCACCTTTACCGTGAATTTGAATATTAAATTCATCAGGTTGCGCCATCATCGGACCTGACCGCGTATGGATCGTGCCAGTTGGATAACCACTCCATAAATGATTGCCATATATTTTGTCGACCCCCATTAACGCATTATCTGCAATCATCTCTTGCGCACCGCCGGGAGTGACTTCTTCTCCATATTGAAATATGAGTACGACCGTCCCTTTGAGTTTTGACTGATACTCATGCAAGAGTTCTGCTACCGTCAATAAAATGGCTGTGTGGCCATCATGACCACAGGCGTGCATGACACCTGGAACTTTAGAGCGATAAGGCACCTCTTTTAAATCTTCAATAGGAAGTGCATCAAAATCAGCACGTAACGCAATGGTCGGTCCACTCGTAGCGCCAGAAATTGTCGCAATAATCCCGTTTTGACCTACGGGAGCCTTTATATCAAAATCGAGTTGTTCAAGACGTTGTAAAATGTAAGCATGCGTGTGCTTCTCAAAAAATGAAACTTCAGGGTATTGATGTAAATAGCGACGTGTTTCTATCATTTGAGTTTCTTTTTCACGCGCAAGTTGGAACCAATCCGTCAAAGCGATCTCTCCTTAATTAAATAGTTGTCTTTATATTATACACATGCTTTGAAGTTTGTTCAAAATAGGGTATGATAAAGATGATTTATATTTGAAAGGGGAATGAACATGGTTCAAAAGTTAAATGCGTTTTTGGAAGAAAACATTAACTATTTAAAAGACAACGGCCTATACAATGAAATTGATTCAATCGAAGGTGCCAATGGTCCTGAAATTCAAATCAAAGGCAAAAAATATATCAACTTATCATCAAACAACTACTTAGGATTAGCAACAAACGACGATCTTAAAAAAGCAGCGAAAAGTGCAATTGACTCTCATGGGGTGGGCGCAGGTGCAGTCCGTACAATTAACGGAACTTTAGATTTGCATGATGAACTTGAGCAAACATTAGCTAAATTTAAAGGTACAGAAGCAGCAATTGCTTATCAATCAGGATTTAACTGTAACATGGCTGCTATCTCTGCAGTGATGAATAAAAATGATGCAATTTTATCTGATGAATTAAACCATGCGTCTATTATTGACGGTTGCCGTTTATCTAAAGCTAAAATTATTCGTGTAAAACATTCAGATATGGATGATTTACGTCAAAAAGCTAAAGAAGCTGTAGAATCTAGGGAATACAATAAAGTGATGTACATTACTGATGGTGTCTTCAGTATGGATGGCGATGTTGCTAAGTTACCTGAAATTGTAGAAATTTGTGAACCTTTAGGTATTATGATTTACGTCGACGATGCCCACGGCTCAGGTGTAATGGGTAAAGGTGCAGGAACTGTAAAACATTTTGGTTTACAAGATAAAATCGATTTCCAAATCGGAACATTATCTAAAGCAATTGGTGTCGTAGGTGGTTACGTTGCCGGAACACAACAATTAATCGATTGGCTAAAAGTGCAATCTCGTCCATTTTTATTCTCAACATCATTAGCTCCTGGAGATACAAAAGCCATTACAGAAGCTGTGAATAAATTAATGGCTTCAACAGAGTTACACGATAAACTTTGGGATAATGCGAAATACCTTAAAGAAGGTTTATCAAAATTAGGATTTGATATTGGTGACTCAGAAACACCAATCACACCTGTCATTATTGGTGATGAAAAGAAAACACAAGAATTTAGTAAGCGTTTAATGGATGAAGGCGTTTATGTAAAATCAATCGTCTTCCCAACAGTGCCACGTGGTACAGGGCGCGTGAGAAATATGCCTACAGCAGCGCATACGAAAGAAATGTTAGATCAAGCATTAGAAGTTTACGAGCGCGTAGGTAAAGAACTCGGCGTAATTCAATAATAAACTGAAGCTATGTTAAAACACAATGCTTCAAACTGTCTACAAAACTATGCATTTTGTAGGCAGTTTTTTTGTAGATTATTTCTCAAACAACGTTTCTCAATATTTATTCAGCAACCATTCTAAGAAAAATTTAGAGGGTTTTGTTTACTCTCTATGAGAAATATTGCGCTTAACCACGTCTTTTTTGTTTTTTCACGATGTACAAGAAAGCGCTTAAATGATATAATTACCCTGTAAAACAAGAAAATGACTATTTAGAAAAGACGTATGTCCGTCTCGAAAAGACAATGAGGAGAATGAGTATTTATGAAAAAGATTTTTATAACAGGTGCATTAGGACAAATTGGAACAGAGCTTGTCGCGAAGTGTCGTGAAATTTATGGGAATGAAAATGTATTAGCAACAGATATTCGTGAGCCAGAAGAAGGTTCTATTGTGGCTGAAGGGCCTTTTGAAATTTTAGATGTTACTGATGCGGATAAAATGGAACAATTGGTAGCACAATTCCAACCGGACACAATGATGCATATGGCGGCTCTGTTATCAGCAACAGCAGAACAAAAGCCATTACTCGCATGGCATTTAAATATGGGTGGATTAGTGAATGCACTCGAAGTTGCGCGTAAACATCATTTACAATTCTTTACTCCAAGTTCTATCGGCGCATTTGGCCCAAATACACCGAAAAAGAATACGCCACAAGTGACAATTCAACGTCCAAACACAATGTATGGGGTGAACAAAGTGTCAGGCGAATTGTTATGTGACTACTATTTCACGAAATTTGGTGTGGATACACGTAGCGTTCGTTTTCCAGGATTGATTTCTTATGTGAAAGAACCAGGTGGCGGTACAACAGACTATGCAGTTGATATTTACTTCAAAGCTGTACGTGAAGGGCGTTATACAAGCTATATTGCCAAAGACACATATATGGATATGATGTTTATGGATGATGCGATTGATGCCATTATCCAATTAATGGAAGCCGATAGCGGAAAATTAATTCACCGCAATGCGTATAACTTAAGTGCGATGAGCATTGAACCTGAAATGGTGAAAGAAGCAATTCAAGAACATATGCCTAACTTTACATTAGATTATGATGTGGATCCAGTGCGCCAAGGTATCGCTGAAAGTTGGCCAGATAGCATCGATACAAGCTGTGCACGTGGTGAATGGGGCTTCAACCCGAAATATGACCTTAAAGCGATGACAGCACGTATGTTAGAGGCGATTCAAGAAAAAGAAACACATAAAGCTTAATCAAGAGAATGAGCAAAATCTCATAATATCATAGATGCGTGAAGAGACATGTGACGGGCATGTCTCTTTTTCATATATTCGAATTATTTTCATAACCCCTTTAAACTTTGTATAATGAATCATTGGGAGTGGAGTTAGATTTACATCATCAAAAAAATATGAAAGCGTTTTCTAAAAATCAGATTAATGCTAATTTTCGGAAAACTTATTGAATTGTCGTAAATGCATTGATATAATGCATGTATTACAGTCAAATAGGAGGAATAATCATGTCAGAAAAGATTCAATTTCAACAACGAGACCAACTTAAAGAAAAGCCAGATCAGTCCTCACTTACATTTGGTAAAGTTTTTACGGATTATATGCTTAGCTTTGAGTATTCCCAAGATAAAGGATGGCACGACTTAAAGATTATTCCTTATGGTCCAATCGAACTTGCACCGGCAGCCCAATGTATCCACTATGGCCAATCAGTATTTGAGGGGTTAAAAGCATACAAGCACGGCGATGAAGTTGTATTATTTAGACCTGAGGAAAACTTTAAGCGTATTAATTTATCGTTAGATCGCTTAAAAATGCCACAATTAGACGAATCCTTACTACTAGAAGGACTTAAGCAACTCATTGATGTCGAACGTGACTGGGTACCAGAAGGTGAAGGACAATCGTTATACATACGTCCATTCGTATATGCGACACAAGAAGGTTTAGGTGTGCATCCTTCACATGAATATCGCTTACTCATTATTTTATCGCCATCAGGTTCTTATTATGGAGGAGATTCCTTAAGTCCAACAAAGATATACGTAGAAGATGAATACGTACGCGCAGTCCGTGGTGGTGTGGGTTATGCGAAAGTCGCTGGAAACTATGCCGCGAGTTTATTAGCACAATCTAATGCCAATGCAGAAGGCTTTGACCAAGTTTTATGGTTAGATGGGGTAGAACAAAAATATGTCGAAGAAGTGGGCAGTATGAACATTTTCTTCGTCATTGACGGTAAAGTTGTGACGCCTGAATTAAACGGCAGTATTTTACCAGGCATCACACGTAAAACTGTTCTAGAACTTGCGCAATCTTTAGGCTATGAAGTTGAAGAACGCCGCGTAGCTATTGATGAACTGTATCAATACCATAAAGAAGGACGCCTTCAAGAAGTCTTTGGCACAGGAACAGCAGCTGTAATTTCTCCAGTGGGCGAACTACAATTCAAAGATGAAAAAATTATCATTAATGACAACCAAACAGGACCTATTACGCAAGAGTTGTATGACAACTATACAGGTATCCAAAGCGGTAAACTCGAAGATCCATATGGTTGGAGAGTCGTTGTACCGAAATATTAATTTGTAATAAAAGAAAAGCTAGGAAGCTATAATATGATAGGCTTCCTAGTTCTTTTGTGATGTAATCAATCATTTCAAGATTATACATGAGTGAATATTAAAACCATACTAAGCAACAAAAATTTGCAACTTAGTACATTATATCTTTACCAATCGATGTTTACAAAGAGCCGAAATAACTATTTTTTATCCGCTCTTTTATTCAAAAAGTAAAAACTTCTCATACACTAAAAGATAAAGCGAAATGAACATTCAATTACTATTTTGTGTATTATTAGGTTACACTTTTGTAAATCACTTCAGTAAAAGTGGTTACTTCGATGTGATTTCTCTATTAATAAATAGGATTTCACTTGCTTGTTTTTAAAATTATAGTATTTAAAAATAAGCAAGTAATTAATATTAATAAAATAGATAGATATACAGGGATATGAATGGATAAAGCTGTTTTTATAATCACTGCTCCAATTGCACCACCACATCCTGCTACAGCGATAAAAATACTAGTAAATAAACTCTTATTGTTACTATGTTGATTAATGATACTAGCACCTAAAGGGAACATGGGTGCTAAAAATAGAGTGAGTAAAAATAGAATTATTAACCTGATTTCATCTTGGGTATTCAAATATATCAACATAATATATAGAAAAAGGGAGATTACTGTATAAGCCAATAGCAATGTTTCAAGCCTGAATCTAATTATTGGCAATATTAACGTATATAAAAACCGTCCTATAATTATTCCAATCCAAAATATACTTACAGTAATATAGCTAAATTTATCAGAAACTAAGTTGATATATGGCAGTAAATTTGAAAAATTCGTTTCTATACTAATATAAAAGAAACACCATGTAAGAATAATTATAACTAGCATTGACTTTTTATTAAAAGAAGGCCTTGGTATCTTATATCTATCGCTACTACTTAATTCAAACTCTATTGAATAGAGAATAAAAAATGAAATGATATTCATTATGAGTATAAAGATAATAGCGTATTTTGTATCTGAATGATATTCAAATATCTTCACAATCATAGGGAGCAGAAATGAGCCTATTGCAAAAAATGATTCTATATAACCAAAAGTTTTGGCAGATTCAAATTTAGTATTAAAAATATATGATGCAATAGAAGATTCGATAAATCCAGCGCAAAAACCTAATATAGCTACAACCAGATATACAATTAAGTAATACTCAGAAATAAGGAAAACAGAAGCGATTAATAGAATGGATAGGTGTGTTATTTTAAAAAATTTCTTAATATCTTTATTAACTAAGAAAATTGAGTGAAACACTCCAGCCATAAATGTTATGAATTGAATACTGATTAAATTTGATACATCTGATTGATTCATATTTAGCTCTATTTTTAAGAATTGGTTAAATGAACCGACAAAAGTGTGTATCATACCAATGAGAAAATACATTAAAGAAAAATAAAGAACATGGGATTTACTCATTTGAATTCGATATACTGTTTTTGTTGGTGGCTATTAATACAGTGCTCTAAAACTTCTTGGGCTCTCAAACCATCCTCAAAAGTTGAGATTGATGTTTCTTTTCTATTTTTGATAGCCTCTAAAAATTTTATATGTGTATGATAAAAGCTATCTTTCCACCCGTAGAATTCATTTTCTGGATCAATGTATGTTCTCTCATCTAATTGGACTATCTCTTGAATACCATCGTTATTCACAGTAACTACTCCACCATTTTTTGAGGAAAATTTGATTTCACCATTACGACCTGAAATAGAAATGTAGAAACCACATAAATCTTCATCACAAGCTTTAGAAGTCTCTATATGAATATATTGACCGTTACTAGTCATAAAAAATGTTTCTGAATGATCATCAACTTGTACTCTATTATCACTTTTTTGCTTTACTTTAGTCATCATTTTAGTTTTAATTGTTTCTACCTTTACATTACTGTCAGTAATATAAGTCGCTAAATCGAGAAGATGAACCCCCAAATCTCCTAAGGCACCACTACTTAATTTTGAACTTCCATCGTCTCTCCAAGTAAAAGTTTTTCTTCTATAAGCACTATTTTTTAGAAATGCCATATGAATAGATATAATTTCACCTATTTTATCATCCTTTATTAGATCCATAATCTTTTTAACAACAGTCAAGTTTCTATAATTTAGGTTTATACTTTTTATGTTTTGAATATTATTATAGTGTCTTATTATATTTGTTTCAGTAAGATTACTGGTTAACGGCTTTTCACATAATACATCACAATTATGATTTAAAGATTTAACAATATGATCTACATGACAAAAGTTTGGCGAGCATATGACAGCAATGTCCACTTTTTCTAACATAGAATGAATATCTTCAAATGGAGTCGTATTAAATTTTAAGCAAAAATTTTCTAAATTATCTTCAACTATATCATGGGCACCAAAAAGGTATGCATTAGGGAGGTCTTTTATAATTTCAGCGTGTATTTTAGCAATACCGCCTGTACCAATAATTCCATAATTAATCATTTTTATCACCTATGAATTCTCTGACATGTGTAAATATACCTTTGTAGTAAGGATATTTTGTGTTTTTAAATTTGCTTTTCATTTCCTCATCTTTACTGTTAGACATAATAAATGCATGGTCTAAGTATTGTAAGAACTCTTCATCGTTCCCACTATCCCCAAAACCAACAATTGATTTTCGAGGAATACTATACTTACGCATCAAAAATTTTGTTGCATATAACTTTCCAGCATTTTTAGGAGTAAAATCAATATCGTAAGCGTTTTCTGGGTCTCCCGCTAAAGGATTACAACGATTAAACCTCGCAGTATAATTTCTTGTTTCAGAATACTGGATAAGATCTTTTAAGATTGCTTTATCTAAATTAGTATCTCCTGAAGAATAAAAATAAAAATTGTACAGTGTTTCTTTTTCGCGAAAATCTCTTTGTTGTATAAACTCCACTTTATGTTTAAAAGAAATATAATTTAATATATCTAATATATCTTCTAATAGAAATGTTTCAGTTAATACTTCTTTTTTATATTCATCCGATTCTATATATTCGTAGTTATTCCATGTGTACATTTTAGAACTTAAGTCGGAAAAAATATGTTTTGGTTTATATGACATACCAGCTTTTAGCATTTTTTCAAGTACATTCTCTATAGTACTTCCTGTTAAAATCGCCGTAATAGCATTATTATTAGCAGAAATTTTCTGTAATAATTCTTCCATTTCTTTTAAATAATATATATCAGTTTGATTAGTATTATGTTTGTAATACGTTTCATCAAAGTCAAATAATATTAAATTTCTTGTCACCTTAATCCCTCCAGTATCGTTCTTAAATTGCTAATAACATATTCTTGTTCTTCATTCGTCAAATCAGGATATAAAGGTAAACATAATAATTCTTTGTGTATTTTTTCGGTGTTTGGAAGCGAAATTATTTTCTTGTAAGTTATTTGTTCGTGGCTTAAGTATGGATAATATATCTCGGATTGAATGCCAACTTTTTCAAGTTCTGATTTTACAAAGTCTCTCTTGTTATTTTTGATTCTGATAGGGTATAGATGCCACACAGATTTATCATCAAATGTAGGAAGAATAATATTTTCCATATCGCTTAATTTTTGATTATATTTTTCTGCAATTTTTAGTCTTCTGTACTGATTAAAGGTTAAATATTCCATTCTAACAATTCCTATTAGTGCTTGTGTGTTATCAATTTTTGAATTAAAACCAAAATCGATGATTTTCTTGTTTTTTTCTTTTAAGTCAAATCCGTGATAACTAATTAATCTACATTTATAATCTAATTCGGCATTATTAGTTATTATAGCTCCCGCTTTACCGCAAACACCTAAATTTTTATACGGATTAAAACTCAATGCAGCTAAATCAGAATGCATTCCTACCTCTTCTAAGCCAATTCCCTGACAGGCATCCTCAATTACTTTAATGTCATATTCTAAAGCTATCTCTTTAATTTTTAACATATTGCAAAAACGACCATATAAATGAACAGGTAAAATAGCTTTTGTCTTTGAGGTGATCAGGTTTTTAATTGATGTAGGACAAATAGTAAAGTCGTCTTTGACATCAGCATAAACAGGCGTGGCTCCTATAGATACAACAGCATTTTCTGTTGCTGCAAAACTATTTGAAGGTAGAATAACTTCATCACCCGCCGTTACTCCTAGAGAGAGTAATCCAATTGTTAAAGCTGCAGTTCCACTAGATAATGCAATTACATGATTAATGGATAGATACTCAGAAAGGTACTGTTCAAATTCATCAATATATTTGCCACTTGTATATTTTCCAGTAGGTAAAAAATTTTTTAATACATTCATGATTTTCTCTGTCTCATCTTCTCTTATCAAACGATTTACTGGCATGAACTCTACGTTTTGAACATCCCTATTCACTGACAAGGTTTGTTTTGTGTTGTTGATTTCACTACAAAGAAATTTGTTTGCATGGATTTCAGAGTGTTTTTTTAACTCTTGAATATTATTGCGAAAATTAAAAATACTACTAGATTTTAATGTCATAGCTACACCGCCTTGATTATGATAAACTTATCTTAAATTATGGGAACATTCCCATGTCAATAGAGTTTTTTTCTGGAGGGGAATAAATGGATATTTTTGATGTCGCTAAAGCGTGCAATGTTTCAAAATCTACTGTGTCTAGGATATTAAATAATCATCCATATGTTAATGAGGAGAAAAGAAAAAGAGTCCTACAATACATTGAAGAAAATAATTATGTTCCTAATAACATTGCTACATATTTTAGAAATAGAACTACTAAGTCAATCGGTATTTCAATACCTTATATTGATCACCCCTTTTTTTCTAAAGTTTCATATGAATTAACCAAAAATTTTTATGAAGATGGTTATAAATCATTTATTCATCAGACATTTTGTTCACCAAATAAAGAAGAAGAAGTATTGATATCATTAAAGAAAAATGAAATTGACGCAGTCATTTTGTGTTCAGTAGAAAATCAAGTTGATATTATTGAAGAATACTCTAAATATGGGTTGATTATATCTAGTAATGATACTAATCAAACTAAGAGTATATCTAATTTTCATTTTGATGAGTTTAATATAGGAAAAGATGCTACTGAATACTTAATAAAAAAGGGGATAAATAATATTGCAATATGCATTGACAATCCTTTTAATGGCGCTCAAAAATTGCGGTTAGAAGGATATAAAGAAGCTCTTTTAGAAAATAAAATAAATTTTAAAGAAGAATACATTTTTTCATCAGCGTTTACTATTGATGATGGTATAAAGATTGGTATGAAAATCCGAGAAAGTCATAAAGAAATACAAGGAATATATACTGGCAATGATTACGTTTCAGCAGGGATTTTTAGGGTTCTAGGAAATGAAGTGTTTTTAATTGGAACTGACAATCATGATATATGCAAAATTTTAACTCCTCAACTTTCCAGTGTTTCCCTCCCTATTGAAAGAATGGCAAAAGATATAAGTAGTCACGTAATCAAACAACTGTCATTAAATGAAAAAGAGGTAATAGATAAATTATATTCTTATAGGATTATTAGTGATTCTGTTGCAATCACCTCAAAATATAGTTAATCATTGATTAAACATATTTGTTTTACCGTAACTAAACTATATATGCTTGATTTCGTGACGACTAAGAAATATAGCTCTGAAGAGACGTGTGCTTCTCTTTAAATAGTCCATAAATACTTTCATTGTCTCTTAGTTTATTTTTCGATGTAATAATTATTACTTCAATATCTGGTTATTCTGATATCTTCATATTTACTTGAAACGTTTTTAGTGGTTTCCCTATCTAAAATGACAATAATCAATACTAATATTTCTCCTATTGAAGTCTTAATTTTTAACTTTTTGATACGAATATAGAACATTAGTGATAAGGAGACTAAATTTTAAAGAGAAACATGTGTGAATATTGTCTTTTGTATTTTTTATCATCAAATAGGAGGTGCTAATATGTCAGAAGACATTTGGATTATATTTGATAAAGACGGAACATTAATTCATTTTGATGAAAGTTGGGTGAAAATAGGGATTCAATTAGTCGAAGCGGTCTGTGATCATTTTCAAATTGAAGCGAGCGCAGAGGTTAAAAAACGGCTAGGCATCGAGGGTGAGGCCTTTCAACCGGGAAGTATCATGGCTTCAGGGACGTTAGAGGATATGGTCGCAGTTTTTAATGAATCTACTGATGAGGATACTTTGCATTATACAGCGCAAAAGAGCCAAGCATTGATTGATACACGAGAACCTGAAGTCAATGTTATTGAAGGGATTGAATCGATGCTTCACACCTTAAAATCAGAAGGCTATCGTTTAGGTATTTTAACGAGTGATAATCGTAAGGGGATGCAACATTTTTTTGATAAAACACATTTTGAGCCGTTGTTTGATATCGTGATTTCAACCAACGGGGATAATTTTGAAAAGCCGGATCCCCGTATTTTACAGCCGTTATGGGAGAGAGGCGTTCAAGGAAAGTCTCTCATTTTTGTTGGCGACACAGATAATGATATGTTGACGGGGAAAAATGTCAATGCCAAACAAACGATAGGGGTCAAAACAGGATTAGGGTCTCAAGCAACTTTTCAAGAGGCAAACGTGATTATCAATGATGTCACAGAACTTCCAACTATATTAAAATAAAACCCATTGAACATGAACGTTCAATGGGTTTGCTGATTATTTTCGTTGATCGACTTGGCGATGCGTTTGAATAATGTGACCGACTTTTTCAAGAACGGCATCGATAGAATCTGGGTCTTCGTATAAATCATACTCATTGATGTTGACGCGTACGACGGGACACGCGTTAAACTGATTAATCCATGCATCATAGCGCGCAAACAATTTTTTCCAATATTCAGGATCCGTATTCATTTCCATTTCGCGCCCACGTGAATGAATGCGATTTAACACACTTTTATAGTCCGATTCTAAATAAATTAAAACGTCAGGTTTAGGGAAATACGGTGTCATAACCATTGCGTTGAAAAGATTAGAATACGTTTCAAAATCTTCCGGTGTCATAGTGCCTTGTTCTTCATGCATCTTGGCAAAGATATCGACATCTTCGTAAATTGAACGGTCCTGTATGAAGCCACCGCCATATTCAAACATGCGTTTTTGTTCTTTAAAACGCTCTGCTAAGAAGTAGATTTGAAGGTGGAAACTCCAACGTGTGAAATCGTCGTAAAATTTATCTAAATAGGGATTGTGATCTACATTTTCAAAAGATGTTTTAAAGTTTAATTTGTCCGCAAGTGCTTGTGTCAACGACGATTTACCGACACCGACAGTGCCTGCAATCGTGATGACCGCATTTGAGGGGATACCATAGTTATTCAAAAGTTTGTCCTCCAATTAATTCGTTAATTTGTTTTAAAATTGTGTCATAATCTTTTGGATGATTGACGAAATCTAAATTTGTTGTATCGATGCGTAAGACGTGATGTCCGTTTGCTTTTAGTGATTTATAATATGCAAGATAATCGGCCTTTAATTTGAGCAAATAGTCATCTTCAATGTGAACTTCAAAATCTCGATTTCTTGTTTTGATGCGCTCTTTCAAACGAAAAAGGTCAGCATCTAAAAAGACAATATAATCGGGCATCTTTAAATCTTCCGTTAAAATATCAAAAATTCTTGAAAATTTATCGAATTCTAAAGTTGACAACGTATTTCGTGCGAAAATTTTATTTTTATAAATATGATAGTCGCTTACGATACCTTGATCCATTACTTCAAGGTCTTGATAATCTTTGTAGCGATGACATAAGAAGAACATTTCGGTTTGAAAACTCCATTTTGAGATATCTTCATAGAAATCGGACAAAAAGGGGTTCTCGCCTACAATTTCTTTTGCTTCGTAAAAATGATAAGATTGACTCAACTTATGCGCTAACGAAGATTTGCCCACACCAATTGGGCCTTCTATAGCTATAAAGGGTTTGTCCATAGTTTCTATCTCCAATTTTTATTTTCATCAGTATTACAAATTTTATCACAAGTTAGGATGTTTCTGTATGAGAAGTCATGAATTTTATATGTCGATTGCGATTGAGGCGGCACGTGAAGCCGAAAAATTAGGTGAAGTTCCGATTGGAGCAGTGATAGTGAAAGACGATGAAATCATTGCCACGGCTTATAATTTACGTGAAACTGCACAATTACCGATGGCGCATGCAGAACATATCGCGATTGAACGTGCGGCTCAAAAGTTGGGGACTTGGCGATTAGAAGGTTGCACGTTGTATGTGACACTTGAGCCATGTGTCATGTGTTCTGGCACCATTGTTATGAGTCGTATTGACACTGTCGTTTATGGCGCAAAAGATCCTAAGGGGGGATGTAGTGGGAGTTTGATGAATCTCATACAAGATCCTCGAATGAATCATCGTGTCACACTCGTCACAGGTGTGCTGGCTTATTCTTGTGGGCAATTGTTGAAAAACTTTTTTAAGCGCTTGAGGGAAGAAAAGAAGCGGACAAACAAATCGGAGTACAATTCAACGCAATTTTGATAAAATATAAAGCATATTATGCGCCGTATTGATTCGTGCGAGAGGATATTAAAGTTCCAATAAGGACACGTTTAGGCAATCTATTCTCTGTTAAATGTATAAGAACAAAGCAAAACGGCGCCAACTTAAAACGTAGTCAAGGACATAAATAGAGTGAGGTAAATGAGATGGTAAAATTAATAGCAACTGACATGGATGGGACATTATTAAACGCTGCTCACGAAGTTTCAGAGGAAAATGTAAAAGCGATTCAATATGCACAAGAACAAGGCATTACTGTTGTTATTGCGACAGGACGCGCTTTTTATGAAGCGAATGACCCCATCCAACCCACAGGCTTAAAAGTGCCTTATATTTGTTTGAATGGGGCAGAAGTACGTGATGAATGTTTCGATATTGTGCATACCTCCAATTTAAATCATGAGCTCTATCAACGCATTCGTGATGTGTTAGCTGAAGAAAATATTTTTTATCAAGTCTATACAAATTTAGGGATTTATACAGAAGATCCTGAACGAGATTTAGCGATTTATTTAGATATTGCGAAACAGGCAGGTCAAACCCCGAATGTTGAAAAAATTCGTGAACATATTCAACACCGTATTGATGTGGGGTCTTTGAAAGTGGTCGATAATTATGACCAAGTAGAAGATATTCCTGGAGAGTTAATTATGAAAGTACTCGCACATGATGTCGATCTTGAAAAAGTAACTCGTGCGAAAGCCCGTTTAGAAAAAAGTGGAAACTTGGCGGTCTCCTCATCTGCACGTGGTAATATTGAAATCACACATATCGATGCACAAAAAGGCCTGGCCGTTAGAACAATAGCGGACCAATTAGGTATTGATATGAAGGATGTCATGGCTGTCGGAGACAATTTAAACGATAAATCAATGTTAGAAGTGGTGGGCTATCCTATCGCCATGGAAAACGCATTACCTGAATTAAAAGACATTGCATCGTATGTCACAGATACGAATGAACAAAGTGGCGTTGCGAAAGCTATTTATCATGTCATTGAAAAATCAAAAAACTAGGAGTGGAAAAAATTATGAAAGGTTTAATTCTCGTTGGGAGCGCAACTCCCAATTCACATACACGTGCGCTAGCGCAATATTTAAAAGGACAAATTGAGGAACAATATCATGAAGTTGAAATTTTTGATTTAGCTGAACGTCCATTGCATATGTTGGATTTCTCAGGTCAAAATCCTGTACCAGAGGCTTATCAAAATAATGCGGAACAATTGAAAACACTTGCGAGAGAAGCAGACTTCATTATTTTAGGAACGCCGAACTATCATGGGTCATTCTCAGGCAGTCTCAAAAACGCATTAGACTATCTCACAATGGATGACTTTAAAATGAAACCTGTGGGTCTTGTGAACAACAGTGGCGGCATTGTGAGTGCCGAACCGCTTTCTCATCTCAGAATTATTGTCCGTTCTTTATTAGGCATTGCCGTTCCAACACAAATTGCGACGCACAGTTCAGATTATGACAAGTTAGAAGATGGCACTTTATATTTAAGTAACGATGAGTTACAACTTCGTGCTAAACTGTTTATCGACCAAATTTTATCATTTGCGAATAACAGTCCTTATGAACACTTAAAATAGAGAAAAAGCCTGAGTGAAGGGATGCCAAAAAGGGCACCTTCAACTCAGGCTGTTTTTTTATTTACGGTATTTTAATTTTGCGAATGCATCATGTTGGTGAATCGATTCTTCATTACGACATTCAATATCAAAACCATCTAACCAGTCTAATTCTACAAGGTCAGCGGCAATTAAACGAATTAAATCTTCGACAAAACGTGGGTTTTCATAAGCACGTTCAGTTACACGCTTTTCATCAGGGCGTTTTAAGATGGGATAAAGCATAGAGCTTGCATTGGCTTCCATCGCATCTAGAATGATTTCTTTATAGTCTTGCGTAAGTGACGCTGCTTTATCGATGTACGCTTTCACCGTAATGATACCACGTTGGTTGTGCGCAGAGTACTCACTAATTTCTTTAGAACAAGGACATAGCGTTGTCACTGCGGCTTCGATAGTCAATTCTTTGCGCGTCGTTGTATCCCCTTTAACTGCTAATCCATAAGTGACATCCGCATGGCCGAGGGCTTTAATATCAGTGACCGGGCTTCGGCGTTCGAAAAACCATTTTCCTGAAACATCGACGCCAGCACTATGTTGTTTCATGTGTGATTTTAAACGGTTAAGCAATTGAGTCAATGTTTCAAAATCTAAGCGAATACCGTTATCGTATTCAGCTTCGACCGCTTCTAATATACGACTCATATTAATGCCTTTTTCATCTTTGTTCAAACTTGTTGAAAAGCTAAAGTTGCCAGCCGTTTGAAAGGCATCAATCCACACAGGGTATACTAAATTTTTAATTCCGACTTCTTCTATTTCAAATAAAAAGTTTTTATGTGTACTTTGAAGGTCTGTCATTTCAGCTTTCGTCGTTGGTTTTGTTCCTGGTATAGGGTCTACAGAACCAAAATGTTTCCAACGACCTTCTCGTGTTGATAAATCAAATTCAGTCATATTTCTTCCTCCACTTTATTTGCTCTTTCTAGTAAGAGAGAGGAGTGTTTTACTTTCTCTTACTGACTCATCTTTTTTATTTTGGCGTGTCGTTGAAATGATACGTCCAAAAGGTCTCTCGTGTTAAAAATGCCGTTGCATCCGCGGGCGCACCTGAAGCTTGGCCTTGTGGATTCGCAAGTTGTGCCAAAAATGGGCCCGTTTGAGATTGATGGGCTTCAAATGCTTTTAATTTACGTTCTTTATATTCAGAAATGTCGTTCACGATATCAGGTTCCCCTAGCTCGTCAACGGCATCGTTACTAAATGCGACAAGTTGTAATTTTGGTCGTTTGGCTTCAGGGAGACGTTGAACCGTACGTACAACAGCCTCTGCTGTCGCTTCGTGATCAGGATGTACAGCATAGCCAGGATAAAATGAAATAATCGTTGTTGGCTGTGTTTCGTCAATGAGTTGTTGGACCATGGCATCCATTTCATCGTGAGGCTCAAATTCAACCGTTTTGTCACGTAAACCCATTTTACGTAAATGCGTAATACCAATAACTTCAGCTGCTTTTTCTAATTCGCGTTCACGAATATGAGGCAAAGATTCACGTGTTGCAACAGGAGGATTCCCAAGATTACGTCCCATTTGCCCAAGTGTCAGGCAGGCGTACGTGACAGGAACACCTTCACTTGCAAATCGTGCTAATGTACCCGCTGACGAAAAAGTTTCATCATCTGGATGGGGAAAAATAACTAATACATGTTGTTCCATTGCCATAAAAATGCCTCCTATATTTCAAAAGCTTGTCGACTAATTTCAAGTGCAGCCGCAAGTTGTCCTTCAAAATTAAACCCTGCGATGAGCAAAGCATCGTTCTCATCGACCTCATAATGGGTTAATCCTTGCACATAGACCCAACCGAGATTATCTAATTTTAGACCGATACGGTAGGGTTCTTTGCCGCCACCTTTTAATTGTGCATGCTGATAATTAACTTGAATATTACGTAAAAAAGTACCTGCATTGAAAACACGTTGATCGAAATGGCTCGCATACGCACCATTAGTCGTTTCAACGTGTAAATAGACAGGTTGGTTTGCATATTGATCCAATAAAGATTGGAGTTTGTCTTCTGTGATAAGTTGCAAAACGTTCACTGCCTCCCCGATATGATTATCTGTCTATTTTACTAAAAAATGTGACAAATTTGTATATGTATGCTCACTTTATGTTGTAAAATCCAAAAAGAGATTTCTCCGGTGAGATTTTAACTGTATTTGTTTGGCGTAAAAGGAGTTCACGTTGTATGGTAATACTAAAGAGAGAAACAAATCATTGAGGTACAAGATAGGCGCTTGTGCGTATCAAATAGGGAGTGAGTTGTTTGAAGATTACAAATTTGGGGACACGAGACCGTGTTTCATTTTATGTTGCTACTGAACTCTATCAACAAATGTTACGTCATCCAAACAGTCGTTTAGGCTTGGCGACAGGAGGAACGATGGTTGATATGTATGCTTATTTGGTGGAATTACTGAATAAAAATCAACTGGATGTTTCGAAAGTGCATACATTTAATCTTGATGAATACGTCGGATTGCCTAAATCACATCCAGAGAGTTATGACTATTATATGCATGATATTTTATTTCATCGCTATCCGAAATTTACGGCATCTTTTCTGCATATTCCAGATGGTGTCGCTACAGATATTACCCAAGAGGCAAAACATTATGAAGCTTTACTTGATGAAGAAGGTCCAATTGATATTCAAATTCTAGGTATTGGTCAAAATGGGCACATTGGATTTAATGAACCTGGCACAGACTTTGAGAGTATTACCCATTGTGTGGATTTAACTGAAAGTACAATTGAAGCAAATAGCCGATATTTTGAGAATAAAGAAGACGTTCCGCGACAAGCGATTTCCATGGGTTTACAGTCGATTATGAAAGCGAAACGTATTATTTTAATTGCACTGGGGAGTTCAAAAAAAGAAGCAATGACAAAACTAACATCTGGACGTGTCACAGAGGATTTACCCGCTTCCATCTTACATCAACATCCTAATGTAGAAGTGTTTGTAGATGATGCTGCCATGCCTGATGCATAGGCAGAACGTTTGAACCCACATATTTTAGGGTATATTCTGAAACTGTAGTGAAAAAGATATACTAATGGAGGAATGATTTTATCATGGAATTACAATTAGCGATTGATTTATTAAATAAAGAAGAAGCAGCAGAATTAGCTAAAAAAGTGACAGATTATGTAGATATCGTTGAAATCGGTACGCCGATTGTGATTAATGAAGGTCTCCCTGCAGTACAACATTTAAAAGATAATGTGAAAGATGAAGACGTTAAAGTATTAGCGGACTTAAAAATTATGGATGCTGCAGACTATGAAGTGAGCCAAGCGATTAAATTCGGTGCGGATGTCGTAACGATTTTAGGTGTGGCTGAAGATGAATCTATTAAAAATGCTGTCGCTGAAGCACATAAACATGGCAAACAATTACTTGTTGACTTAATTGCAGTTCAAGATTTAGAAAAACGTGCAAAAGAAATTGACGCTATGGGTGCAGATTATATTGCGGTGCATACAGGTTATGACTTACAAGCACAAGGCCAATCACCACTTGAAAGTTTACGCAAAGTCAAATCAGTGATTAGTCAATCTAAAGTGGCAGTAGCGGGTGGTATTAAACCAGATACAATTAAAGAAGTCGTTGAGGAAAATCCAGACTTAATTATTGTTGGTGGCGGTATTGCAAATGCAGATGACCCAGCAGAAGCAGCAAAACAATGCCGTGACATCATGGAAGGTAAATAAGATGGCAAAACTGAATTATACCTTGATTTTAAATGAACTAGAACAAACACTAAGTGCTGTTAATGCAGAGGATGCCCATACGTTTGAACAAAAGGTTTTAGAGGCTAATGCCGTTTTTGTTTCAGGAAAAGGACGCTCTGGATTTGTCGCAAACAGTTTTGCGATGCGTTTGAATCAGTTAGGGCAACGTGCTTATGTTGTCGGTGAATCGACAACGCCATCGATTCAGCAAGGGGATGTCTTTATCATTATTTCGGGTTCTGGTTCAACTGCGCACTTAAAGTTACTAGCTGAAAAAGCCAAAGAAGTGGGGGCAGAAGTACTGCTCATCACTACAAAACCCGATTCTCCGATAGGTTCATTGGCAGACCTTGCGATCGAACTTCCAGCTGGAACAAAACATGATGCGGAAGGTTCAGATCAACCTTTAGGGAGTTTGTTTGAACAAAGTGCATTGATTTTACTTGATAGTCTGGTCCTCAATTTACAAGAACAATTAAAGATATCAGAAGAAAAGATGCAACAAAACCACGCGAATTTAGAATAAAATTGTAAAAGCTTCTATCTCTATAGTCTTGAATTAAGGCTATAGGATAGAAGTTTTTTCGTTTTGAGAGAGATGCTGAGACAAAGGCTTCTATGATAAAATGAACAAAATGTAGAAAAGAAGTGAGCATCTCAATGGAATTGTTGAAACGAATTGAACACTATGCCAAAACAGAAGCACAACGTGTGGCATTATACATCGATGATGAACAATTAAATTATGCCACTTTGCATGAGCGTGTTAAAGATGCGGCTTCGCGTCTCCCGGAATACGACCTGCCTCTCAATGTCGCCTTGTCTTTTTCCCGCATACAAGACTTTGTGGTGGCGTATTTGGCGGTGCTTTCTAAAGGAGGGACACCTTGGGTCATGGATACCAATTGGTCGGTCGCTCGCAAAAAAGCATTATATGAAACGTATGACATCCCTTATCTATGGGAGGATGAGACATTTTATCAAAGACAAAAGCAATTTCGGAAGTCTCTCGCGAGTGGGGTGTTACATGTGGGCTTTACTTCAGGGACGACGGGTTTACCTAAAGCCTTTTTGAGAGATGAAGCTTCGTGGATCGCCTCTTTTGAACAAAATGAAAAGCTCATGACGAGAGGCCGAGGAAAAAACCATATGCTCGTCGCCTTAGGACCTTATGCTCATTCTTTAACGCTATATGTCGTCATTTATGCCTTGTTTTACGGACGCACTTTTCTAGGACAAAATGACTATCACATTGAACGTTGTGCTTCTCGTATTGCGGATTACACGGACAATTGTAGTCTCTTTTTAGTGCCGACAATGGTTTATGATTGGCTACAACACGCCTCTCAAAATAATCACGTGAGCGAAGTGTTTATTTCAGGAGATAAACTGACTGAACAACGCCATCGTTTGTTAAAGAGAACCCTTCCGTCAGCCGCCATTTATGAGTTTTTTGGAACGTCAGAAGCAAGTTTTATTAGTGTGAATATGAATCAAACAGCTCCCCTCAATTCGGTCGGAAAAGTATTTCCGAATGTCCAAATAGATATTCGACATCAAGATGAAAAAGGGATTGGTCAACTTTTTGTAAAAAGTCCAATGACATTTTCGGGATATTTAGGAGACATTGCTTCTCAATGGATCAAAACAGGCGACTATGCCCACTTAAAAGGGGGCTATCTTTATTTACATGGACGGCTTCAAGATAGATTGATTATCGGGGGTAAAAATGTGTATCCTTCCGTGGTTGAGCAACAATTGAAGCAGCTCGAAGGAGTTCAAGACGTGATTATCGTGCGTCAACCACATACAAAATTTGGGGAGGTGGCGGTGGCTTTATATACAGGAACTCAAACCATATCGTACCGCCATATGAGAGCACAACTTGAAAAAGTCGTGTCACGTTATGAAACCCCTTCTAAGTGGATACGGGTTGAAAAGTTACCTTATACCTCAAGCGGTAAAGTTTCACGCCGCATAGCGCAACATTTATACGAAGGAGGGGATTTTAATGAATAAAGCTGTCATTGTAGCCGCGAAACGGATACCTATTGGTTTATATGGAGGCAAGCTCCACAAATGGGAAACTGAAGATTTGTTGAAACCGTTGTTTCGACATTTTAAGACGACGTTATCTTGTCCTCTAGAGGAATTGGATGATGTGATTTTAGGAAATGTGGTCGGGAACGGTGGGAATCTTGCTCGTAAAAGTTTACTTGAAGCGGGGATTCATCATAGTGTTTCGGGGTTAACCGTAGATAGACAGTGTGGTTCAGGATTAGAAGCGATACAGCTTGCCTGTCGTCTCGTAGAAAGTGGAGCAGGTGAATTTTATATCGCAGGCGGCGTTGAAAGCACGAGTCGAGCCCCATGGAAAATGAAACGCCCGACGTCTCTCTATCCTTCAGAACCGCCACAATTTTTTGAACGTGCTGCATTCGCGCCAGGGGGGCAAGACCCTTCAATGATTGAGGCGGCAGAGAATGTTGCGGAACAATTTCATATCTCTCGAGAAGATCAAGACGTATTTGCATACGAGAGCCATATGAAGGCAAGTGGAGTGCAGGCACAACAGCAGTTTGACAAAGAAATCGTTCCTTTAAAAGTTCAAGGGGAATGGATGACGCAAGATGAGGGGATTCGTCCGACGATTGAGTTAAGACGTCTCCATCGCTTAAAACCATTGCTTCCGAATGGTACCGTGACCGTCGGCAATTGCTGTTTAAAACACGATGGTGCAGCACTTGTGGTTGTCATGTCTGATACGAAAGCACGAAAGTTAGGCTTAACAGAAGGCCTTGTGTTTAAAGGCTATACAATCGAAGGCGTTCCACCTGAAATACTAGGGATAGGACTTATTCCTGCTGTGAAGCGTTTATTACATCAACAGCAACTGACGCTCTCTGAGATTGATGCGGTAGAATTAAATGAAGCATTTAGTTCACAAGTTTTGGCCTCACAACGCGAACTCGGGATAACAAAGCGCCAACTGAATCGTTATGGAGGCGCTCTTGCGATGGGGCATCCGTACAGTGCAAGTGGTGCTATTCTCGTGACGCGACTTTTTCACATGACAGAAGCGCATCGTACACTTGCGACGATGGGGATTGGAGGTGGCATGGGGAATGCAGCACTCTTCGAACGTTGGTCAGTCTGAAACAAAAATGCTAAAAATTGATATAGAAGCCGTGCGTCAATATCAGCGGTTGTGTGGTTGCCCAGAAACTGAAGAAATTCCGTTATTATTTTTGTCGCGATACTGGCGAGAGTTTGATATATTTGCGCCATTTGTAAAAGCCCCCATCCTGTTAGTTGAAACAGAGGTCGTGAAAAGGGAACCTATTCCATTCACAGATTCGCTTCAAGCTACATTAACATGGAGTGTAGCGCAAGACCTTAAAAGATTTAAACGTTTTCGCTTTGAACTTTCGTTACCCGGCCAAAATAAAATACGGCAAACATTTATACAAAAGGTGATGTAATGGAATTTAAAAGGGAAGAAGTTCGACAATATGTCGCACTAGTAAGAGATGAAAACCCACTTCATCCTGAAATTGTTCCTGGCCAACTGGTTGTGGAACGTCTATGGAGTACATTAAAGAGGATGCCTTCTCATTATCAAGTGAAGTATAAAAAGCCCGTGTATGTAGACACGCAATATACAATTGAACAAAAGGATCAACACCTGGTACTTAAAAGTGTGGCAGGAGACACGAAGTTAGAAATTATATTGAAGCGGACTGAGACATAGATTGGTTTAGTTGTTTTAAAGTAAGTGTTATAAACCCTGAAAAGCGCAGACGTCAGCTTGTCAGTTTCTGTCTATAAAATGGATGTTTGTTTTCGAACTGATCATTGAGAAATCTCAGCTTAGGGGCGATGTTTATTCATAAGTAACGATGCAACATCTAACTTTTTGTCCCTTGCTAGCATTAAAATAGCCATCAAAATTTATGCTTAAATAAATTTTGATGGCTTTCGAATGATAGATGGACGTTATTTTCTAACGATTATATTTCTTTGACATCTACGTCAATTTTTTCAATACGATTCGCAGCACCATGATCGACTGGACCTACAAAATCGTTCATTTTCCAACCATTTTTAATCGCTGAAGCTACGAACGCTTTGGCGTTAATCACTGCGTCTTTTGGTGTTAAACCATTAGCTAAGTTGGCTGTTGTTGCAGCTGCAAATGTACAACCTGCGCCGTGGTTGTAACTTTGTTGGAACATATCTGTTGTTAGTTGATAGAAAGTTTGACCATCGTAATACAAGTCGTATGATTTATCTTGGTCTAACGCTTTGCCACCTTTGATAACGACGTGTTGTGCCCCTTGTTGATGGATAATTTCTGCTGCTTTTTTCATGTCATCCATAGATTTTAATGTTCCTAATCCTGAAAGTTGACCCGCTTCGAAAAGGTTAGGTGTTACCACGGTTGCTTTTGGTAATAAATATTGAATCATTGCATCCGTATTACCTGGGTTTAATACTTCATCTTCCCCTTTACATACCATCACTGGGTCGACAACAAAATGTTTGGCACCAGATTCTGTAAATGCTTCTCCTGCGCGTTTAATGACTTCTTCAGTACCGAGCATCCCTGTCTTGACCGCATCAGGTCCAATACTGATGACTGTTTCAAGTTGCTTGTTGAACACATCAAAAGTAATCGGTGTTACATCATGTGACCATGTGGCTTTATCCATCGTTACGATGGCAGCAAGCGCCACCATGCCATACGTATCATGCTCTTGAAATGTTTTTAAGTCTGCTTGCATCCCTGCCCCAGCACTTGTATCAGAGCCAGCAATTGTTAATACTTTTTTTAATGCCATAATCCATACACTCCTCAGTTTCAGTTACTATTCATATCATATCACGCACGGCTCAAAGTGAAAATATATTCGTTTTTGCCGAGGCGAGTTTTTCAGTGAATTATGTTAAAATGTGGACTGAGGTGAACATAATGGAATGGTCGACCATTTTTCATGAGATTACAACAAAACATGATTTTAAAGCGATGCATGATTTTTTAGAGAAAGAATATGCGACAGAAATCGTTTATCCTGAACGTAAAGATATTTATCAAGCTTTTGATTTAACGCCTTTTGAAGAGATTAAAGTGGTCATTTTAGGTCAAGATCCCTATCACGGACCGAATCAAGCACATGGCCTCGCTTTTTCAGTACAGCCACACGCCAAATTTCCACCTTCCTTACGTAATATGTATAAAGAATTGGAAGACGATATTGGTTGTCATCGGACTTCTCCGCACCTTCAAGACTGGGCAAGAGAAGGGGTATTATTATTAAATACGGTACTGACCGTTAGACAAGGTCAAGCCCATTCACATCGAGATATAGGTTGGGAAACATTTACGAATGAAATTATTCAGGCGGTTTCTGATCATCGTGAAGGGGTTGTCTTTATTCTATGGGGAAAACCGGCACAACAAAAAGAGCGTCTGATTGATACGACAAAGCATGAAATTATCAAAGCCCCGCACCCAAGCCCTTTATCGGCACATCGTGGTTTTTTTGGTTCAAAACCGTATTCAAAGGCGAATGCTTATTTAAGCCAACATGGAAAATCCCCAATACATTGGTGTGAAAGAAAGGAAGAGACCCGTGAATAAAGAGAAACTCATCGAAATGATTGAAGCAGAGTTAGTTAAGGCAGATCAAGCTCAAAATGATGTCGCCTTTGATAAACATATTTACGCGATTCACACATTGACTGCATTGTACACGAACACGGATGCTCGAGAGAAGTCCGCGTCATCACGTGATATCACCCATACCGCTGTACAGACGAATACCTCAACGAAACAGGACACTTCCTCTCAGGCTGTCACAGATGAGGAAATTAGATTAATGGGTGGAAAAGTGTCTCCAAGTAAGACCACGACGTCAAATGCACGTATGGTCACAGATGATGAAATCGGCAATGGGGAATCGCTGTTCGATTTTTAATGAAGGAGGATTATAGATGAAAGTATTTATTATATTAGGTGCGTTAAACGCTTTATTTGCTGTGGGTACCGGCGCATTTGGGGCGCATGCGTTAGATGGCAAGCTCTCAGAACATTATATGTCCGTTTGGGAAAAAGCGACCACTTATCAAATGTATCATGCGCTAGGTTTAGTTTTAATTGGGATTATTGGTGGTGCATTTGACCTAAACGTGAGTTGGGCAGGCTGGCTCATGTTTTTAGGTATTGTGTTCTTTAGTGGCTCATTGTACATTCTGTCACTCACAGGTGTGAGCGTACTTGGTGCCATCACCCCTATAGGCGGCGTATTATTTGTAGTCAGTTGGCTTATGCTTGCGATTGCTGCTTTTAAAATATAAAAATATAGCACACATTTATTCTTTTGATTTATCAAACATTGAATAAATGTGTGTTTTTGATTTCTTTAAGAAAATGATTGTTAAATTTTTAGGCATCGGTATAATGTAACAAGGGGTGAGTAAGATATGCAAAATAAGCACGATCAAATTGACCGTGGCGACTTACAAGCAAATTTATCAGAGAAGTTTGTATGGGCCATTGCGTATGGCTCTTGTATTGGTTGGGGGTCATTTATTTTACCAGGAGATTGGATTGCCCAATCAGGACCAATTGCTGCATCAATTGGAATTTTAATTGGCGCATTACTTATGATTATTATTGCCGTGAGTTATGGCGCATTAGTTGAACGCTTTCCAGTTTCGGGTGGAGGATTTGCGTTCAGTTATTTAGGATTTGGACGCTATGTGAGCTTTTTCTCATCATGGTTTTTAACATTTGGATATATTTGTGTCGTTGCCTTGAATGCAACCGCGTTTAGTCTCTTAATTAAATTTTTATTACCCGATGTTTTAGAAGTAGGAAAATTATATACGATTGCAGGTTGGGACGTTTACATCACAGAAATCGTTATTGCTACTGTCCTATTACTTGTTTTTATGTTCATTGCGATTAAAGGTGCAAGCGTATCCGGATCATTACAATACTATTTTTGTATTGCGATGGTGACGGTCGTTGTTTTACTTTTCATTAGCTCATTTTTTGGTTCGAATTTCTCATTAGATAACTTAAAACCGTTAAACGGGCCAAAATATGGTTGGTTTCAAGCGATTATTATGATTGTCGCTGTTGCGCCATGGGCTTATGTGGGATTTGATAATATTCCTCAAACGGCAGAAGAATTCAATTTTTCTCCAAATAAAACATTTAAATTAATCGTGTACAGTCTGATTGCTGCGGGTATGACGTATACAATGATGATTTTGTATACGGGTTGGCTAAGTGGCGCAAGTGAGGATTTATGGCTCACAGGTTCTGTGACACGAGAAGCTTTCGGCACGATTGGCCTCGGTGTACTCGCCATTGCGATTATTATGGGGATATTTACCGGCTTAAATGGCTTTTTATTAAGTGCGAGCCGCTTATTGTTTTCAATGGGACGTTCAGGTATTATGCCTAAGGTGTTTAGCAAGTTGCATCCTAAATATAAAACACCTTACGTTTCAATTATCTTTTTAGTGGCGTTGACACTCATTGCACCTTGGCTAGGACGTACAGCCCTTACATGGATTGTCGATATGTCTTCAACAGGTGTGTCTGTCGCCTATTTTGTCACATGTTTAGCAGCCGCAAAATTATTTAGTTATGACAAAACGAGTCCTTCATACGGACCTGTTTATAAAACATTTGCGATTGTGGGCGCAGTCATTTCATTTATCTTTTTATTTTTATTACTTTTCCCATGGTCACCTGCCGCGCTATCTGGACCGTCGTACATCGCACTTCTAGGTTGGACTGTGTTAGGACTTATCTTTTTTATCATTCGTTTTTCAAAATTACGACGTATTGATAAAGAGGATTTATCACGACTCATTTTAGATGCGCATAATAAAGACGTCGAAAAAATGATTGAAAAATAATTATCTCTTGAGTAAAAATAGGACCACTCAATGGATTGAAGGGCTCACAAAGTTTTGGCTTTGTGGGCTTTTCTTATAATGCTTTTTTAGGAGCATGAGGGGAAGTGCGGTTTACAGGTTCTAATTGCATCGGTAGTTTTTTGACTTTTCAGTTTATTTATGATTTAATGTAATATAATTTTTATGTGAAAGGGATGTTGCTGGTGCATTATTTTAAATTGCCAATAGATGAAACATACAGCCTTGTTAAACTTGAACTTATGCATGCGGGTGAAGTTTATGACGTCATCAACCGGGAGCGCGCGCATTTGAACGCTTTTTTAGATTGGGTACCGCACATTAATTCTGTTGAAGATGAACTTCGGTTTTTGAAAAAAATGATGACATTAGAAATCGAGAATAAAGTTCGAGTTTACGCTATATATGAGAAGAATCAATTGATTGGTACTGTCGATATTCATAACATAGATACACAGAATCACACAGGAGAAATCGGCTACTGGCTGAGTCAACATGTGACAGGACAAGGGGTGATGACTAAAGCCGTGCGCCTGTTATGTGACTTAGCATTTAATGATTTATTACTGAACCGCCTTGAAATTCGCGCGCAAAAAGAAAATAAAGCGAGTCAACGTGTCGCTGCAAAGGGAGGATTTCGTTTCATAGGGGAAGCGCGAGAGGAAGTCTACCGTCAAGGGGACTATGTCACAATGTATCATTATGAACTTTTAAAAAGAGATTTTAAACCGCTTAAATTGTGAACATTTTATGTTAATTACGTAATATATTCATAAAAAATTAATAAATATTCAACATTGGTATCCCAAATATTTAGAAAACATGTTACATTAGATTTAAGCAAATGATATGCACAGTCATACATATCATTTTGTGTTTTTCATTTTCAAAAAGTTCTCCAATAAAGGCCTGCTCATTAAGATAGCGTAGCGACTGTCTTTCATGAGCAGGCTTATTAACATTTTATAACGATTTTTAATTTAGGCGTCATCCATTTTACGTCGTGACGCTTAACGATTCAACTTAATGATATTGTTGTATAGAATCATAGCCATTGTGTCGCTATCTTCTTCGCATCCCCGCGTAATCCACGAATAAATAATCGCCAATTGTCCCCCAAGCGTGTAATCAATGAAATAATTGGAATAATTCATTGTAGGAAGAACTTCTAGAATGGAAGTATAGCCTTCTTTTGTGAATTGAATATAGTCCCGAATAAAATCATATTGACTCTGTGTCAGTACTAATCCCGAAAAATACGTTTTAAATCTTAGAATATATTTGAACAACACCCTAAAAACTTGAATCATCCGTTGTTTCGCTTCTTGAATCGGAGAAGAAACGATAATGTTTTTCATATATTGCATTAAGTTTCTATAACGTTTCATATGATATGATTTGATGGTTTCCATTAACTGATATTTATCTTCAAAATGTGCATAAAATGTTGAACGATGGACCCCACTTTCTACACAAATTTGTTTAATTGTGATTTGATCAAATTTTTCTTTTTCTAAAAGCGCGACCATCGCTTTTAGAATTGCTATTCTAGCATTGCTTTTATTCATATCATCACCTTTTGTTATTATAGTATAATTTCAAATCCGACACATTTATAAAGATTGTCTGTATGAATTCTCATCCAAATGGTTATATAATGTAACGTGTTATTTTTAAAGGAGGAGTTAAGAGAATGAAGAAAATTATCACAATTAATATTGTAACGATATTATTAATATTGATTATTGGCGCAGTTGCGTTTTATTTTTACAATCAGTCAGCAAATTATATTAAAACGGATAACGCTAAAGTAGATAGTGAACAAATGAAGTTATCAAGTCCTATTCCTGGCCAAATTACGAAATTAAATGCCAAAGAAGGGGACAAACTTAATGAGGGTGATACTGTTGCGGAAGTGACAGGAAAAGGACAAGATGGTCAACCTCAAAAAATGGAGATTAAAATGCCTAAAGATGGCACAATTGCTAAAATGGACGGCCAAGAAAATGGAATGGCTCAAGCCGGTCAACCTATGGCTTACGCTTACAACATGAATGATTTATACATTACAGCGAATATCGATGAAACAGATGTCAAAGATTTAAGTGAAAATGAAAAAGTTGATGTTTCTATTGATGGTCAATCTTCACAAATCAAAGGTCGTGTGGATCGTATCGGTAATGCAACAGCTTCAAGTTTTTCATTAATGCCTTCATCTAATAGTGATGGTAACTATACAAAAGTAACACAAGTTGTTCCAGTTAAAATTAAATTAGACAATCAACCTTCAAAAGGTATTGTCCCTGGTATGAACGCGGAAGTGAGCATTCACAAAAACTAAAATAAGGGAGGACAAAAGATGTTCGTTACGTTATATGTCATTGTTGCCCTTATTGTGATTGCCGTTTTAAATCTCTTCTTATTGAAGCGAAAAAAACGCAATACGCAAAAGGATGCGTTAGAAAGAACGCATCAAAAAACAGAAACGGAATCTAAAGATGAAACATCGCATCAATTTCGATTAGATGAAGAGGAGGAACAACATAATACTCCTGAGCATCGTCCGGTCAATGAAGAAGTGGGAGATGCTGCCCAAGACTATGTATTTAAAAAAGGGATTACTCGTAATAAAATTTTAGTCGCAATGGTCTTTGGGATGTTTATTACGATTTTAAACCAAACCCTCCTCAATACAGCCTTACCGGTCATTAACACGGATTTTAATATTTCCGCCTCCACAGGCCAGTGGCTTATGACTGGATTTATGTTGGTCAATGGGATTTTAATTCCAATCAGTGCGTATCTATTTAATAAGTTTTCATATCGAAGTCTTTTCTTAGTCGCAATGATTATTTTTACCATGGGCTCGTTCGTTTGCGCTATAGCTTGGAATTTCCCTGTGATGATGACAGGACGTGTATTACAAGCCATTGGTGCAGGTGTCTTGATGCCACTTGGAACGAATGTATTTATGACGATTTTCCCTCCACAAAAACGTGGAATGGCAATGGGGGTTTTAGGGATAGCTATGATTTTAGCTCCTGCTATCGGACCGACATTGTCAGGTTATATCGTTGAAAATTTTGATTGGCATATTATGTTCTATGGCATGTTTGGTGTAGGATTCATTTCCTTTATCATCGCCTTTTTATGGTTTGGAATTTATCAAAAAACGACTCATCCACGTGCCGATGTTCCAGGCATCATTTTCAGTACGCTTGGATTTGGCGCCTTGTTATATGGTTTCAGTGAAGCCGGTAACAAAGGATGGGGATCGCCTGAAATCATTGCAATGTTTATTATCGGAGGCATTTTTACGATTGCTTTCGTTATACGCGAACTTTCAATGAAAGTACCGATGTTAGACTTTGGTGTGCTTAAATATTCTGGTTATACCTTAACGGCAATCATCAATATGATTGTAACAATGAGTTTGTTTGGCGGTATGATTTTATTACCATTATATCTTCAAAGCTTGCGCGGCTTTACAGCGTTAGATTCTGGGCTGTTGTTACTGCCAGGAGCGATTATTATGGGCCTCATGGGGCCTATAGCCGGGAAATTACTCGACACAATTGGTATTAAGCCTCTTGCCATTTTCGGTCTTGCAGTCACGACATACGGTACATGGGAATTAACACGATTGACCATGGACACGCCGTATACTTCAATTTTAATGATTTATATTATTCGTTCATTTGGAATGAGTTTTGTCATGATGCCGATTATGACAGCAGGAATGAATGCACTCCCTTCACGACTTATTTCACATGGGAATGCATTGATTAATACGATGCGTCAATTAGCCGGTTCAATAGGGACAGCAATATTAGTCACAGTAATGACACAACAAACAGAATCGCATTTAGCAACATTTCAACAGGACTTAGATCAAACGAATCCATTTATTAAAGATCAAGTTCAAATGATGGCGCAACAAATGGGAGGCAAAGAACAAGCGATGGGCGCAATTATGAAATTTGTGAACCAACTTGCTTCAGTCGATGGGGTCAACAGTGCTTTTTGGATTGCGACTGCTTTAAGTTTTCTCGCATTTGTTCTCAGCTTTTTCTTAAAAGGAAAATCACACTACATGTCACATGAATAATATGTGAGCAGTAGTATTGGGAGTATAAAAGGCCAGAGGCGAATTTATCGTCTCTGGCCTTTTTGTTTAATTTAAACGCGCATTCATTTTCGCATTACGTTCTAACATGCGCTCGTAATAGTATTCGTAGCGTGACCATTCCTCATTTGTGATCGGGTCCATATTTAATGTGCCCCCTAAATCTTTAATGGCATAGAGGAGTTTAAACATGACTTCTTGTACGGTGAGGTCTGACTGAAATAACTCTTGTAGTGATGCCATATGACTCGGATAAATATCGGGATAAGTAAACTTTGTCGTTTTGCCTTGTAAGGCATGCGTATAAAAATCTTTCATGAGTTGTGCACGTTCACTCCCTGAACCTTCAACGCATAAGTAAATTTGAACCGCAATGCCACCACGAACGCGACGTTGCGAAATACCCGCAAATTTTTTGTTTCGGATGCTTAAATCAAATTTTCCCGGGCAATAGGAATGGGTAATTTCGAACGTTTCTATTGTTTCATTTTCGTTTTCGAACATTTTACTAATGAGAAGGTACATTACTGAAAACGCTTCATCAATGCTCGTTTCCGTTTTACCTTTAAACATGAGAGAAATGTTCAAAATACCTTGATCTAACACGACCCCTAATCCCCCAGAGTTACGAACAATGGCATTATAACCTTTCGTATCTGTAAGAAATCGGATGCCTTCATCTAAATGGGGCAACCGAGAATCATGAATGCCTAAAATCACGGTATGTTGGTGTATCCATGTTCTTACAACATTGGGTGAGGCGTCTTTGCCCACGCTTTCAGAAAACGTATCATCAAAAGCAAAGGATTGCATGGGCTCAAGTCCCGTTGCATGATCAACGTAACGCCATGCGACATCCTTAAAATATTTTGAGACTAAGTCCATTATTGTAAGCTTTGTGCTGCTGTAATAATAGATAAATTATATACGTCTTCAGTAGAGCAGCCACGTGATAAGTCATTAACAGGCGAATTTAATCCTTGTAAAACAGGACCTACTGCATCAAAACCGCCTAAACGTTGTGCAATTTTGTAACCAATGTTACCCGCTTCTAAACTAGGGAAAATGAAGACATTTGCGTCACCTTGGATTTTAGCGCCCGGTGCTTTTTTCTTCGCAACTTCAGGAACAATCGCCGCATCGAATTGGAATTCACCATCGACAACAACATTTGATAAACCTTCAGATTCAATTTTCTCTTGCGCAATTTTCACAGCTTCAGATACTTTTTCAGTGTCATCTGATTTCGCTGAACCTTTTGTTGAGAAACTTAACATCGCTACACGTGGATCCATGCCGAAACTTTGGGCAGATTTCGCACTTTCTACAGCGATTTCAGCTAAGTCTTGTGCGCCTAATTCAGGGTTGATGGCACAATCACCAAAAATGTATTGTTGATCTTCTTTAATCATGAAGAAGATACCTGAAGTTTTAGAAACACCTGGTTTTGTTTTAATGATTTGTAACGCAGGGCGTACAGTGTCCGCTGTAGAATGGGCAGCACCACTCACTAAGCCGTCAGCTTTGCCTGCATAAACTAACATTGTTCCAAAATAGTTCACGTTATTTAATAATTCTTGCGCTTGTTCTTCTGTCGCTTTACCTTTACGACGTTCAACGAATTTTGCGACTAAATCAGCTTTTAAGTCACTTGTATCTGGTTGAATGATTTCAAGTGCATCGATAGAAAGTCCTTTGTCTTTTGCAAGCGTTTCGATGTTCGCTTTATTGCCTAAAACAACTGGAGTCACATAGTCTGATTGTTGTAATTCAACAGCAGCAGATAAGACGCGTTCATCTTCACCTTCTGGTAATACGATACGAACATTTTGACCTGATAATTTTTCTTTTAAAACATCTAATAAACTAGACATAATTGTCCTCCTTCACTTTCCTCTGAACATAAATTCCATAGTAATTATACGATACTTATCACGACTTTTCCAAGGGGGCGTTTTTGATATTCTGTCCTTCAAAAATAAGAAAAAACTTTATGATAAAACTATGACGAAATTTTAAAGCTAGCCACGTTCATAGAATGTTCTTAATCGTTTAGTTCGGTCTTTAAAGTAGGGTATGATAAAATTTAAGTAATCTGATTAAATCAAAGGAGTGTTCTTAAATGAGTCATGCAGCAGAGACTTTAGATGGTTGGTACAGTCTTCATTTGTTTTATGCAGTAGATTGGGCCTCATGGCGTCTTGTACCAGAACATGACCGTCAAGCGATGGTGACAGAATTTGAAAATAAATTATCACAATTAAAAGCGGTTAAAGATCAAGGTCAAGGCGATCATGTGATGTATAATGTGACAGGTCAAAAAGCAGATATTTTATTGTGGTTTTTACGACCTGAAATGAAAGAATTAACAAATATTGAAAATGAATTAAATAAATTGGCGATTGCGGATCACCTCATCCCAACGTATTCTTATGTCTCAGTGGTAGAGTTAAGCAATTACCTTGCGGGTAAATCAGACGAAGACCCTTATGAAAATCCGCATATTAAAGCACGTTTATATCCAGAATTGCCTACAACGGAGTACATTTGTTTCTATCCAATGAACAAACGTCGTAATGAAACGTACAACTGGTATATGTTATCCATGGAAGAACGTAAAAAATTAATGTATGACCATGGCATGATTGGTCGTAAATATGCAGGCAAAATTAAACAATTTATCACAGGCTCAGTAGGATTTGATGATTACGAATGGGGCGTCACACTTTTTGCAGAAGATGTCCTTCAATTTAAAAAAATCGTTTATGAAATGCGTTTTGACGAAACTACAGCGCGATATGGTGAATTTGGTAGTTTCTTTATCGGAAATCGCCTAGCGTTTAACGATTTACAAGCCTTCTTTAAAATTTAATGCCGCTTGAAAAAGGCTTTAGAAACAAACATTTTCAATGATTTGATTATTCCATAAGCCTATGGGTATCCCCCTTCAAAGTAGCCATAAAACATGGTCGCTTTGGAGGGTTTTTCTATTAGATATCCTGTATCGATGTCGCGATTTCGATAAAAAGCTCAAATCTTCCTATCTCTACGAACGATTCATGTTATAGTTGTATCGTTAAGATTCGTATAAGGAGGCACTGAAATGCAATCGGAAAAACAAACATTAAAGCCGACCATAGGTTTATTTACAGCAGTGACAATTATCGTCGGAACAATTATTGGTTCTGGAGTATTTGTCAAACCCAGTTCAGTTCTAGAATATGCTGGAACGAGCAACATGGCCTTATGGGCGTGGGTCATTGGCGGTGTTTTAACTTTAGCATCTGGGCTTACCATTGCTGAGGTCGGTGCACAAATTACACGAACAGGGGGACTCTATGCCTATATTAAAGATATTTATGGCTCGTTTTGGGGGTTTTTAACAGGCTACACGCTAACGGTACTTTACGGACCGGCAATTATCGTTTCGCTAATTCTCTTTTTAGGCATACTAACGACGAATTTCTTTGGTCTTTCCCAATTTTGGGTGATGCCTATAGGTGTAGGGATTTTCGTATTTTTACTTACAATGAATGTCCTCGGTACATATTATGCGAACGCAGTTCAAAATTTAACGACGTTAGCTAAGTTAATCCCTATTTTTGCGATTGTGGTGTTCGGTTTAATCTTCGGGCAATCAGGTGTTTTTGGACAAGACGTCACGCGTTTAATTATGAATGAGAATGGGACAGTTAATTTCGGTCGTGCGGTACTAGCAACTTTATTTGCTTATGATGGTTGGATTATGTTGACGACCATGTCAGGAGAAATGAAAAATCCTCAAAAGCATTTACCGCTTGCGATGTTAATTGGGATTTTAACAGTGACATTCGTCTACGTATTAATCAATGTTGCCGTATTTAAAATCTTGCCTGCGCCTGAAGTGTTAAAGTTTGGGAATGAAGTCAGTGCAGAAGCGGCAACCGTTCTGTTTGGTCAAATCGGTGCTAAAATTGTGAATATCGGGCTTATCATTTCCATCATTGGAACGTTGAATGGAAAAGTGATGACCTTTCCACGTATTCCATTTGCAATGGCACAAGATGGCTTATTGCCTGGATCTCAATGGGTACAATATGTGAGCCGTCGATTAGCCACACCTATTGGCGCACATGCTGTTATGACAGTATTAACGTTATTAATTTTAGCGTTGAATCTGCTGTTTCCAACAATCTTTGATGCAGATTATTTATCTGAAATTACAATTTTTATTATTTATTTGTTTTACATAGCTGCATTTATAGGATTATTCATATTGAGACGTAAAAATAAAGGGAAACCGCGTGCATTTTCGGTTCCTTTTTATCCAGTCTTACCTATTCTTGCGCTTTGTGGTGGATTATTCATCGTAGTGAATACACTCGTTTCTGATTTTTTAGGGGCAGGCATCGCAGTTGTGGGTCTACTTATAGGCGTGCCCCTCTACAAAATGACGATTCGAAAACACTAGGATACAAATTCAAAAGAGAAGGAAGGTGACCGTGTGTCGAATACTTTGCCCTCAGATAGAGAGGTAGCCAATATCATTATGTTGGCAGGACGCATTTTGCTCGAGTCTGGTGCTGAAGCAAAACGTATTGAAGATACAATGGTACGTATTGCCGCAAGCTATGGTTTTCACGAAGTACAAGGTTATGCCTTAAATATTTTTATTGATTTTTCGTTGTCCCCAGACCATGAATCACGCATGGTTAAAATTAACAAAAATGATACCAATTTACGCAAAATATTTTTAGTCAATCAAGTGTCGCGTCAAATCGCTAAAAATGAGATTTCTTTTGAAAAAGCGTACGAGGAACTCAAATACATTGATAAACATGTGAAGCGATACAAATTATGGCATAAAATGTTGTTTGCCGGTATGATTTCGATGAGTTTCCTCTATCTTGTCGGGGGTGGATGGCTAGAATTGTTCCCAGCAGCTCTAGCTGGGGCATTAGGATTTGTCGTGACAGAATTTATGAAAAGTAAGCAATTGACACTGTTTATTCCAGATATGGTGGGTTCGTTAGTCATCGGTCTCGTCGCTCTATCCATCAACCTATGGCTACAAAGTCCCCATTTAGGTGCAATTATAACAGCGGCGGTCATGCCTATTGTGCCAGGGGTGTTAATTACAACCGCCATCCAAGATTTATTTGAACGACATATGTTGATGTTTACCGCAAAATTTTTAGAGGCCATTGTCACCTCGTTTGGCATTGGCGCAGGCATCACGACTGCGTTTCTCATCATAGGGGGGTAAACGAATGATATTAATATTGATGTTTATATTTAGTTTTTTAACCGCCTTTTGTTTTGCATTTGTTTACGATGCACCTAAGCGATTGTTTGTTCCCGCTGGGTTATGTGGGGGCTGTGGCTATATTGTTTATTATATAGCGACAGTTTTACTGAATGTAGATAGCATTTATGCAAGCTTACTCGGTAGTTTTACTTTAGGGATACTCAGTCATATTATGGCGCGCCTAGTGAAATCTCCTGTTATCCTGTTTATGATTCCAGGGATTATTCCACTAGTGCCAGGAAGTATTTTCTTTAAAGCCGCACAAAAATTATTAACGTTAGATTTTGTGCAGGCAAGCGATATTTTTATACGTGCGACGCTAATTGCAGGTGCAATTGCTGTCGGTCTACTTTTTTCGGATCAAATTGCCAAATCATTTATTCGAAAGCCCGTCCAAATTATTAAACCGAAACGAAAACGTATTGAATAATATAGGTTCTATAATAAATCAGACTAATGTATAAATAACTTCATTAATTTGATTGTTCCTTAAAGCCTCGCTTTTCTTGGAGCATTACAGAAATCTATTTGATTTCGTAGTAATGCCTGCCGGTGCTTGAAGACGTTAGGAATGTAATGAGTTACGTCTTCAGTACACCTATGAACATACGTGAATAGGTGGTCCTTTACATTGAGGAAAGCTTGAAAAGCGCATACGTAATCCAGTCAGCTACTGCCACTAATTTTATTGCAGTAAGTGAAAAATCTTAAAATGGATTTTCGGTTTCGGCTAGATGCCTCAGAAGTCTCGGCTTAGGAACCAATCAAATGCGTTATATTTATTCGCAAGCGTTATAAAACCTATTTTACGACTCAGTTTTACTGATTTAATTAGTATTAAAATAACCAACAACGTTCGAGAATTTATACTCTTAAAGCAATTTATTATTGCCTTACTCCTTGATTTAATGTGACCAGTCCGATTTGACAGAGAACCATAATATAAAAGCTGAACGGTAAATAAGCGCCGTTCAGCTTTTTTGTGAACACAACTTAAACGTCTTACCTAACTATTGCTATACGTTTTATTGTCATTGGCATATATTATTTTACAGTTAAATGTGCTATTCTAATTAAAATATAGCGTTTTGATAGCGCTATCATTTGTATTGTAATAAAGGGGAGGGGTATTGTGGAACAACAGTCTCAATTTTTAACTTATTTTTCAAAAAAGCAACCCGATCGAAAACCATCCTATTCAATGGCACAGGGGATAGGTTTAGTATTAGGGCCATTACTTTTTTTATTGACGCTACTGTTTTTTAAACCGAATGATTTAGGCTTTCAAGGCATTTATGTTTTAGCCATTACAGCATGGATTGCGGTGTGGTGGATTACCGAGGCCATTCCTATCCCAGCAACCAGCTTACTACCTTTAATCTTATTGCCTTTAGGTAAGGTAATGGATAGCGCAACCGTCGCAGCACAATATGGTAATGATATTATCTATTTGTTTTTGGGTGGCTTCATTTTAGCCATTGCGATGGAGCGTTGGGACTTACATACACGAATTGCTTTGACGATTATTAATGGCATTGGCACAAGTACAGGCCGTATTTTACTCGGGTTTATGGTCGCAACAGGCGGCTTGTCAATGTTTGTTTCAAACACCGCCGCCGTGATGATTATGATTCCAATTGGATTAGCGATTGTAAAAGAGGTGCACGAGTTAAAAACAGATCAAGCAAATGATGAAAGTATTTCAAAATTTGAACGTTCACTCGTACTGGGCATTGGTTATGCAGGAACGATAGGGGGATTAGGAACGCTCATTGGTACACCGCCACTCATCATTTTGAAAGGACAATATGCCTCGCATTTTGGTGAAGAATTAAGCTTTGCGCGTTGGATGATGGTCGGCGTGCCAGCAGTTATCTTGTTGTTGTTTTTAGCGTGGGTTTATTTTAAATTTATCGCTTTTAAACATGATATGAAAGTGTTACCAGGTGGAAAAAAAGTCATTCAAGATAAACTAACGGCTTTAGGAAAAATAAAATATGAAGAAAAAGTGGTATTCACAGTATTTTTACTCGCGAGTTTTTTATGGGTCTCTCGTGAATTTTTACTTGCCAAGTGGGGGCCTACAGAATTTGTCGCCGATGGAACAATTGCGATGTTTGTCTCTGTCCTCTTATTTTTAATCCCGGCAAAACATCAACATCGCCGTATTATTGATTGGGATATCGCTAAAGACCTGCCTTGGGGCGTATTAATTTTATTTGGTGGCGGACTTGCACTTGCCAAAGGAATACAAGACAGCGGGTTGGCTAAATGGTTAGGTGAACAACTCACGCTATTAAATGGGGTGAGTCCGATTGTCATCGTCATTATCATTACCGTATTTATTCTATTTTTAACAGAAATCACTTCAAACACGGCAACAGCGACGATGATTTTACCTATTCTTGCGACCTTATCCGTGGCGATTCATGTGCACCCCTTATTGTTGATGATTCCAGCAGCGATGGCAGCTAACTGTGCGTATATGTTACCTGTCGGGACACCACCAAATGCCATTGTGTTCGGTACAGGCAAAATTCAAATTAAAGAGATGGCATTAAAAGGTTTCGTCATGAACATGATTAGTATTGTTGTTATTATATTGGTCGTCTATTTCCTTGTGCCTCCAATTTTAGGCATTGATATTACACAAAGTTTACCAATCAAAAACTAACCTAAGGCGTTTGGCACAAGTGATAGTATCATTCTTATTTTTATATTGCGTATACCTTGAAAAAATAATGAAAAAGAGTAAAATAAGTAGAGTTATCATTTTAAGGAAAGGTGTGGCGTAGTTGAAAAATAAATTCATGGTCTGTGATGATTGCCAAGCGGTTAATTTAAAAAGTGTCACGAATAAACTTAAAAAAATTGATCCTGATGCTGAAATCGAAATTGGTTGCCAATCGTATTGTGGACCAGGTCGTAGAAAAACTTTCGCCTTTGTCAATAACCGTCCTCTCGCTGCACTCACAGAAGAGGAACTGATGGAAAAAGTAGTCAAACAACTTCAAAAACCACGAGATCCTGAAGAGGAAGAACGTTTACGTAAGCGAAATGAAGAACGTAAACGACGTAAAGAAGAACAAGACCGTAAACTTAAAGAAAAACTTGCCAAACGCAAACAACAATCGGAATCATAACATTGTCATCAACAGTGTGAAATATATTAGCCATGAACGTCTCGTGAGACATTACTGAAAATAGAATTCTAGCGCTTTTTCCTTTTTATAAAAGAAATGTTAAGCATGAAAGCCGTGATATTGAAGATATGATTTCAAACGTGTCTATGTTAAAGCATATCGTTTCATATATTGGGGTATTCGTTCATGAGATGATTTAACCCTTCACTATTCATTTTAGTGAGGGGTTTTTTATATTTGCACATGAGTCTTAGAACAGCGCCCTATTAAAGTGTTAGTCTTGGGTGCGCCTATTTCATTCTTAATTTTAAGAGCTATCAATGAATAGAAGTTAATAGAAAGGGAATAAGGTTAGTGCTATAAAAAACTGCTATTTGAGGGTGTTCATATGATTACAGTTTTATTTGGTGGAAGCCGAGAAAATGGAAACACTGCAACATTGACGAAAAAAATATTAAAGGGTCATGGCTATCAATGGATTGATTTAACGAAATTAGCGTTTAATCCCGTGAGAGATGTACGTCATGAATCTATTCAAATTCTCGAATACAACGATGATTATCAACGTGTGATTGATCAAGTGCTCGAAAGTGATGAAGTCATTTTTGCGTCGCCCGTGTATTGGTATAGCGTGAGCGGAACGTTAAAATCTTTTATTGACCATTGGTCTGAAACACTTCAAGATCCGCGATATCAAGATTTTAAAGAGCGTATGCAAAAAATTACGTTTAGATTAGTGTTAGTAGGCGGAGATAGCCCGAGAATCAAAGCACTCCCGTGCGTGCAACAAATCGAGTACAGTTTACAGTTTTTAGGGGCGCATCTCGCAGATTACCTGATTGGCTATGCGGAAAAACCTGATGATATATTGCACGATCAATATGCGATAAAAGAAGCAGAACGATGGAATAAGCTGTATTCATTTTAAGGGCGTTAAAGAAGATTAAAACAGTTTAAATAGCGTTTAAATCGTGCCTCAAATCGAGGGGATTATGCTATAATATAAAGTATTCAATTGGATTAATGCGTACTGTATGCGGGGTATTTTTATGCCATACACTGCGCATTGATTTTTATTTAAGGAGCGGTTTGAGTATGTATGAAGTTAGAATTGCTACACCTGAAGACGTCATCGGAATTCGAGATGTAGCAACAAAAGCGTGGTACAACACGTATTTAGATATTTACGCAGCTTCAACGGTTAATGAGTTATTAGCTGCTTCATATAATGAAAATCATCTTTTAAAACGATTAAAAGAGCAACTCTTTTTAGTGGCGATAGAAGATGAGGAAGTCGTAGGATTTGCCAATTTCATTAGTGGTACAGAGTTATATTTGTCTGCACATTATGTGCGTCCCCACTCTCAACACAAAGGGTTCGGTCGTTTGTTGTTAGAAAAAGGTATCGCGCATTTTGAGGGGCAATATGACGCTGTCTATTTAGAAGTCGATACGCAAAATGAACGCGGTGTGGCATTCTATGAAAAAGAAGGCTTTAACGTTGTTCGTACATACGATTCAGAGATGCATAAAGAAATCATGCACCTTGCTTTGATGAAAAAGCCATTAACGTCATAAGAAGTTAAGGAGGGATCTCGCTTGACAGAGATACCGTATGTCAACCGTAAGTTATCCGAAGAAAAAGTGTTCAAAGACCCTATTCACCGCTATATTCACGTGAAAGATCAGTTGATTTGGGATTTGATTAAAACAAAAGAATTCCAAAGGTTACGACGTATTAAACAGCTCGGTACGCTCAATTTAGCCTTTCACACGGCAGAGCATAGTCGTTTTGGACACTCACTAGGTGTTTATGAAATTGTGCGTCGTATGATTGATGAATCTTTCAGTGGGCGTGAAGCTTGGTCCGACGATGATCGTCCATTAGCCATGTGTGCAGCATTGTTGCATGATTTAGGGCATGGGCCTTTTTCACATTGTTTCGAAAAGATATTTAACACTGATCATGAAAAGTTTACCCAAGCCATAATTACAGGGGAGACAGAGGTTAACGAAGTTTTACGGCGTGTCAGTCCAGATTTTCCCAATGCTGTAGCAGAAGTGATTAACAAGACCCATGAGAATAAGCTTGTTATCTCTATGATTTCATCACAAATTGATGCAGATCGCATGGATTATTTGCAACGGGATGCTTACTTTACAGGTGTTTCATATGGCATGTTTGATATGGAACGTATTTTAAGATTAATGCGCCCTTCTGAAAATGAGGTTCTGATTAAAGAAAGCGGGATGCATGCGGTAGAAAACTTTATTATGAGTCGCTATCAAATGTACTGGCAAATTTATTTCCATGCGGTAAGTCGCGGGGGCGAAGTATTACTTAATAATTGTTTTAAGCGGGCGAAATATTTGTACGAAACAGGGTATCAATTTGACACAGCACCCACGGTATTTATCCCATTTTTCGAAGAACGTGTAACGGTTGAGGAATATGTGGAGTTGGATGAAACAGATGTCACTTATTATTTAAAAGGCTGGATGCGTGAATCAGACCCTATTTTAAGTGATTTAGCACAACGATTTATTAATAGAGATTTATTTAAATATCTTCCGTTTGATGGTTCAATTATTACTATCTCTGAATTGCGTGAGCTCTTTGAACAAGCAGATATTGATCCAGACTATTATTTCGTTAGTGATTCATTTTCAGATTTACCTTATGATTATGACCGACCAGGTTCTAATCGACAACCCATCCATTTATTGCAACCTAAAGGGGGTATTCGGGAAATTAGTAGTCAGTCGTTAATTATTTCGAGTATTACTGGCATTAAACGTGAAGATTACAAGCTTTATTATCCTAAAGAATTAATTATGAAAATCGAAAACCCCGAAGTGAAAGGTGCCATTATTAACTTGTTAAATGAACTTAACTCATAAAAACATAAACAGGAGGAATTATTGTGGCAGAACAAAAAGGTTTTAAATTTAATATTATTAAAAATGACCCTTTAGATGGTCATAAAGGAACGAATATAGGTTCCATTAGCCTTGATAATGTAGCGCCTGTATTTATTGATATTGAGGCAAAAGAAGCTTTTATAGATATTGGCGCGATGCATGCACGTGCAGATGTAGAACGTGGTGTCAAATGGATTACTGATAGAGAAACAGTGGATGTTGAAGGTGCGAAAGCCTACTGGTTATGTTGGGTGACAACAGAGCGCGGCGAACAAGGACCTTACTATGCAGGATTAACAGCAGCGTATATGCTCGTTAACAAGTCGATTCGTCGTGGATACAAAAGTATGCCAGAGCACGTAAACATGATGGATAAATCGATGAAACATAAAGTGATTATTGATCAAATTGGTGAAGAAAACAAACGAGTTTTAAAATCGTTTTTAGTGTCTCACAATCAAGAAATGTGGGATAATTCAAGTGATGACTTAAAAACAGCGTTAGCTTAATAGATAGATATTTAAGGGGGTAAGACAGAGGAAGGTCTTAGTCCCTTTTTTATCACTTCAACATTGTGCTATAATGATGTGTATTATTTATAGAGATAAGGTGAAGCGAATTGGAACGAAAAGTGGCAATTGAAACACATCAAATCGTAAAACAAGAGGACAGCAAAGAGAAATTTACGAACCATGTGGATGGCACGCTCACAGAGAAGAATGCGACATTTATTCGCTATAATGAGGCCGTTGACAATGCCGATGTAAATGTAACAGTCAAAATCGCAAATGATGCAATCAAAATTATTCGCAAAGGCGATATCAACATGACACTCCATTTCAAAGAAGGCCAACCGACGAAAACATTTTATCATCTCCCAGAAGGGAAAATATTATTGGTGGTCAATACGCTAAGTATTATTCATTTTGTGAGTGAAACAGGTGGAAAACTAAAAGTACACTATGAATTGTATCAGGACGATGAAAAAATGGGTACGTACCAATACGAAATTAAATATAAGGAGATAAACGATGAACTTAATTGATCAAGTGAAACAAACATTGATACAAGAAATTGAAAAAAGTATCCAAAAAGCAGGCATCACAGATGAAGTACCGGCGATTAAAATTGAAATTCCAAAAGACGAAAAAAATGGTGATTATGCGACAAACATTGCGATGGTTTTAACGAAAATTGCGAAACGCAACCCTCGAGAAATCGCATCATTAATTGTTGAAAATCTTGATACTGAAGCAGCACACGTTAAATCTATCGACATCGCAGGACCAGGGTTTATCAACTTTTATCTTGATTCAGGTTATTTGTATGAAGTGATTGATCAAGCCATTGAAAAAGATACACATTTTGGACGCGTAGATACCCCTAAAAATGAAAAGATTTTAGTAGAATATGTTTCAGCCAATCCGACAGGCGATTTGCATATTGGACATGCACGTAATGCAGCTGTTGGAGATACGTTGTGTAACATTTTGAGTGCGGCAGGTTATGATGTCACACGTGAATATTACATTAACGATGCTGGGAACCAAATTACCAATTTGGCTAAATCCATTGAAGCACGTTTCCGCCAAAGTTTAGGTGAATCTGCAGAAATGCCACAAGATGGCTATCATGGAGAAGATATTAAAAATATTGGTAAAGATTTAGCTGAAAAGCAACCCGAGTTAAAAGACTTAGACGATGAAGCGCGTATTAAAACGTTCAGACAATTGGGTGTGGACTATGAAATGGCTAAACTGAAAAAAGATTTAGCGGATTTTAACATTCATTTTGATAATTGGTTTAGTGAAACATCTTTATATGAAAAAGGCGACATACAAGCTGTATTAGATAAAATTAAAGAACTGGGCTATATCTATGAAAAAGATGGCGCAACTTGGCTACGTACAACGGACTTTAATGATGACAAAGACCGCGTTTTAATTAAACAAGACGGCACGTACACATATTTCTTACCAGATATTGCTTATCATTTCGATAAGATTCAACGTGGTAATGATACGTTGATTAATTTATTTGGCGCTGACCACCACGGTTATATTAACCGTTTAAAAGCTGCAATGGAAACATTCGGTGTAGATCATGAGCGTCTTGAAATTCAAATTATGCAAATGGTGCGTTTAATGCAAAATGGCGAAGAAGTCAAAATGAGTAAACGTACGGGAAATGCAATTACGTTAAGAGAAATTATGGACGAAGTGGGGATTGACGCGGCACGTTACTTCTTATCCATGCGTAGTCCAGATACGCACTTTGACTTTGATATGGAACTTGCTAAGCAACAATCTCAAGATAATCCTGTTTATTATGCACAATATGCCCATGCGCGTATTTGCTCTATCTTAAGACAAGCGAAGGATAAAGGCATTGAAGTTCAAAAAGGTGCGGATTATACGACTATCACGAATGATAAAGCAATTGAATTACTCAAGAAAATTGCAGAATTTGAATCAATGATTGAAGGCGCAGCAGAAGCGCGTGCCACACAACGTGTCACAAACTATATTCAAGATTTGTCTGCACATTTCCATAGATTTTACAACGCTGAAAAAGTACTTACTGACGACGAGACAAAAACAAAAGCGCATCTTGCATTAATTGATGCAACACGCATCACACTACGTAACGCACTGACACTTGTCGGCGTTACAGCACCAGAAAAAATGTAATATTGATGATTTAACTTTACTTTATTGAAGATGAGTGTGAAAGCCCAAAGACATGTCTACGGCGACGCGCACTCGTCTTTTTATATTTTTCATAAAATAAGGGTGGTAAGTGACCCGTGATTTGATATAATTTGTGAATAATCACTTGAGGAGGGAATTCATGAAAGGGAAGTCTATTTTTTATGTCATAATTATGAGTCTTTTGCTGTTAGCTGGATGTAATTTTAATGATGACCATTCTGACGAAACGGGCAAAACAACGAATAAAGTCCCTAATCGTATTATTTCACTCATACCAAGCAATACTGAAATATTATATGAACTTGGATTGGGAGATCATGTAGTAGGGGTTTCAACAGTAGATGATTATCCGAAAGAGGTACGTCATAAAACACAATTTGATGCGATGAAGCTTAATAAAGAAGCGCTCATTAAAGCACAACCCGACCTTATTTTGACCCATGAATCTCAAAAAGCATCCCAAGAAAAAGTGTTAAAAAGTCTTGAAAACAGTGGCATAAAAGTGGTGTATGTGAAAGATGCTCAGTCACTCAACGAAATGTATCAAAGTTTCGAACAAATTGGTCAAGCCACAAATAAAGAAAAAGAAGCACAAACACTCGTCAAAGAAACAAAGGCGAATGTAGAAAAGGTGGTCAACAAAGCCAAATCTCGTAAAGCACAACCGAAAGTCTTTATCGAAATTGCTTCAGAACCTGAAATTTATACCGTCGGAAAACAAACATTTATGAATGACATGCTCACAAAACTCAAAGCTAAAAATGTATTTGATGATCATAAAGGGTGGCCTACAGTGAGTAAAGAAGACATTATTAAAAAGAATCCTGATGTCATGTTAACGACTTCTGGTATATCCACAAAAGAATATCAATCGCTTGTACAACAGCGAAGCGGGTTTGAAGATCTCAATGCAGTTAAAAAACAACGTGTTGAAGCTTTAAATGACGATTTACTTTCGAGACCAGGCCCACGCATTGATGAAGCAATGAAAAAGTTGAGTGATGCTATTGATGCAAAAAAATAAAAAAAGAGACCTCATAACGTTTGGTTTATGGGGATTTCTTTTAATCTTAGTTGTACTTTATAGTCTATTTGGGTTTATGGACTGGACATTCCCTTATGCACAGACCCTTGTTTTAGAGGTGAGACTTCCCCGTGTGTTACTGGCCTTGCTCTCTGGGATGGGACTCACTTTAGCAGGATGTTTATTTCAATTAATACTGAACAATCCTCTAGCCGATAGCTTCACCCTTGGGTTAGCGAATGGGACAACGTTAGGTGCCGCAGTGACTGTTTTTTTAGGGCTCTCGTTTATTTGGATAGCGCCTATTGCGATTTTGTTTGGACTTGTCTCACTAATGATTGTCATCTTTGTCGCACAAATCATTTCAAAAGGATACCCGACCAGAATGTTAATTTTGTCGGGAATTATGATTGGTGCTATGATGAATGCATGTTTATATTTATTAGTTCAGTTCAATCCCCGTAAGTTGCAAAATATTTTAAATTATATGTTTGGGGGATTTGCAGCAGCGGAAATGCGTGAGGTCCTCCTCATCGGTTCGGCCCTCATCTTAGCATTAGTATTGGTTGGGGGATTGTTACCTCAATTAAAATTATTGCAACTCAATGTGTTATCAAGTCAAGGTTTGGGTGTAAAAACAGAGCGGCTATCCATGGTGACATTAGTCATTGCCACGGCGCTCTCCGCAACAATTATTGGATATGTCGGCGTGATTGGATTTATCGGCATCGTGATTCCTCAATTGGTTCAGCGTATTACTTTTGGAGGATTAGAAACAAAAATCATTTTTAATTTGTTGATTGGTGGTACAGTGATGGTGTTTGCGGATAGTTTAGGAAGCCAGTTGTTTGCGCCGATACAATTACCTGCAAGTATTGTGCTTGCGATATTAGGTATTCCATTCATGTTTTATCTCATGTGGATGGAAAACAAAAAGATACATCATGTTTAACAAGTGCTAAAGGACATCGTTATAATGTATCACCGATAAGGTTAAAAGGTGAAAAACTTTTGAGACCTATAATTTTAAATTGAAGAAGGTTATATAATGGATTTAAACCCTATTAAAGCGATTATTTTTGATTTAGAAGGTACACTCCTGGATCGAAAAAAATCAAGAGACAAATTCATAGAAGAACAATATGAACGTTTTCATGATTATCTTGTACGCGTGCAAGCTTCCGATTACAGAAAAAAGTTTATAGAACTTGACGATGATGAAGACCATGATAAACCTGACTTATATAAAGAAATCATTAAGCAATTTAATATTGATCGCCTAAGTTGGAAAGATTTGTTTCATGACTTTGAGATGCATTTCTATCGGTACGTATTTCCATTTTATGATACGCATTATACTTTACAAAAATTGACAGAAGCAGGGTATAAAATAGGTGTCATTGCTAATGGCAAATCCAACATCAAGCACTATCGTATTTACGCTTTAGGCATTGAAGATTATGTCAATCATTTATCAACTTCTGAAACGGTAGGATTTCGTAAGCCACATCCACGTATCTATGAGGATATTCTTGAAAAACTAAATGTTGCACCTTCAGAAGTAATCTATGTTGGCGATGATGCATTAAATGATGTCGCCCCTGCAAGAGCGATGGGAATGGTGAGTATTTGGTATCGTCATAAAGAAGGGGACGTAGAATTAGAACCGCTAGCTTCAGAAATGGACTTTGAAATTTCAACATTAGAGGAATTATTAGAAATACTGGATATATCTAAAGGGGAGGAAAAATAATGAAATTATTTCGTACATCTGATGGGACAGCGCTTTATTACCGTTCAATGGGGCAGGGAGACCCTGTAATTATGATTCATACGATACATATGAATCATACTGTCTTTGAAGATATTGCTAAACGTATATCACGTAAATATCAAGTGATTCTTATTGATCTGAGAGGCCACGGGTTCTCTGATAAACCTTTAAGCATTGATTTTAAACAGTTTGCACAAGATATTAAAGAACTGATGGAATTTTTATATTTGAAATCTAGCTTGTTAATCGCAAACGAATTAGGGAGTGCAGTGGCGATGGATTTTGCAGTACGTTATCCTGAAAAAGTAACGGAACTCGTGTTAATCAATCCAACGGCAAGTAATGAGATGTTACCGAAAGAGCGTCTGTTCTTAAAATATGCAGAAAAAGTACGGACATGGGATAATTCTGAACAAGAAAAATTCTTTGAAAAACACTTATATTACTCAAAAAATAAAGTACGTAAGTTTTTAAAAAGTGTAGATAATTCTGCAGAACTTCTGACTGAATATGAGCACCGCGCAGTGGATCAAGCTTTTCAGAATGTTGACATCAAGGAACTGACAACTGAAGTTCATAAACGTACGTTAGTTATTGCAGGAGATGCTAATGAGCGTGTGACACCAATGGAAGCAAAAGATGTGGCGGATTTAATTCCTGTTTCGGAATTTTGTTTATTTAAAAAATCAGGAGTATACCCGTTTGTAGAAGAAAAGGAACGTTTCTTAAAAACAGTAAAAGCCTTTGTAGAAAAGTCTTCGAAAGCAAGTGTGTAATCGTTTCGTAATATAACTGTCATTATATTGAAATTTAGGGTATACTAGTAGTGAGCACAGAATCGAAAGAGCGAAAAAGGAGCGTGTGCTTTATGAAAAAACTCGTCAGTGCTGTAATTATTACTGGTTTAACTCTATCAGGTGTTGCAACTGGATCTGCGTCTGCAATGCAAGGGAACACACTTCAATCTGTTAAAGCCTTACAACAAGGAGATCAAACTATTGAAGGCGTTAAAATCGGTCAAAATATGACAGACGTGATTCGTGTCAAAGGTGAAGGCATTCATACTGAAGCTGGATTCGGTACAGAACAATATTATGAGTATCATACTGATAAAGGAATGATGATTGTCACTGCGAATTCTAAAGCTCCGAATGCTAAAGTGACACGAATTTCAATGAGCTATAACAAAGCAGACGGCCCCACTTATAAAGAGGTTAAGAAAAATGTAAGTGCTAAAGCCGTAACACGTGAGCACTATAATAAAGTGACAGGAAATAGCGGCTTTATTATTGATGGCAAACGTTCATATCAATTTGCATCACCATCACCTAAAGATAAAAACATTAAATTGTATCGCATTGATTTAGAAAAATAGACCTTTTTAAATCAATAAAGGTAGATGAAGGGGTGGACAGAAATCACTATGATTTTATTGTCCCTCCTTTTTTATGTTTTAAAGCCCATAATACATAGATGATGGTTTACATTTGATACATTTCAGTATAAGATAGCCACATTGACAAAATTTGGAGGCCATTATGAGACCAAACGATCGTACATTGATTGATAACGTTGAAGATTATCTCACGCACAAAGGCATCACGACGACGTTAATTGATGATGTCAAAGAAAATTTAAGAAGAGACATCCAAAAATCTGAAAAACAGGGTGTTGATTATATTGAGTATCGACAAAAATCAACAGCTGAAATCATATTGACGATTCAGAAGAATTTGTTTACTTTACAGTTTAATCCGGTTGTCTTTTTTATTATTAACTTTATTTTGATTTCATATTTATATGATAAGCAACTTGTTCCGTTCGGGGCGGCGACGGGCTTATCGATTTTGTATATTATCGTGCTATTACCGATTTCAGTGATAATTTATTCTCGTATTATGAGAAAGAGTTATCTATATCAAAATCGTTTAGAAAGTTATATTGGCGTATTGCTCGCTGTCATTGCCTTGATTTTGATAGCAATGAATACTTTTGATATCACCTTAGGTATTCATATTGTAACGACCTACACTCACATGATAATTGCTTTGTTCGGTCTCTTTTTTACTTTTTGGGGCCTTTACCGCAAACGCTTAGAATATACGGGTGTTGGCCTATTATTAGTGCAAAAAACAATTGATATTTTAATTCGTGATCCACAAGCGGCACAACTGATTTCGATTGCAATATGGATTATGATTTTAGTACTTATAATTTTTTACACGATTGAACTCTCCTCTAAAAAGCAAGGATAATTTGAAAAATATACTGAGAGAAGTGAAGAAAATTTAATCTTCACTTCTCTTTTATATTTAATGAATAAGATTATTTTACGAAATATAATTTTGCAATGTTATATTTATGATGATAAGGGTATAGATGAACTACCTGTACTTTTGAAGGGGAGAGAATATTGGGAGACTTCACGACCAAAGATCGACGTAGAATACATTTGAAAAAAATGGGCCAAGGTGTACCATTAGTACTGATACATGATTTGTATGGAAATATTGCGAGTTTTGATGCGCTTGCCGAGAGATTAAAGCCACACTTCACATTAATCTGTTATGATTTGAGAGGGCATGGAAGGTCCTCTAAACCGAACCATTATGAAATGAGCAACCATTTACAAGATTTGGTATCACTATTAGATCATCTTCAGATAAAAAAAGCACACTTTTTAGGACATGGTATGGGAGGGATTATCGCATCACTTTTAGCGTGTGAAGCCTCAGATTATGTTCAATCACTGACATTAATTGGTGCATACGACAATAATATCGTAAATGGGATGGCACATCTTATGAATGAACATCGTGAAATGACGAAAGGTTTTACACGTTTAGAAGCCACACTCGTGCTCTTTCCTTATATTTATCATAATAAGAAAGCGGCATTGAAATGGTATCAACAACAACGGATATATAGTTATGAAACAGAAAATGATATGGCAGTGGCCACACGGGCATTACACACGTATCAAGAATATCAAAAGGAATATGTGAATAAGTTCACAGTACCCGCTTTGGTGATTGAGGGTGCTTTTGATCCTTTTAGAAATAATCCAGCGCAAAGACCAGATGTTAATGCGCGCCACATTGACTATAAAGAATATAAACACTCTGGGCATGCCCCGCATATCGAAGAGATAGAAAAGTTTTTAGTAGATTTTGAAACGTTTATTAAAAATATTTAAGCTAACCTTTAAATATATTACCTATATTACGGGGAAGATAGACATTAAACAGGGGTAAAAAAAGATTGATAAAGCGAACTTTCCAAGTGGCTCAACATCAATGAGAGAATTGATGTTGTGGGCATTAAAACTAACCCCTAGCCACATAAAAACACATAAAAAAACCACTTCAAGCGAAGTGGTTTTTTCATTATTGTGGTTTAATGTCAGTGCTTTTGATTGTTTCGTTAACACGATTTAACAATTCGTCGATTTTTTTACGTTGCTCATCGTTTACTAAAATAAGAACAGTACGCTCATCCTGTTCGTTACGACGCTTGTTGAAGTAACCTTCTTGAGATAAGTTTTTAACCGCTTTAACTACTTGAGGTTGTTTGTAGTTTAAGTTGTTAATAATATCTTTAAGGTAATATTCATCTTCAATGCGATAGCTTAAATGTGTTAATACAGCAAATTCCTCAAAACTAATTTGGAATTCTTTTTTGATTACGCTTTTTAATCTATCCGCATACGTAACCATTGATAATAATTCGAAACAATCTTTGACTCTTGTAACAGCCATTTCCATAACCTCCCGTTTTCATTGCCCTCGTATAATTTTTCAAAACATGTCTTGGAAAACATATTTAAGAAAGTGACGCTTATTAATTTCAAACGAAATATCTGTACCTTCTTATAAAAAGTAATTAATAATATTACTTGTGAATTGATTTAAGTGCAATTAGATTGTAATTATAACCAATTCGAATTAGATTGTAAACTAAGAAGGCTTAACCGCACTCGATTATGATACAAAATTTTTGTAGAAAGTTGGAAAAAAGCAGTTTTATAACAATATGCCGTGTCATTTCAACTTCTACGGAAAGTCTTCTTTTACATTAAAATAATTTTAATAGAAAAAGAAAACCCATCTATCTCTCTATATTCTCTATTTTAATTTTTTGATCATGGGGAAATCGTACGACTTTCTCTCCAACAAATATTCCATTTTTAATTATAAGTTGCTCATTTATTTTATCATAACTTATTATTCGTTTAATCAATTTGTCCTTCTTATAAATCAATACTGAATTTTCATCTATTAATATATCACTAGGTAAAACGATTAATGCGTTAGAGTATTGAATATCAAAATGAGTCCCAATAGGATAGTTTTTAGGCGTTTTAATTTTGGTGAAATAGTAAGATTGATGCTTTGATTTTGAAGAAGAGATGGGGGTCCAATGTCTTGATACAACTGTACCTTTCGCCTCTTTTCCATTAAAACGAGACCGTAGGTTAACAGTGTTTCCTTGTTTAAATTTTGTATATAAATTCTCCGGAACTTTAACGAGAATATGTTGTTCTTCAGAAGTTATTTCTGAAATTTTTTCTTTATTTTGCTCTGGAACAGATTCATGCAAACGCACGATTCCCTGAGTAGGTGATTGAATCGTGTGATACAAATTTGCTTTGAGTTTCATTATTTCTTTATTTGTTTCAAAACTTTGATCAGCATCAAGAGGAAGTTTGAGTAACGTGTTTAATGCATTGATTTCGGGGATTTTTGCGGGATTGTGATAGGTCACTAAAGGGGTATCTATGTCGACGCGTTCGCCATTTTTGACGTGAATATCTTGAATATAGCCCAAAGTGGGATTGAATTTTAATAAATAGTTATAGTCAGATTGCACAATCCCTATTAAATAAGGGGGAGGTGTTAAAGTGGCACGGATTGTTTTGATATCCGATTGATTTGGTTGGATAAATAAATGAATCACAACTCCTGTAGTCATACTAAAGAGAAGAATACCCGTTAAAATAGTGATAAGCAATGATTTTTTCATGTATGCACCTCAATATAATTTTGATAAAAATTATAATGTAATAATATTTTGGTGCAAGCGACTTAGAGTGAATATAAACAAACTCACAAAAACTATTTAATTTGAGGGTTTAAAAAATGAAAAAAATCTTGATTTAACTGTAAATATGTTATTAATTAAGAGGGAGAGCCTAAACTGATTTTAAGAGTTATGTTTATGAGGAGAATGTTTGCATTTCAAATGGATATGACAACACCAAACCTCACGCGAGGTATAGTGTTGCCATAGGAGAATATAAATTAAAGATTGTGGTGTCAATTAAGGAGTCCTGACTTTTAATTCTAACAGGTATGAAAACGGTAAAGCGATAATCATGGATTATTAATTGAGTTGAATGATGAATATCGCGACAATAACACATAATAAGCCGAGAATACGCTTAAGGTGTATTGCCTGTTTGGGTGCATTAAGCCATCCGAAGTGATCGATACATAAGCCCATGATTATTTGTCCCAGCATGACAATAATAAGAGAAACAGTAATCCCTAAGATAGGAGCGACAATAATATTTGTGGTTACAAATATAGCGCCCAACATCCCTCCGGTAAAATACCACCAACGAAGAGGACGTGAAGTTGTGTCGCGTTTATAAATTTTAAATCTGCGATGGAATATTATGGTAAGCAAAAATAAGGTCGCTGTCCCGACCGTAAAAGAAACAAACGCTGCAAATAGAGACGAATGTGTAAGTTGTCCTAAACTGCTATTGATTGCTGTTTGAATGGGAGGAGCAGCTCCAAATAAAACTCCGACAATGAGCCAAATTCGATTGTGTATTTGGTTTGTGGCTTGCTTTGAAGTCAAATTCATTAAAATGATGCCTGTAAACAGTAAAATTAAGCCTAATATTTTAACGATAGTTAACGGACGCATCGGCAAATGAAACCAGCCAAACGTATCAATGAGGAGGCTCATAATTAATTGACCAGACAAAGTGGTCACTACAGTGAGGGAAGCCCCTATACGCGGCAGTAAAAGTAGATTTCCCGTTAGAAAAATGACGCCCATTAAGCCTCCAATCACCCATCGATAGTCCAACTGAAATGTGCTTAAAGTATGTGGTGTAAAATAGTGCGGTTGAAAACAAAGAATGACGATGGCAAGCGTGAGACTTCCTACTAAAAAAGAGATGGCAGATGTATAAAAAGAACTGTGCGTAAAATGGTGTAACCGTGCATTTATAGAAGTTTGCAATGGAATAACTGCACCAGCACAAAGCGTTAAAAGAAGTAATAGTAATATCATAAGACCTCCTATACTTTGATTATACGTAAGCGCATTGTTTTTGACCATGGGCATATCAATTTTCAGTCATTTTACAATCATGTAAAGACAATGTAAATTTTCGAATAAGTTTAATTTAAACGAAACATAGTGTCTTATAAATTTAGTATGATAATCTTGAAATAGTGAGAGTGTGGTGAATCCATTTGTGTAATCATGAAGTTGTTAGGCTCATCAATGAAGGGCTTTTCTTAGTGAATGTTGATGAATGTTGTACCTTTCAACAAGACGAATATGTAGAAGTGTTGAGTGTCAAATCGCCACATACGATTTTGGCACAAGTGTGTGAAGTTTATGAGAAGTATGTCTTATGTATGAAAATGGAAACATCAAAAGTATTTTATGGTGAAAAAGTTCGCTCATACCACAGTGACTCATAAATCGTGCGGTAAAAGGGGGCATAAACACTTTTATGTCTTTGTTGGGGGCAGAGATAAAGCAGTGTATACGTAAAAAGCGCACGCCAAGTTCAGTTAGATTATTAAGACTTTCTGTTACAGTTTTTGCTCAGAAGTTTCAACTAAGAATGAGTTGAATATGCGTTCATTACTTACTAGTAATTATTACATCATCTGTCTTTTTGCATTATTATCTATTTAAATTTAAAATAGCCATCAAAATTTATCTATGTGTAAATTTTGATGGCTTTCTCACGTTAGGTCGTGCAATCTCGTAGACGCTTTTTATTAAGGATTCAAGGGGGAATTCAGGCTATTCTATGCTAAATTGATAAAGGGATAAGCGTCTTTAAAATATAAGAAAAGCCCTCAAAATTGAATGGTCATTTTGAGGACTTTAAACAGAATGAAAATGAATCTATACAGCGATTAATTTTAGAATAATACTGTGACCGTGCGATCTATCAATTGCGCAGATTTTACTTTTGTCACAGGCACGCCATTGTACATTAAAATATTTAATTTTACAATTTTATCGGCTTGCACTTCTACTAATTCGCGTGTAATTGTTGATGCTAATTTAGGGATGGTAAGTTTTACAGGTTTTTGTAATGCATTTTCAAATGTAATTTCTAATGTTTTTGTATTCATAATGTAGTCTCCTTTTAACCAATTTGTTCAGTTTTCACTGATTCGATACTGTCGTAATGCTCTCCAGATAGTGCTTCAATCGCTTTAGCAAAAGAAAGTAACTCTTGGTCAGTTGCTGTCGATTTAATTTGATTGAATCGACGCGTGGATTTCGTTGCTTTGCCTTCCGGAGATAAAGTCGTTTGTGTCAGAATGAGTGTAAGATTTAAGTTGTTCATGATTTCTGACCTCCTTTCACTATATATATCGTTTTTAAAACGCAAAAAGGCCAAAAATTTTTTTGAAAAATGTGAACATAACTCTTTCATGTTACTAAAATAAAGTATATCATTGTATAAGAAACATTAAATGAGGTGGCAGATGTGAACTTTGTAGATCCAATTCGAGATAAAACAGATATACATAAAATGTATGTGTATTTACAAAGCCAATCCATGAGAGATTACTTACTATTTAAGTTTGCGATTCATACAGGTGTCAAATTAAATGAATTACTAAATTTAAAGGTTGAGGATGTATTAAATCCACAACATGAAGTCGTCCATGTATGGGTAACGTCAACTTCACAAGATATCCGAGTCATTATTCCTGAAAAACTAAGAGGTGAATTGATAGGGTACATTCGTGAGGGAAGACTGACGGACACAAGTTTGTTATTTCAATCAAAGCGAACAAAAAATGGTTTGAGTCGACAACAAGCTTATCGCATAATAAACGCGGCAGCAACGAAGGTAGGGATAGAACATATTGGTTTAACAACATTACGAAAAACATTTGCCTATCATACGTATCGTTCTGGGGTGTCTATCTCCATTATTCAAAAATATTTAGGACATCAAACATCCTATGAAACGATGAAATTTATAGGAATTACGAAAAAGGAAATTAATACGACAATCGCATTAAATTTATAAAATTTGTTTATAAGGAGGATAGAGGATGGTTATTTTAGGATTAATGTCATTTTTAATTATCATCATGCTCGTTCTGGCTGTTATGATGAAAGGCAATACGAAACAATGGCCAGGATTTCTCGCATTAATGGCGCCAGTAGCGTCAGCAGTAGTTTTTTTGTATCACATTCCAAAAGTCTTAAATCATCATTATTTAAGTTACACGTTAAAGTGGTTGCCAACATACGATATTAACTTTGATTTTAGACTTGATGGCTTGAGTTTGTTCTTTAGCCTTCTCATTTCAATTATTGGTGTAGCGGTCTTCTTTTATGCCACACAATATTTATCCCATAAATACGATGATTTGCCACGCTTTTACATTTACCTCGTATTATTTATGTTCAGTATGTTAGGGATTGTGTTAGCGAATAACACGATTATTTTGTACATTTTTTGGGAGCTCACGAGTGTTTCCTCTTTTCTATTAATCAGTTATTGGTACGATAAAACTGACAGTCAACGCGGGGCAATGACCTCATTTGTTGTGACCGTTTTTGGTGGTTTGGCAATGCTTGTGGGCTTTATCATGCTTTATGTTGTCACGGGAACGAATACAATCACCAAACAGATTGCACAAAGTCATGAAATTGCGGCACATCCGCTGTTTATTCCGATTGTTTTGATGTTTTTACTCGGGGCATTTACAAAATCTGCACAGTGGCCATTTCATTTTTGGTTACCTCGAGCGATGGCAGCTCCTACGCCTGTGAGTGCTTATTTACACTCAGCGACGATGGTAAAAGCAGGTATTTTTCTATTGCTTCGCTTTACGCCAATTTTAGGTCAGAGCCAATTTTATATTTATATGGTGACGATGATTGGTTTAATTACAATGATTTACGGTTCAATCACAGCTATTCGTCAATACGACTTAAAAGGAATTCTTGCCTATTCCACAATTAGTCAACTTGGCATGATTATGTCAATGGTAGGACTTGGAGGCGGTATTGCCACTGCAACAAATTCAGCTGTCATTGAAGCGAATGCTTATATTTTATTTGCGGCTATCTTCCACTTACTTAATCATGCCTTATTTAAAGGAGCCTTGTTTATGGGGGTCGGACTGATTGACCATGAAACAGGTACACGAGATATTCGCAAATTAGGTGGTTTGAAAAAGGCGTTACCTATCACGATGACAGTGATGATATTAGCGTCATTAGCAATGGCAGGCGTGCCTCTATTGAATGGGTTTATAAGTAAAGAGATGTTTTTTGAAGGATTAGTGAATGCGCATAAACTTCAGGGCTTCAATGTTCTCATGACTGTCATTGTGAGCTTTATAGGTTTTGTCGCAAGTATTTTTACATTTATTTATTCGGGTTACATGATAAAACAAACGTTTTTTGGAGAATTTAAAATCAATAAATCACTTCATGAGCCAAAGCTATTTATAGCACCGGCAGCCGTGATGGCGATTTGTTTACCTCTTATTTTTATCATGCCTAAAGTGGTTGGAGATACCATATTAAAAGGGGCTTTTGAAAATATCGTAGCCTCAAATGAATTAGCCTCCTATGCGCCTCATTTATCTCAATGGCACGGTATTACGCTTCCGCTTATGATGAGTGTGACCGTTATTGTTCTCGGTATTATAGGTGTGTTATTCGTGGATTGGACACGTTTTACACAAGTGAAAGAAAAGAGTTGGTCAAGTGTTAATCTTTTCCACGGATCGTATAAATCTATGGAGGAATACTCAGGAATAGGTTTACGTTCTCTTATGAATAATCGTTTAAATTCATACTTGATTGTGACATTGATGATTTATTTTATTATTAATGTCTATGGACTAATACGCGTAGGGATACCTGAGATGTATAAAATTGACGTGACAGATTATCATATTTTTCATGTGCTTTTATTAGTCACTGTCATCGTCATCGGTTTTGCACTTATTTTTATTCGTCAACGTTTAACGATGGTTATATTAACTGGAGGTATTGGTTACGCCGTTGCGTTATTTTTCATATTAATGCGTGCACCCGATTTAGCATTGACACAATTAGTGACAGAAACAATTACAACCGTCCTCTTCATTGTAAGTTTTTCACGCTTGCCAAATATTCCACGTGGAAGCTTCAACATGAAAAAAGAATCGGTGAAAATTGTTGTTTCTCTCTTAACAGCGTTTCTCGTTGTTGGTTTTGTGTTTATGATTCAACAAGCGAGTGCATTAGAGACGATTTCTGTGTTTTATCACGATGCATATGAAAAATCAGGCGGGAAAAATGTCGTCAATGCGATACTCGGTGATTTCCGAGCGTTAGATACGATGGCGGAAGGATTAGTGTTAATTATTGCAGGATTAGGTATTTATACATTACTTAACTTTAGAGATCGGAGGGGTCAAGATGAAAGAGAATGATTTAGTCCTTAAAACAGTCACACGCATTGTTGTATTTATCATTTTGACTTTCGGGTTCTATTTATTCTTTGCCGGTCACAACAATCCAGGTGGAGGATTTATTGCAGGATTAATTTTAAGTTCGGCATTTATCTTAATGTTTTTAGCATTTAACGTGAAACAAGTGCTTGAAGCGTTACCTATTGATTTTAGAAAGTTAATGATAGTAGGGGCGTTTGTCTCATTAGGCACAGCCTTGGCGCCTTTGTTTTTCGGCAAAAATATCCTCTACCAAGCAGATGCATATTTTAAATTTCCTTATTTTGGAGAAGTGCATTTATCTACAATTACATTATTCGAAGCAGGGATTACATTAAGCGTTGTAGGTGTAGTGGTGACGACAATTCTTTCATTGAGTGGAGGGAGATCATGAATATTATCTTACTCCTAACGATAGGATTTTTAGTGTTTATCGCAACGTATATGATTCTTTCTAAAAATTTAATACGAATTGTAATCGGCATCGCAATTTATACCCATGCGGGAAACCTCATTATTATGAGCATGGGAGAGTATACATCGGATAAAACCGAACCTTTAATCGTCACAGGACATGAAAATTTTGTTGATCCACTACTTCAAGCGATTGTTTTGACGGCCATCGTGATTGGTTTTGCGATTACGGCATTTTTACTTGTGCTTGTTTACCGTACATTTAAAGTGACGAAAGAAGATGAGATTAACGTTTTAACAGGTGGTGAAGAAGATGAATGACAATTTTTTAGCAATTCCATTTTTGTTGCCACTGATTGGGGCGTTGTTGCTGGTCATTTTAAATAAACAAGTCAGATTATCACGTATGCTTTCTTTAATAATCGTATTTGTGTCTTTTGTCTCTTCATTGGTGATGTTGATTTACGTTGTGAACAATGAGCCGCTCAAATTAGATTTTTCAGGATGGAGAGCACCATTTGGGATTCAATACGTAGGTGATGCATTAAGTTTATTACTAGTGACCACGACCCATTTTGTCGTTTTTATGATTATTGGGTTTGGTTTTGGTCGTGGGGAAAAACGTGCCAGTCGCTATTACTTACCGTCCTTTGTTTTATTTTTAACGGTGGGCGTTGTAGGTTCATTTTTAACAGCTGATTTATTTAATCTCTATGTCATGTTTGAAATCATGCTACTTGCTTCGTTTGTGCTCGTAACATTAGGGCAATCCGTTGAACAATTACGGGCAAGTATCATCTATGTTGTACTGAATGTGATTGGTTCATGGATACTTCTGATTGGAATTGGTTTGTTGTACCGTCAGTTAGGCACTTTAAATTACACACATATTGCGATGAGAATTCGTGAACTGGATGATCCGACAGCGATTCATTTAGTCTCTATGTCATTTATCGTAGCGTTCGGTTCTAAAGCGGCGTTAGTGCTATTTATGTGGTTGCCAAAAGCCTATGCCGTTTTAAATACGGAACTCGCAGCATTATTTGCCTCGTTAATGACAAAAGTAGGGGCCTATGCACTCATTCGTTTCTATACGCTTATTTTCAACCAAAGTGGGGCTGTCACAGAACCATTATTTGTCGTTTTAGCGTGTATGACGATGATTATTGGTGCGGTAGGAACAGTGGCGTATAAAGATATAAAGAAAATCGCCGCTTATCAAGTTATTTTATCAATCGGTTTTGTTATTTTCGGATTAGGAACACATACCTTTAATGGCATTAATGGAGCTATATTTTATTTAATGAATGATATTGTCGTGAAAGCATTACTATTTTTTGTTATTGGTATCATTGTCTATACAACAGGATATCGTCAATATCGCCATTTGAAAGGATTAGCACGAAAAGAGCCGTGGTTAGGGGTGGCGTTCATCGTAGTTACACTCGCCATCGGAGGAGTTCCGCCTTTCAGTGGATTTCCCGGGAAATTATTTATCTTTATTGGCGCAATAGAACATCAACATTTTATTGGTTTGACGTTAATGATTGTCACGAGTCTTATCGGCATGTATAGCTTATTTAGAGTTTTCTTCTATATGTATGCTGGTAACGAAGAAAAAGGGGCTGAGTTAACGTACCATCCTATTCGCCCTGTGCGTAAGCGGATTATTATGATTATGACGGGGGTTGTTCTGTTAATAGGGTTAGCGGCACCTGTCATTATGAAAGCGACTGAGCAAGCGACAGCGATGAATATGAATGTCGACCAATATATTGAAATGGTTAATCCAGAATTGCGAGGTGACCATTCATGAGACAAATTGCATTGAATTTTATGATTGCTATATTATGGGTGCTCTTTCAAGATGAGGATTCCTTTAGATTTCCAACTTTTACTGTCGGGTACATTATTGGATTAGTTATTATTTATTTAGTACATAAATTTTTTGACCAAGAGTTTTATCCGAAAAAGATATGGGTGTCCTTTAAATTTTTAATGACGTACTTATATCAACTTTTTACTTCAACTTTCTCAATTATTAATTATGTACTTTTCAAAACAGATAAAATGGACCCTGGACTCGTCTGGTATGAAACACAATTAGACACAGATTGGGAAATTACTTTCCTCACAATTTTGATTATTATCACGCCAGGTTCCACGATTATTAGAGTCAACCGTGACCCTAACGTTTTCTTAATCCATGCGATAGATACTGCGGCAAAAGAGAAGAAACAATTGCTAAAAAATATTAAAAAATATGAAGAACTGATTGTGGAGGTGACGAAATGATATCGACCATTACAGAATATTTATTATCAGGGGCGCTTATTATTTTCGCCATTTCTTTAGTCATTGTATTATTTCGTCTCATTAAAGGGCCTACAACTGCCGATCGTGTCGTCGCGTTCGATGCGATGAGTGCCATTTTAATGTCCACAGTAGGTGTTTTGAGTCTACTCTTTAAAACATTTTCATTCTTAGATTCGGTTGTTTTAATCGCGATTATTTCGTTCTTGAGTTCCGTCACAATTTCACGTTTCATGGAAGGGGGGAACGTGTTTAATGGAAACAACAAACGAAATCATTAAACTCTTCGCCGCTTTTCTTGTTTTTGCAGGAAGTATCATTGCACTGATTAGTGCTATAGGATTGGTGCGTTTCCAAGATGTCTTTTTACGTATCCATGCGGCAACTAAAGCGTCTACGTTAGCCGTGTTATTAACGCTAGTGGGTGTATTTATCTATTTTATTTTTGCCCAAGGATATGTCAGTGTCAGAACAATTCTCGCCCTCGTCTTTATTAATATTACGTCTCCAGTTGGAGGACATTTGATTTCACGGGCTGCTTTTCGGACAGGTGCTTATATGTATCAAAAGCATCCGACAACGGAGGATGATTCTGATTTAAATAAAGCGGATTTAGATCCAGAAGAACAAAGAAAAATACGCGTTGAAAAAAGAGTAAAACGGCGTCAAAAAATATATTCTCGTTTAGATGATGATTAAAGAAGCGGATTTTAATACTTTATGAAACAAATCGAATGGAAAGTGATTTTTAAACGTTGCTTGTTTAAGTGGTAGTAAAATAGAGGCTGGGACATAATTGATTTCATGTATTTGATTGTTCCAAAAAGCCTCGCTTTTCTTGGAGCATTACAGAAATCTATTTGATTTCGTAGTAATGCCTGCCGGTGCATGAAGACGTTAGGAATGTAATGAGTTACGTCTTCAGTACACCTATGAACATGCGTGAATAGGTGGTCCTTATTTTAAGTTGCGTAAAGCTTGAAAAGCGCATACGTAATCCAGTCAGCTACTGCCACTAATTTTATTGCGGTAAGTGAAAAATCTTAAAATGGATTTTCGGTTTCGGCTAGATGCCTCAGAAGTCTCGGCTTAGGAATCAATCAAATTTGCTATAATTATTCACCGCTCTAAAGTTATAAAATTTGTATTATCAATTCTATTTGTATGAACTAATTTGTATCAAAATAGCCCTCAAAATTTATTCTCAGATAAATTTTGAGGGCTATTTATGTAGGATAAAGCGTGTTTCTCCGCTTTTATTGAGTTAAGCAAATGTAACTCAAGTTATTTCATACTATCGTGAATGGTTTTGATGTTTGATGCCATCATATTGTAATAAGAGTCTCCATCACTGCCTTTTTTACCGATAGAATCTGTGTAGACAGTGCCGTAAATTTTAGCTCCTGTATCTTCACTTAAACGCTTCATAGCTTTATCACTGACACTTGTTTCTTGAAGTAGGTGTTTCATATTATGAGATTTGACAAAATCAATCGCTTGTTTCATTTGTTGCGGTGTGCCTTGATTTTCTGTATTAATTTCCCAAATGAAACCAGGTTGAATATCGTACTGTTTTGCAAAATATTTAAAGGCCCCTTCACTCGTAATCATATTACGTTTGTCTTTAGGAATGTCATTGAATTGGTTATGACTTTTAGCATTTAAAGTTTTTAATTCAGATAAATATTTATCTCCCTGCTTTTGATAATCTTTTTGATGTTTTTGATCAGCCTCTTCTAACCCTTTTTGAATGCGTTCAACGTATTTAATCCCGTTTTCCAAACTTAACCATGCATGTGGGTCAATATGAGTGGCTGACTTCTCATTGCCATTTAAATAAATCGGTTTGACGTTTTCTGTTGCTTGGATAACATTTTTGTCTTTTAAAGATTTATTAGCTTCTTTAAGTGCTTTTTCGAACCAACCATTCCCACTTTCTAAGTTGAATCCATTGTAAATAACAACATCGGCATCGGCGAGGGCTTGAATGTCTTTCGGTTTAATTTCGTATTCGTGCGGATCTTGACCAATAGGCACGATACTATGTATTTCTGCATGGTCACCTGCAACATTTTTTGTCATATCGTAAAGTATAGAATTCGTTGTAACAACCTTTAACTTATCTTGTTTTTCACTTTTACCAAAACCACAAGCGGTAAGCATCACAGCAACAAGTAAGAGAGTAAGAATACGTTTAATCATGATGTATGGACAGCTCCTTTATGAAATCTAGATTTGATTTTGTGATAAATAAAACTTAAAACATAGAGTAGGGCAGCAATGAGTACAATGACGGCACCACTTGGTAAGTTGAGTTGAAAACTAAAGTAAATGCCCATCGTGGCACTTACGACACTGCATATACATGAAAGCATGAGCATCGTTGATAGTTTGTTTGCGAGCAAATAGGCTGTGGACGCGGGTGTAATTAAAAGTGCCACGACTAAAATAACACCTACTGTTTGCACGCTTGTGACGATGACTAAGGCTAACAACAACATGACTAAATAGTGAATCGCACGCGTTGGTAGTCCGTTCATACGACTAAATATTGGATCAAAAGTTGAAATTTTAAGGGGACGATAAAGGATTAAAATTAAAATAATAACGCAAAGACTAATCCAAAAAGTAGTATGAAAGGCATCATCCGTAATGGCGAGAATATTACCAAATAAAATATGGTAAAGATCTGTTGTTGACTGTATCGTACTAATCAAGATAATCCCGGTAGCAAGAAACGTCGTGAAAATAATACCTATAGCAGCGTCTTTTTTGGTTTTCGTCGTGTCGGAAATATAACCTATACATAAGCTACTCAAGACACCTGTAACCAAAGCCCCAATAAACATAGGAATATGTAAAATGAATGAAATCGCAACGCCTGGAAGGACAGCATGACTCATAGCATCTCCCATTAAAGATAGGCCCCTTAACAGGATAAAACAGCCAACAATGCCACAGACTGCGCCAACGAAAATGGCGGTTAATAACGCGCGTGTTAAAAATGGATAATCAACGAGATGTTGTAGGAATGCCATTATTTGTCTGCTCCTTCGATTGATATTTTTGTGTCAGCGTGTCGGTATGTAATGCAGAGAGGAAAGTGTGCTCAATATTAGAAGGAGTTAATATTTCCTCGGTCGCACCAAAATATTGGATACTCTGGTTAAGCAATAACACACGATCAAAATAATCCTTTGCTGTTGTTAAATCATGATGAACAATAATAATCAGTTTGCCTTCACGTTTTAACGCATTTAATTTTTGAATAATCATTTTTTCGCTTTTAAAATCAATGCCGACAAAAGGTTCATCTAAAATGTAAATTTCATGTGTACGCATTAATGTACGTGCAAGTATGACACGTTGTAATTGTCCACCACTGAGTGTATGAAGTGGGCGTTTACGTAAATCGAATAACTCTAAATCTTGCAATAAGTGATGACATTGTTGTCGCTTTTGACGCGAAACACGTTTAAACCAACCGATTTCACCATAACACCCTGAGAGCACTAACGATTCAACATCTATTGGAAAATCTAAATCTAAGGCCATTTTTTGAGGAACATAGGCAATATGTCGCCTCTCTTGACTAATAGGTTTGCCATTAAGCTTGATTTCGCCTTGAAAACGTAGTTCGCCTACCAATGCTTTGACCAAAGTGGATTTACCACTTCCGTTTGGACCCATGATACCCACAATTTCTCCATTTAAAGGAAGCGTTAAATGGATGTCTTTCAGAACATGCTTATGCTGAAGGGTTAGGTTTAAGTGGTTAATCTCAATCATTTTAACACAACCTTTTGTTTTATTTAGGTTACCCTAATAAATTTATATTATAAAATGTATTCTGTCAAAGTCAAGTTGTTTCGTGATACAATAAAGTGAATCTTTTTAAGAGGTGAAAACATGTTAACTGAGGAAAAAGAGGATTATCTGAAAGCGATACTGAGTCATGACGGTAAAACATATTATGTTTCGAATAAAACGCTCTCTCAGTTTCTTAATATAAAACCACCCTCTGTCAGTGAAATGGTGGGACGTTTAGAAAAAGAAGGATACGTTGAAACGAAACCGTATAAAGGCGTCAAACTCTCTGAAAAAGGTCTTGTGGCGACATTAGAGATCATTAAACGACACCGTTTAATAGAATTATTTTTAATAGAGGTTATGAATTATACTTGGGAAGAAGTCCATGCAGAAGCAGAAGTGTTAGAACACCGAGTTTCAGACTTATTTGTACAAAGGCTAGATGAATTGTTAAATTATCCTGAAACTTGTCCGCACGGAGGCATCATTCCAAGAGGTACGGATTATGTGGAACGATATAATACGCCACTCATCGAATTTGATGCGGGGGACAAAGTTGTTTTAAGACGTGTCCGTGACAAATCAGAATTATTGATATATCTTTCAAGCAAAAACATTCAAATAGGCGAGACAATTGAGGTTGTAAGTAAAGATGCAACCAATCAAATGCTTGAAATTAAAAATGGTGAACAGACGGTAATCTTGAGTTATGAAAATGCTAATGTCATTTTTGCTGAACGAGCAGCCTAAAAGATAATTGGTCATAGTTCTAACATAAATTAGAAAGCCATCAACATTTACCCTCGAGTACATGTTGATGGCTATTTTAATATAGTTCTCTGTCAAATCGTACTGGTCACATTAAATCAAGGAGTAAACTCCTTTTTTGTTGTAAGAGTACGAATTCTTGAACTTTGTTTGTTATTTTAATACTCTTTAAATCAGTAAAACTGAGTCGTAAAATAGATTTTATAACGCTTGTGAATATATATAGCGTATTTGATTGATTCCTAAGCCGAGACTTCTAAGGCATCTAGCCGAAACCGAAAATCCATTTTAAGATTGAGATAATCTCAATCTTAAACTATGGATCACCTATTCACCCATGTTCATAGGTGTACTGAATACGTAACTCATTTCATTCGTAACGTCTTCATGCAGAGGTGAGGCGCCTAGAAAAGCGAGGCTTTATGGAACAATCAAATAAATGAAGTTATTTATACATCAGTCCGATTTATTATAGAACCTTTAATATAAATTAAAAACGTCATTTAGCCAGAACTTATAACGTCAACTTATGAAAAAAGGTCTTTATGCTTAGCGCCTTATGATGCAAATAATTGCTGAAATAGAAAATAGAGACTGGCTAAATTCAATAATATCCAAATAGAAGCATAAAATAGAGTAGGGATATGTGTTAATGCGCTTAAAGCACTCCCATCCCAAGACGGTTTAGGTCTTGCAAAGGTAAGTTGCGCAATTGTCACAGTCGATTGAAGCACTTCCCCTAAAAGTGTCCCGAGTAAAAAATGATAAATCATCATATAAATCATCGAGTAATTCGTTAGATTTTCAGATTGAACTCCAAAGTAAGTCGCTAACCCTAAGATAAATATAATCAAAATAGGTGTTATTTTTCTTGATGTGACGACGGTAAAGTATAAAAAGATAAGAATGTAAAACAGTATAAATAAGGCGCCGTAGCCCTTACTTTGAAGTATTAATCCCACACTCAACATGAAGGGAGGCATAATATATCCTCCAAAAGTGGTCCAGATTTGACCTAAGCGACTTCGTGATTTGGTAATGGCATAGCCTTGTTGCCCTGTAGCCATACGCTCGCTTCGTTTAACAACGACAACAAAATCTACAGCGCGACCGCCACTTAAACGGTTAAAGAGCACATGACCAAATTCATGCGTTAAAACCGGAATATAGTTTAAGAAAATATCTAACATGGAGAAGAGCGGTTGTCGTTGATAATAGTGACTGACTAAATAGAGTGTTGTCACAAAAAGCAATAACACGAGTGAAATGGGAACAGGAGAAACAAGCCAGAATTGTTCCTGCATATTGATAGTCCTTTCTGTGTAAGTACCTGTATTATAAAATAATTTGACCTTTGTCGCCTATAGACTTCAGTCGTAGTTGGAAGGGGCTATAGGGTTTTATTACTGTTGCGGGGTTTCCACCAACGACGGTTCTAGGGGTAACATCTTTTGTAACCACGCTACCTGCGGCAATGGTGGCCCTTTGCCAATTGTAACTCCAGGCAAAATAATAGCGCCCGCACCAATCCAAACATCATCTTTAACAGAAATGGGTTGCCCTTGTTCAATGCCAGAACGTCGGTCAATAGAATCCAATGGATGATTGACGGTAATGATTTGTACGTTTGGACCAATTTTAACATGATTACCAATATAGATAGGGGCGATGTCCAACCATGTTGTGTGGGCATTGGCAAAAAACGATTCACCAATATGAATATTAAATCCATAATCCATATGAATAGGGGGCGTGAATGTAAAATGCGTTTTTGTTGAGCCAAGGAGTGGCCTTAAAAACACTTGACGTGCTTCATCTTCGTCTAGGGAAATTGTCGTAAATACCTTTCCGTTTGTTGACGTGCTTTTACAAGCTCAGGATCGTTTGCGTGATAGGGAAGACCCTCTATCATTTTGTCGAATTCCTTCATATGATAACCTCCTTTAAAATTTGACCTTTTAATCACTCCAGTGGATTAATACACTGCATACGAAAGTGATGACATCAATAATATTTACATGTTTACAAAATGTTCCGCAAGGTGTCATAGGTGCTCAGACTTTAGTATTAAAAATGTTGATATAACTTGATTTAAGTGTAAAATGTGTTAAAGTTACATAAATGGTATGTAAATCTGATGTAAAAATCAAGAGAATGAAGGTGAGACTATGGCAAAAGTGTTGCCAGAGATACAAAGTGAGCGCTCTTTTCCTAGTCATGAAATGGAATCAACGCAGCAGTCATATCCACTTGAAAAAGTGAAAGCGCAAGTTCAAGTGCTAGATATTCAGTTTGATAACGTCACATTATTAGATATGCGCGAAAATATTTTACGCTACATGCATACGCCTACGCCACATAATCTATTTGTAGTGACGGCGAATCCAGAAATTGTGCATTATGCTTCTGAAGAACCGATGTACCAAAACATTATTACGAAAGCGGATTATATCATTCCAGATGGCACAGGGATTGTAAAGGCGGCTAAAATCTTAGGACATCCATTACAAGAGCGGGTGCCAGGTATTGAAGTCATGGAGCAATGTTTAGATATTGCGGATATTGAACACCGAAAAGTATTTTTACTTGGCGCAACATCGCCTGTTGTTGAGAAAGCAGCGCGTCGGATAAAGCGTCAATACCCAAATTTGGAGATTCAAACGCATCATGGATTTATTGATATTGCTGATGCTGAAGTGGTAGATACAATTCGTGATTTTAATCCGGATTTTATATTTGTAGGCATGGGTTATCCTAAACAAGAACAATGGATTCAACACAATCGTCATCACTTTGATCACACAATGATGATGGGGGTTGGAGGCTCAATTGACGTATTTAGTGGTGAAGTTAAACGTGCGCCGTACATTTGGCGAGCGCTCAATTTAGAATGGGTGTACAGAGGTATTACAGACATTAAACGTATTCATCGCTTTAAACGTATTCCTAAATTTTTATTTGCTGTGCTTAAACAAAAGTATTTTAAAGTATAAAAACGTATTTCCGAATACAACGTTCGGAAATACGTTTTTTTAAGAGTTAAGATGTATGTTTCACTGTTTAATAGGGTAAAGTTGATTACATAAGGTGGAGTATGGTGTGTGGATGCAATCTAGAGAAGCGAGATACCACATACTTGCTAGGTCTTACTTTATTTCAAAGCGATGTTCATCTAACTGTTTTCTAAATGCTTTTTGTTCTGCAACAGATTTTTTCTTAAACGCTTTTAGGAATGCTTCATACTTTGGTAATATTTCATCAACAGAACCAAAATCTTTTAATTGTCCTGCTTCAATCCATGCAATTTTAGTACAAAAATCACGGACTTGACGAAGATTGTGGCTCACAAAAAAGATGGTTTTGTCTGCTTCTTTAAATTCGTATATTTTTTTTAAACTTTTTTGAGTGAACGTTTGGTCGCCTACAGAGAGCGCTTCATCAATGACAAGAATTTCTGGATCAATGGTGACACTGATTGAAAAGCCGAGTTTAGAGCGCATTCCGCTTGAATATTTTTTGACGGGCTGATAAATGAATTCGCCGAGTTCACTAAATTCAACAATTTGAGGTGTGAGCGCTTTGATTTGATGTTTATTAAAGCCCATGCACAACATTTTAAATTCGATATTTTCAAGGCCAGTGAGATTACCGTTAAGACCCGCATTAATCGCAATGACGCTGACATCACCGACTTTATCAATATGACCGTGTGTGGGGGTTAAAGAGCCACCAATCATGTTGCTTAAAGTTGATTTTCCTGATCCGTTAATGCCGACGAGTCCAATAACATCGCCTGCATAGGCTTGAATAGACACATCTTTTAAAGCGTAAAAAGTTTTATTTTTATGTTTTGGCCATAAAGCGTCTTTGATGCGCTCTTTATTATTGCGATAGATACGGTATTCTTTTGTCACATGTTCAATGTTTACCGTTGGTTTCATAATTCAACATTCCTAACTAAAAGTTTATATCTCTTTGACTGAGTATTTGATGATAATTTGAAGTGTGATGCATCTTATTCTAACATGAATGGGGTAAGTATGGTTTCATAGGGTTATCATGTCCGAATAGTGAAATTTAACAAATCATTGTATAAATCTTTGTCAGTTTGACTTCAACCTACTATAATTTTAGATTATAATCATATTACTAAGTAGTTGTTAATTTTGTAAAGCTATTGTAAATTATTTAAGGATACAATGTATTAATTTTACTGAAAACTATGAGTTATTTCAATTAAAGAATATGCGATAGATACGGATGGGTCAAACTTTAAATAAAGTGGGAGGTTATTTTTAGTTTGACGATCAAATGTTGTCGTATGTGAAAGCGTGGTCAGTTATGAAGTCTGTCTTAACCGTGCTAAAAGAGCACGTGACGAGTTTTTATCTCATTCAACGTTTAGCACAGTTCCAACTAAAAATTACAAATCATAATAACTATTTAGGGTTAGCGTGGGAGATTATTAACCCTATTATTCAAATCATGGTTTATTGGTTTGTGTTTGGATTTGGAATTCGTAGCAACCATCCTATTGATGGTGTGCCGTTTATATACTGGTTACTCGTTGGGATTAGCATGTGGTTCTTTATCAACCAAGGTATTTTAGAAGGGACAAAATCGATTACGATGAAATATGGTCAAGTGGCAAAAATGAATTTTCCCTTGTCGATCATTCCTACGTACATTGTGACGAGTAAATTGTATGGACATCTCGTACTCGTATTTGCCATTGTGGTATTGTGTATGATTGCGGGCGTGCCCCCTTCAATTTATATTGTCCAATTGTTAATATATATTCCTTTTGCTTATTTTATTACAATGTCCATTGCGTTGCTCACTTCAACGTTAGGGGTACTTGTGAGAGATACGCAAATGGCAATGCAAGCTTTATTAAGGGTTCTTTTCTATGCATCCCCAATTCTTTGGGTACCCAAACCAGGGTCTTTGCCAGAAAAGATTATGATGTATAATCCAATTTATTTCATTGCAGAGAGTTATCGTGCCGCAATATTATTCCATGAGTGGTATTTTATTGAGCACTGGGAACTCGCTTTATATAATGTATTTGTTGCAGTAGTATTCTTTGTTGTTGGGTCGATGTTGCATATGCGCTACAGAGATCATTTTGCAGATTTTATGTAATTGAGACAAAGAATCTTACTTAGAGGTAAGAGCATCTTCTAATGTCATCAATGACTAGGGGTGGATGAGCGAGGTAAACGCATATCCCCCAGTCATTGATGGATTATAATTTCTCAAAGGCTGGCGCACGAGTTGTCCAGCTTTTTTCTATAAACAAATCTTATAAGGCGGTGTTAAAAATGCTACGTTATTGGTTCAAAGAAGTGTACATCATAATGATTCGTTTTTTAATGCTTTTTGTTCAGAATAGGAATATCAATACCAAACAAATAGTAGTTTTAATGACTTTTAAAGAAGACACATTACCTGTCATTCAAAAATTAAATGAGCGCGGCTTTCATGTCACTGTATTTGCTAAAAGACAACACCTTGAGGCGTTAAAACAAATAGATGGGGTCCTCATCCATGAACTTCATCAAATGAATATATGCCATCAATTATACGCAATGGCAGGTGCTAAAGTTATTTTTATAGATAATTTATATGCATTTATGGCAGGATTTAAAAAGAAAAAAGGACAAACCGTCATACAGACTTGGCATGCCGCAGGGGCGTTAAAACAATTTGGTTTCGAAGACCATGCGGTCAATCAGGACAAAGTTTTAAGTGTCAAGCAATATCAAAAGGTGTATGCCACAACCGATAAATATCTTGTAGGCTGTGCCCAAATGGCTACGTGCTTTCAAAACGCTTTTCACGCAAATTATGAGCAGCTTGTAAATTTTGGAGTTCCGAGAATGTCCAGGTATTTTCAAACAGATACTGACGCACGAAAAACCCAACTTAGAGCGCAATTAGGGATAGAGCGAAAAGTGGCCGTCTATTTGCCGACTTATCGAGAAGAAGGCATGACCAACCGAATCTTAAATAAAGAGGCCTTCGAAAAAAATATGCCGGAGTATCTTCTGTTAACACGTTATCATCCAGCAACACATATCTTATCGGAGGATTATGGATTATCTATTTTTGATTTGATTGTTCTTGCTGATGTAATTATTTCTGATTATAGTTCTTTACCTATTGAAGCAAGCCTTATTCAAACGCCGACATTATTCTATGTCTATGACGAACAAGCGTATGAAAAAGTGAGAGGCTTAAATCGTTATTTTTATGATATCCCTACCTCTTATAAGGTCTATCGAGAAGAGGACATCTATCGTCGTCTTGAATCTGAGGACCTCCAACCGCTTTTTGAAGATTGGCATACGTATAATAAACAATCCACGTTAAATCAGATTGCTATTTATGTAGACCGACTAACAAAAATTTAATTTCAACGAACATGATGACCATTAGCCTTTAAAACTTGAGTATAGTCTCTAATATATAGATTTTGAATTGTATCTCTTAGACGTGCGTGCTATACTTTGGTCATATGTTAAGCTCATATTAAAAATATTAAGGAGGTGTAAACGTGAAACGTGTCATTACTTATGGAACGTATGATCTTTTACACTATGGACATATCGAATTACTGCGTCGTGCAAGAGAAATGGGAGATTATCTCGTAGTTGCACTTTCGAGTGATGAGTTTAATCGAATCAAAAATAAAAAGTCTTATTATAATTATGAGCAACGAAAAATGATGTTAGAATCGATTCGTTATGTAGACCTTGTGATTCCAGAGAATGATTGGGGTCAAAAAGAAACCGACGTTGAAAAGTACGAAATTGATACTTTTGTGATGGGTCACGATTGGGAAGGCGAATTTGACTTTCTCAAAGACAAATGTGAAGTGATTTACCTTAAACGTACCGAAGGAATATCGACTACTCAAATTAAAAAAGAATTATACGGCAAAGACGCAAAATAACGGATTGGGGGACTCCCCCAATCCGTTATTTTAATATTTTGAGATTCGGTTATTTTCGGCGATTAAAAGTTAAAAAGAGTAGATAATAAATGATGACTGATAAAAACCCTATTAAAAAGAGCAATCCTAGTGAGGTGAGAATAGGATGATCTTTCCAAGAACTCACAACAAATGATTTTGATTGATGTACTATTGGTTTTTCTACAGTGACTGTAGGTGGCCCATACGCTTTAGAAATAAACTGTCGATCGTATTCTAAATGAACTTCACCTTTTTCAATGACAAAGCGGTAGGGTTTTGTCATTCCTTTAGGTACAACATCATACAAGTCTTCAGTCACATAATAAGCTTTTCCATTAATTTTGTGTTCACCTTTGGCTAAGACTTTTTTATAATCATATTGATCAAAAGCAGCATTAATGGTACTTGCACTCATCATGTTGCGTTCCTTTTCACCACCGAGATTTTTATAATCTCCAGCGCCCATAATAATATGGAATATCCGGAATTTACCACGTTTTGTGGTAAGAGAATTGTTGTAATCCGCAAGATCACTTGAGCCAGTTTTTAAACCATCTGTACCTTGGAGACTCATATTGCCACCCTCAAGTAGGTCATTGAATGTGTAATAAGTGACCCCGTGCTGAGTCGGTGCAATTTGCTTAGTGAAATCTAATATCTTAGGTGTGTCTTTGACAGTATGTAAAGCCAAGATAGCATAATCGTGAGGAGAGGTCATTGACGACATCTCATTCTTATATTTCTTAGGCGCAAATTCTTGTAAACGATAGTTTTCAGCACCTGTTGGATTAACGAAATGCGTTTTTGACATGCCAAGATCTTTCGCAGTTTGGTTCATGTCATCTACAAATTTTGATGTTGATCCAGATACTTTTTTCGCAAGAATTAACGAGGCGGCATTACTGGAGGCTGAAACGGTAATTTGGAGTAATTCTGCGATGGTATAGGTTTCTCCAGGATAGAGCTTTGTATTGCTTAATTCTGGCAATGTAGACATTCTATAATGTTCATCGGTGATTTTGATAGTGTCATCAAGGCTTAAGTCACCCGATTTTACTGCTTGTAACGTGAGGTACATCGTCATCAGCTTGGTCATTGAAGCGGGGTACCATTTTTGTTGATCTTGGTATTGATAAAGGATTTGGCCTGTTTCACTAATGTTAATGAGTCCCTCAGGTTGAAAGCCATAACCGACCGAATACCCATATTGATTCGCGATATCTACAGGTGTCACTGTATTCGCTTTAGTAAAAGGTGTTATAATAGTTGTAGCGAAGAATACAACTAAAATACTCAGAATTACTTTTTTCATACGCACTCCTTCAAACATCTTCAAACTTTTGTTTGGAACAACTGAAATTCTATTTTACCACAGTTTTTTGTGAGATGTATGCATCTAAAGGTGTAGTTTGAAAATAATGGAGTGAGACATTTCTACATATTAATCGGATGTCTTATCACCGAGTGAGAAAAAAACCGTGATTAGAGCGATGCTATAAAAGAGGGTTAGAATACTGCGTGACACAGATAAGTCACCACAAGTAAAAACGATTGAAGAGGTACGAATTTATGAAAAAAGAGAATCCACTTATCTATTTACTAAAAAAAATTTCATGGCCAGTGGGTTTGATTATTATTGCAGTTATGATTGCCTCATTGGGGAGTTTAACAGGTCTACTCGTCCCTCTTTTTACTGGACGATTAGTAGATAAATTTACGATAACGACAATTAATCCGTCATTTATCGCAATTCTTGTGGGTGTCTTTTTAATGAATGCGATACTAAGCGGTTTAGGATATTATTTATTAAATAAAATTGGCGAAAAAATGATTTATGCGATTCGCTCAGTATTATGGCGACACATCATTCATTTGAAAATGCCATTTTTTGATAAAAATGAAAGTGGACAATTGATGAGTCGTCTAACAGATGATACAAAAGTGATTAATGATTTTATTTCGCAAAAATTACCAGGCTTTTTTCCATCTGTCATTACAGTGATAGGTTCCTTAGTCATGCTTTTCATTTTAGACTGGCAAATGACCTTACTCACATTTATTACTATTCCTATTTTTGCACTGATCATTACGCCACTAGGTAAGATTATGCAAAAAATTTCGACGAATACGCAAAATGAAATAGCTAATTTTAGTGGTCTATTAGGCCGTGTTTTAACAGAAATGCGACTTGTAAAAGTATCGAATACGGAGCATTATGAATTAGAAAAAGCACGTTTCAACTTAGATGAAATCTATAAATTAGGGCTAAAACAAGCGAAAATAGCTGCGATTATTCAACCTATTTCAGGTATTATTATGCTGATTACGATTGGTATGATTCTTGGTTTTGGAGGATTGCGTATTTCATCTGGTGCAATATCAGCAGGGACGCTCGTGGCAATGATTTTTTATGTGCTTAATTTATCAGTCCCATTAATCAATTTATCGACATTAGCTACAGACTATAAAAAAGCGGTCGGTGCGAGCAGTCGAATTTATGAAATATTACATGAACCTCTGGAAGCCATTGAACCGAAAAATAATGCCTATCACCTTGCCCACGGTGACTTGACGTTTGAACATGTGTCATTCCGATATGAGGTTAAGCCTGTATTAAATGACGTATCGTTTAATATTCAACGAGGAGCTGTAACGGCATTCGTTGGGCCCTCTGGTTCTGGGAAGAGTACGTTATTCAGTTTAATCGAACGTATGTATGAAATTGAAACCGGTGATATTAAATATAACCAACAATCTATTTATGATATTAGTTTGAGTGACTGGCGCCGTAAAATTGGTTATGTGATGCAATCGAATGCCATGATGAATGGCACTATTCGTGAAAATATGCTTTACGGAATAGAGCGAGAAGTCTCACAAGAAGAACTTGAACATTATGCTAAACTTGCCAATTGTCATGAATTTATTTCAAGCTTCGAACAAGGTTATGATACGATTGTTGGAGAGCGTGGCTTAAAATTATCAGGAGGCCAACGTCAACGTATTGATATTGCGAGAAGTTTTGTGAAAGATCCAGATATTTTATTATTGGATGAAGCCACAGCCAACTTAGATAGCGAGAGTGAACGTAAAATCCAAGAAGCATTAGATATCTTAATGGAAAATCGGACAACAGTCGTGATTGCCCATCGTTTATCTACAATTAAAAAGGCAGGTCAAATCATTTTCCTAGATCAAGGACGTGTCACAGGCGTAGGTAAACACGAAGAGTTAATGCAAACGCATGAAAAATATCAACATTTTGTAGAAACACAAAACTTAACCACACATTAAAAAGGTGGTCATTGCCCTTGTTTGATGCAACAAGGCAATGCCACCTTTCTTTAATTTTGGAGATGTTTTGGCAAGTGATTTGTTTGGCAACCTTCGTTCATATCACATGCGCTACATTGTCCTTTTTTAGATTTCTTAAAATAACGCGTAAGGACATAGGCAGAATAACTGATGATGACGAGTACAAATAAGATATTGATGACGAGTGTCATCGTATCACCTCCTAAAAAATAAGTGAACCCACTTGATAGACAATAAATGAAAGCACATAGGCAATCGTGACAGGATAGGTTACCGCAAGTAGGGTCCATTTCCATGACGTTGTTTCTTTACGAATAGCAGCGACTGTTGCTAAGCAAGGTGTGTAAAGTAAAATGAACACCATAAAACTATAAGCAGATAATGCTGTGAAATGTGATGAAATCATAGAGACTAAGGCGTTATCATTGACCGCATAAATAATGGCCATCGCACTCACAATGACTTCTTTGGCAAGAAAACCTGGAATTAATGTTGCAGCGGCTTGCCAACTGTCAAAACCTAACGGTGTTAAGAGTGGGGCAAGGGTTGTACCGATAGCATGCAAAAAGCTTTCATTGACAGGCACGTCTAAGCCATTTGGACCTGCATAATTTAATATCCAAATAATGACAGAACCCGCAAAAATAAAAGTACCCGCTTTTTTAACAAACCCTTTTCCTTTTTCCCACGTACTACGCCATAACGTCTTGATAGATGGCATGCGATAAGGTGGGAGCTCAACAACAAAAATCGACGTATCTTTTTTCAGTATCGTTTTAGACAAAATATAACTGACGACTAATGCAGCGACAATGCCAAGAACATAAAGGCTTAAGACGATAAGCGCTTGATGTTGGGCAAAAAATACAGCCACAAACAAACCATAAACAGGAAGGCGCGCTGAACATGACATGAAAGGCGTGATTAAGATGGTGGTCAGGCGCTCTTTTTCTTCTTCAATACTCCGAGCAGCCATGATGCCGGGAACATTACAACCGAACCCGATAATCATGGGAATAAAAGATTTTCCGTTTAAACCAAAATTCTCCATAATTCGATCCATAATGACGGCTATGCGCGCCATATAACCAGAATCCTCTAACAGAGAGATAAAGAAAAATAATACTAAAATTTGCGGGACAAAGACGAGTACGCCCCCTACACCAGCAATAATGCCGTCTGTTACAAGCGCTTGAATCGGCGCATAAATACCTAATGAAGTCATTACTTTTGTCGCAAAATCGGTTAACGGTCCGCCGAAAAATGCGTCGAGTTGATCAGAGAGTGGCGTTCCAATCCATGTAAATGTAATTTGGAAAATGAGCCACATAAATCCTAAAAAGATAGGAATTCCTAACACTTTATGTGTTAATAAAGCATCGATACGTTCAGTAAGGTGATGTTTTGTTGTTTTAGGATAGGTAACGACATCACTCAACAACCCTTCGATGTAATTTTGACGAGTAGCCAGAATTTCTCGCTCAATATCTATATTATGTGTACGGTGAAAAGCCGTCATGCAGTTATTAAATGCTTCTCGTGTTGCAGCGTCAAAAGAGGCTTTAACGGATGGATTGTCTAAGATGTATTGAATAGCGATAAAGCGATGATGCTTACTTGCAAGCGGATAGTCTTTTGGAATACATGCGATGATTTCTTTAATAAGTGATTCTATGTGTTCCCCATACTGAATGATTAAGGGACGTTGTGGTGACAAATGATGATCTTTTAAAGCGTTGAGCATTTCTGTACTCCCTTTTCCAGTTCTAGCAATCACTGGAATGATAGGGAGGTGTAATTTGCGCATTAATTTTTGGTAATCGATTTGAATGCCACGCTGACTCGCAACATCCACCATATTCAAACCGATAAGCAACGGTGCGCCAAACTCTAGTAATTGAATAGTTAAATTAAAGTTTCGCTTGATTTGAGCAGCATCAATAATATTAATCATCCCATCAAACGTCTCGTGAATAAGGTAGTCAGTAACCACCGTTTCATCACGGGAAATGGGGACGAGGTCGTAAATGCCAGGCAAATCAATCAAACGCCCAGAGTGCGCTTTCAGTTGTCCAACTTTTTTTTCAACAGTAACACCGCTCCAGTTGCCTACATAATCGTACGAGCCTGTTAACGCATTAAAAAGGGAAGTTTTACCGACATTTGGGTTTCCTAAAATACAGTATGCGTTATTCATAGCAGTGCTCCAGACAAATTTTACATGCATCACAATGACGGATAGAGATATGTTGGCCGTTAATATTAATTGTACAAGGGCCTTTGAATAATCCTTTTTGATGAACTTGCAATTGACACCCTTCAATACAACCTAAAGCACGTAAACGATGCTTTAAATTTGAATTGTTCATATCAAGTGTCGTTACTCTATAATTAATGCCGATTTGAGCGTCAGCCACATGTGTCATTAAAATCACCTATTCCATAAATGTTAATGATAATCATTTTCAATAAAATTATATACGCGTTGACACTTTTTAACAATAGTTTTAGTGTGGAAATTTAGTGACAAGAGTGTTTTTTATGCGTTTGACTGAAAACGTTTAATATTTTCGATAAATAGTGATATTTGGCTTGGTGTGTAGGGAGAGAAAGCGATGTAAAAAGTTATTCTCACCGTTAAGGGCACGTGGTATACTTGAAGTGTTAAAAACAGAGAAAGGATAGGGTTTCAACCTATGTATTTAATTATCAACATAATTGGATTAATTGTATTTATGGGTGTTGCCGCATTGTTCTCGAGAGATCGAAAAAATATACAATGGGGTTCAATAGGCATCTTAGTCTTACTGAATTTACTTCTCGCATGGTTTTTTGTTTACTTCCCCGCAGGAACGAAAGTGGTTGAATATGCTGCTGCAGGTATTTCCTGGGTCATTGATGCGGCATTCTCTGGAGTGGGATTTGCCTTTAAAAGTTGGACGACAACAAAGCAAATGGACATGGCTGTCGCTGCGTTATTTCCGATTCTTTTAGTTGTCCCTTTGTTTGATGTTCTTATGTATTTAAGAATACTTCCATTCTTTATGCGTGGTATTGGTTGGGTATTAGCGAAAATCACACGTCAACCCAAGTTCGAAGCTTTTTTTGGGATTGAAATGATGTTTTTAGGAAATACTGAAGCCATCGCGGTTTCTAGTGAGCAAGTAAAACGCATTAATGATGCGCGGGTGCTCACAATTGCAATGATGTCCATGAGTTCTGTGTCAGGAGCTATTGTAGGCGCATACGTGACGATGTTGCCAGGAGAACTTGTATTGACGGCCATTCCATTAAATATTATTAATGCAATGATTGTATCTTCTATTTTGAATCCAATACATATCGAAGCGGATGAAGATGTTATTTTTGAATTACGTACAAATGAAAAGCGTCAACCCTTCTTCTCATTTTTAGGAGATTCCGTTTTAAATGCTGGAAAACTGGTTTTAATTATTATTGCATTCGTCATTAGTTTTGTAGCCTTAGCAGAATTAGCTGATCGACTCATTAATTTAATCTCTGGTGGTATTGCTTCTTTATTCCATATTAAAGGCAGTATCGGTTTAGACCAAATTCTTGGTGTATTTATGTATCCTTTCGCATTGTTACTCGGTCTACCATTTGATGAGGCATGGATTGTGGCACAACAAATGGCTAAAAAAATTGTGACAAATGAATTTGTCGTCATGGGAGAAATTATGGGCGAGGTGCAAAATTATGATCCACACCGACGTGCTATTATTTCGACGTTCTTAATTTCATTTGCTAACTTCTCGACAGTAGGGATGATTATCGGTACATTAAAAGGGATTGTTAAAGAATCGACTTCGGATTTTGTGTCGAAATATGTTCCAATGATGTTATTGGCAGGTATTTTGGTATCGTTACTGACAGCAGGTTTTGTAGGCTTGTTTGCTTGGTAAAAAATAGAGATGATGCCAACTTCGGTTGTGTTAACAGCTCCAAAGTTAAAAGCTTTGAGGGCTGTTTTTTCATATAAAGAAGGCAGCTCAGCTGTTGCCGAACTGCCTTGACGGGAAATGAATAATTGGGTTGATACTCGAGCAAAATATCAACCTACGAGCAAAAATCTCTCTTACTATAAACAACACAAAGGAGATGGCCTCTTGTTGCTTTGCAACAAATAAGGTAATTCTTATTATACATAAAGACACCCTATAAGTAAACTAAATATTCAGAAATTTTTAAAATTTATTTGCGCGAGCTTAGAAATAACTTGTATATAAGGGATTAGTCAATCTTCATCAAGTGAATTCTTATTTACTAGAGACTAAAGAGAATATATTTCTAAATAGAAGTAGGAGTTTATTTTTAGGGACACTGTTTATTATTATTCATTCTATTAAATTGGCCGTGGCTTGTCTCTTCTTTATTGTTGATAGGGTACGAATTGTGAATAAATTGTGATAATATGACTATGTTACAACGATAGATTAAAAAAGGGGGATGTCGGTGTGAAAAGAACAATTAGAGATATTATTTTGGTTATTATCGGCAGTTTCATTTTTGCAGCAGGTGTTAATGCATTTGTAATTTCAGGCGACCTTGGAGAAGGGGGCGTCACTGGTTTAGCAATTATTTTATATTATGCTTTTCATATCTCACCCGCTTGGACAAACTTTATTGTCAATGCTGTGCTAATTGCAGTGGGGTATAAATTTTTAAGTAAACGAAGCATGTACTTGACGATTTTAGCGACGGTGCTAATTTCGATTTTCTTGAGTTTAACAGAGCCATGGCATGTGCAAACAGATAATATTTTGGTGAACGCGATATTTGGCGGTTCAGCTGTAGGCTTAGGGATTGGAATCATCATTCTTGCGGGGGGAACAACAGCAGGAACAACGATACTTGCAGGAATTGCGAACAAATATTTAGATGTTAGTACACCGTACGCATTGCTCTTTTTCGATGTGATTGTAGTGTTGATTTCACTCACAGTGATTCCTTTAGACCGTGTATTAGTGACGCTCATTAGTTTATATATCGGCACAAAAGTGATTGACTTCGTCATCGAAGGTTTAAATCCTAAAAAAGCAGTCACTATCATTTCCAAAGAACCCGATCGTGTGGCGAAAATGATTGATGAAGATATCGGGCGAGGCGTCACAATTTTAAATGGTCGTGGTTATTTTTCAAAACAAGAAACAGATGTCCTTTATGCTGTCATAAGTAAAACGCAACTTTCACGTACGAAACGACTCATTCGTCAAATAGATAAAAATGCTTTTGTAGTGGTGCATGATGTGCGTGATGTTTATGGAAATGGATTTTTAGTAGAGGATTAATGAGTTATCTACTGACACTTTTTACTGAAATAAGTTGTATCAAATAGCCATCAGAATTTATCTAAGGGTAAATTTTGATGGCTTTTAGCTTTAGGAGAGCGATATATTTCAATACCGCTCTTATTTTTGTTTATCATTTTCAAATAGAAAAGCATGTTAAAAAATGATATAATGTACAGACATGAAAATGATTCTCAATTAGAAATGTAGATATACTTTAATATAGATTAGAAATGACGCTCAATCGGTGGAAGCGTAGAAAGAAGGATGAGAATGAGTAGATTAACAGGAAAAGAAGTCACAATAGGTTACGGAGAGCGCGTAATCGTCGACAATTTAGATGTTGCGATCCCTGATGGGAAAATTACTTCTATTATTGGGCCAAACGGGTGCGGTAAGTCTACCTTATTAAAAGCATTATCTCGATTGTTAGCGACAAAAAGTGGCGAGGTTTTCTTAGATGGTAAAAATATTCAGTCACAATCAACAAAAGAGATTGCCAAAAAAATCGCCATTCTCCCACAATCCCCTGATGTTGCAGATGGGCTAACAGCAGGAGAATTGGTCTCTTATGGGCGATTTCCACACCAAAAAGGATTTGGACGTTTGTCAGATGAAGATAAGCAAGAGATTGAATGGGCAATGCGTGTCACAGGTACTTATGATTTCAAACATCGCGCGGTGAATGATTTGAGTGGGGGCCAACGTCAACGTGTATGGATTGCTATGGCACTTGCACAAAAAACAGATATTATATTTCTTGATGAACCTACGACGTATTTAGATATCTCACATCAGCTTGAAATTTTAGAATTAGTACAATCATTAAATGAAGAACACGGGACAACCATTGTCATGGTGCTTCACGACATCAACCAAGCGATTCGTTTCTCAGATTATTTAATTACGATGAAAAAAGGTGACATTGTCAAACAAGGTGAAACACATGAAGTATTGACGAACGAAATCCTCGAAGAAGTTTTCAATATTGATGCTGAATTAAGTACTGACCCACGTACGGGTAAACCTATGCTCGTCACATATAACTTATTATGCAAACACTATGAAAAGGTAAAATAAAGTGATGCCGAAAGAAAGTAATGTCCAAAGGAAAACTCATAAAAAAAGCCATTTTACACGATATATGTTGCTAGGCATCGTGTTATTACTCTTTGCTTTTATTGTGTCAATTATTGTTGGAGAAGCGCATGTTGATCTTAAAACAATTGGGCAAGCTATCCTCCAATATGACCCTTCAAACCAAGCACATAACGTTATCGTTGAAATTCGATTGCCCCGAGATATTGGTGCAGTGATGGTCGGTATGGCGTTAGCTGTATCAGGTGCTGTGATTCAAGGTGTCACTAAAAATGGACTTGCCGATCCAAGTTTAATCGGTTTGAATGCAGGGGCTGCTTTTGCTTTAGCATGCGCGTTTGCTCTTCTTCCAGGCGCCCCTTTTTTAGTTTTAATTTTAATCAGTTTTGCCGGTGCAATTTTCGGAGGAACTTTAGTTTTAACTATAGGTAATTCGAGACGCGATGGATTTAATCCGATGCGTCTCATTTTAGCTGGTGCAGCGGTAAGTGCTTTGTTAACCGCATTGAGTCAGGGCATCGCGTTATTTTTTAGATTAAATCAATCCATCAATTTTTGGAATGCAGGTGGGATTTCCAGTACGACTTGGCAACACCTGTATATCAGTGTGCCGTTAATTCTAGTTGTCATTATTTTGTTGATGTTGATGCGGCGACAATTGACCATACTAAGTTTAGGGGAATCAATCGCTAAAGGGCTTGGCCAAAATACGAAAATCATCAGTCTCAGTGCCCTGTTGTTAACGATGTTGCTCGCAGGGATTTCAGTAGCAATGGTTGGCCAAATTGCATTTGTGGGTTTGATTATCCCGCATTTAGTGCGCTTTTTAATTGGAACCGAATATGAAAAAATATTACCCCTTTCAGCTCTTTTTGGAGGTACGCTTGTTCTAGTGGCTGATATTTTAGCGCGACTCCTCGGGGAAACGCCAATGAGTGCCATCATTTCGTTTATTGGTGTACCTTTCTTCTTATATTTGATTAAGAAAGGGGGGCGTCTCAATTGATTGAAGAAAAAGTTAAGAAAAAACGTCGTCTCGCAATAGGGATAGGCGCAATCATATTAGTATTATCGATGATGGTCAACCTCATGGTAGGTGAGTACCCATTAACCTTAAAAGAAATCGGGCAAACTTTTTTAGGATTAGGCGATGGGGCCTCCGAACTTATACTTGTCGAATTTCGTTTGCCACGTTTACTGATTACCTTATTTGCTGGAATTGCTTTAAGTTTAAGTGGGGCGATTCTGCAAAGTATTACACGTAATCCTCTAGCTGAACCAGGCATTTTAGGCATCAATGCGGGGAGTGGCTTTGCCATTGCATTATTTATAGCCATTGGCCACGTTAAAGCCGATGATTTTGTTTATATGCTTCCTATAGTGAGTTTAATTGGGGGCATCGTAGTGACGGTATTTATTTTCTATTTCAGTTATCAAGGAGATCAAGGATTATCCCCCGCAAGTATGGTTTTAGTCGGTATTGGCTTATCAGCCGCACTTTCTGGAGGCGCACTCACCATCATCTCTACGTTCGATAAAAGTCAATCTGAATTTATATCTACTTGGCTTGCTGGAAATATTTGGGGAGATACGTGGCCATTTGTGTGGGCGTTTCTGCCATGGCTTGTAGTGATGATTCCCATTATTCTCTATCAAGCAGAAGTTTTAAACATTCTAAGCACAGATGATCTTGTAGCGCGCGGTTTAGGGATTTCTTTAAATCGTCAACGTCTTATTTTAGTAGTGATTGCGGTATTATTATCCTCTGTTGCAGTTTCTGTTGCTGGTGCCATTGGATTTATTGGACTTATGGGCCCTCATATTGCAAGAACCATCATTGGACCGAGACATCAAAGTTTTCTTCCGCTCGCGATGATGATAGGGGGAATATTACTTATTATTTCAGATACGATTGGACAAACACTCATTCAACCGAGTGGCATGCCAGCTGGAGTAGTCGTCGCCATTATTGGTGCCCCTTATTTCTTATACTTAATGTATCGGGTGCGACGTTTATAGTGAAAGGTTTTATTTAAGTTTTGTACTATGACGCATTGTAGGTGCATTTCAATCATCTTTATGTATATATAAAGAAAATTAAATGCCAAACATATAAGCAATTCTCTCTAAATTATGTTAGAATAAGTGTAACTATGATGAAATGCAAATTCAGGAGGACAAGCTATGCAAGAACTAATTCAAAAACATGTCTTAAATGGCGAATTTTCGGCTGTTAAAAGCTTAATGTCCGCGACTGATTTCTTAGCATTTGAAGAAGCTTACATTTCTAGTGCTCATGAAGATGAAAGCGTCATGTACTATACTTGTTTACTCGATATGATTAAATCTGAAGAAACATCAGAAATACATGATCTTGCATTTTTATTACTGGTCTACCCATTAAGTGAGGTACCGGGTGCTTTAGATGCGGCATACTATCATGCAGAGTCATCAATTAAATTGACTGAAGGAAAAGAAGTTAAGAGCCTGCTTCAAATGTTATTACTTCATGCGATTCCTGAACCAGTCATTTCGGATAAAAAAGCTTTTGATGTTGCAAAACAAATTTTAAAATTAGACCCTGAGAATAAAGTGGCACGGAACGTGCTAAAAGAAACAGCAAAACGTATGGACCAAGTCGTTGTAGATTTTGATGACTTAGGTGGTTTTAAAGACGCAAAATAAATCTTTATAAAAATTAGGTATTCTATTTTTGACACGCCCACAAAGTATTTGGCTTTGTGGGCAGTTTTTATATGTTAAAGGATGATGAGCTACAAAAATTGAAATAAAGAGATTTTTGAGTTAATGAGCTTTATTTTGCACAATATATCATGTATAATGTGCAAGTTATCTTAAAAAGGGGGAAGTTTATGGAAAACAATCACTCGCGCATCATCATGATTGTCTTTTTAATTGGTGCATTTTTCATGATTTTGAATGAAACTTTGTTAAATATTGCACTTCAAGAATTAATGAATTACTTTAATATTTCTCGTACGACCGTTCAGTGGATGGCTAGTGGTTTTATGATGATCATGGGCATTGTCTCCCCACTATCAGCTTTAATCATTCAATGGTTTTCAACACGACGTTTATTTTTAGGTCTGATTGTGATTTTTACAATTGGAACGTTAATTGCTGGAACGGCTATGAATTTTCCAATGTTATTAACTGGAAGAATGATACAAGCTATCGGCACTGGATTAATGATTCCACTCATTATGAATGCGATGTTACTTTTATTTGATGAATCTGTTCGAGGGAAAGTGATGGGGACTTTCGGGTTCGTGATCATGTTTGCGCCTGCGTTAGGACCGACATTATCTGGTTTTATCGTTGATTATCTTGGTTGGCGTTGGCTTTTCTTTATCGTTGTACCGTTTATGCTCTTTACATTTATTTTCGCATTTATTTTCTTAAAAAATGTAGGAGAAGTCACGCGCCCGAAAATCGATGTGTGGTCAGTAGCTTTATCAACGCTAGGGATTACAGGTATCATTTTTAGTATTTCAAAAATGGGTTCCACAGAAGGTGCAATTTTAAATCCGATTATTTTCATCCCACTCATCGTCGGGGGACTATGCGTTGTCCTCTTCATTCGTCGCCAATATCAATTAGATGAACCTATTCTTGATTTTCGAGTATTACAATATCATAACTATACAAAAGGGATGATTATTTTCGTCATCGTCATTATGACTATGTTTGCCTCTGAAATTGTCATGCCTATGTATTTACAAGGCCCGATGGGGTTTTCAGCTAAAATTGCAGGATTGATTTTACTTCCCGGCGCACTTTTAAATGGTTTTCTCTCTCCTTTTATGGGGGGCTTATTCGATAAATATGGTCCGCGTAAATTAGTGCTACCAGGTTTAATTTTATTATTAGCTGTTGCAGGATTTTATACGACGATTCATCCTGGATTATCTGTTTTAACATTAGTGATTGCTTATATTGTCTTAATGATTGGGATCGCAGCCATTATGATGCCAGCAAGCACGAATGGTTTAAATGCGTTGCCTAAAGAAAAATATCCACATGGCACAGCGATTTTTAATGTGTTACAACCTGTGGCGGGAGCAGCAGGCATTGCGATATTTGTAGGGATTGTTACAGGTGTTCAAAATATGAAAATAGCAGGACATGCTCACGTGACGAAAGCTATTAAAGATCAAGCGATGACTTCAGGTATGCATATCGCTTATTATGTTGCGCTTGTATTGCTTGTGATGGCTATCATCATTGCTTGGACTTTAACGAATGCATCAAAAGAAAGAAAAAATTCAAATTTAACTGCTAAAAAGTCATAATTACGGGGTATATTTAAAATAGTAAAATTGAAAAGTGTATATATATTCGTAATTCATAGATAAATCATATTGATTATACGGTAATTTGTATAATTACATTGCTAAAAATCATTTTATATCATCGGTAAACGCTGTAATATCAAGGGTTACAGCGTTTTTGTTCGGCTACGCTAATTTGAAATAAAACGTATAATATGGTTTAATGTTTAACGTGTTTTGCAAATGAGGAGGTCAAAACAAATGCACAAATATTCTGAAGCAATTAAAATTGCCTTTGCATATGTTGGTGTTGTCGTAGGTGCAGGATTCTCGACAGGCCAAGAGGTTAAACAGTTCTTTAGTATGTATGGTATTTATTCATACATTGGTGTTATTATTTCAGGTCTTATTTTGACATTTATTGGTCGTCAAGTTGCGAAAATTGGAACTGCATTTGACGCTAATAACCATGAATCAACTTTGGAATACTTATTTGGCAAAAAATTAGGATTAGTGATTGACTATATTTTGATTTTATCACTCTATGCCGTAACTATAACGATGATTGCTGGTGCAGGTTCAACATTCTTTGAAAGTTTTGGCGTACCTGTATGGTTAGGTGCACTAATTATGTGTGTCATCGTGTATTTAACTTTATTGATGGATTTCAATAAAATTGTAGGTGCATTAGGAATGGTGACACCTGTTTTAATTATTTTAGTAGTAATTATTGCGGCAACATTCTTATTTAAAGGATCTATCGGATTTTCTGAGGTCAATAGTGTGGTTGAAAAACCAAGTTTAATTCAAGGGATTTGGAATGGTTTCAACTACGGTGGATTAGCTTTTGCAGTAGGATTCAGTACGTTAGTAGCTATTGGTGGAGATGCTTCTAAACGTAAAGTCTCAGGTCTAGGCGGACTAATCGGTGGTGTTGTTTACCTTATATTATTAGGATTAATCAACTTTGCACTACAAACTGAATATCCGAATATTAAAGACTCTGCAATCCCGACACTCGTATTAGCCAATCAAATTTCACCTATTTTAACGTTTGTGTTCTCAATCGTGATGTTAGCGGTGATGTATAATACGATTTTAGGTTTATCCTATTCATTCGCAGCTCGCTTTACGAGTCCATATACGAAAAAATATTACATTATGATTAGTATTATTATGCCGATTGCCTACGCTTTAAGTTTCGTAGGATTCGAAGGTTTAATTGCATTTGTTTATCCTATGATGGGTGTTATCGGTCTATTTATTGTTCTCGCTGTTATAGTAAAATATTTTTATAGAAAATCTCAAGATAAGAAACACATTGCTTAATTCATAAGATATGATAAAATTTTTCCGAAAGGGAGAATTTTTATGAAGAAACGTAAGATGAGTTGGCTTGTAGTGATATGTGTAATCTGTCTTGTTATAGCCGGCCTTGTTGTCGGCTATTTTTTACATAATGAGCGCACAAGTAAAAGCGCACATAAAAAAGTTGCTATTCAAAATAATAACGTCACAGCACTGACAGATATCTCATATATGAAAAGTTTACCTAACAGTCAACTAGATATTTTAATGCCTAAAAACATTAGCGCTCACGAAAAATTGCCTGTCATTTTCTGGGCTCATGGTGGCGGTTTTATCGCTGGAGATAAGCAATATAAAAATCCGTTATTGGCAAATATTGTTGAGCGAGGGTACGTTGTCGTGAATGTCAATTATGCGTTAGCGCCTGAGTTTCAATATCCAACGCCATTAATGCAAATGGATCACGCTGTCGCTTTTATAAAAAATAATCAAAAAAACTTACCCATCGACTTAAATCAAGTGATTTTCGGCGGAGATTCTGCAGGTGCTCAAATCAATAGCCAATATACAGCTATTCAAACAAATCCAAAATTGCGAGAAGAAATGGATTTCAATCAACAAATTCCGTCTGAAAATATTAAAGCAGCGGTATTCTTTGGTGGATTTTATGATATGCATACTGTACGTGCCACTGAATTCCCACGTATTGACCTCTTTATGAGAAGTTATACAGGTGCTAAAGATTGGGAAAAACATTTGAAAGTCATTAATCAAATGTCTACTGAGCGACAAATTACGCAAAGTTTTCCACCTACGTACTTATCGGTAGGAGACGCAGATCCATTTAAATCACAAAATGATTCTTTCTCACAGGCGCTTAAAGAAAAGCAAATTCCTGTAGATACTTTGTTTTATGATGGATCGCATCATTTGAAACATCAATATCAATTTCATATGGAAAAACCAGAGTCAAAAGAAAATATTCGCCGTGTTCTTAGCTTTTTAAGTCGTAACACGTCTCAACAAAACTTAAAATCGGACATCCACGCATCACCGCAAACAGAAATCAACTTGAATCCATATGAAGAGGAACCTACAGAATAGCATAAAATAGGGGCTTAGTGCTTCTTTCAATGAGAAAGCCATCAGAATTTATCCTCAGATAAATTTTGATGGCTATTTTAGTACAACTTAAATAAAAAGAGTTTTTGATTGGGTTTTAACGTATACTTGTAAACAAATAGATAAAAGGGTTGATGTCTCTACTTATTTTGATTGTATGATTTTAGTTATAATAGGTATTAATATGGAGCAATGCTAAAATAAAACGAGATTAGTCAAGGAGATAGGCCATAAGGTATTCATTAAAATACTGCGTGTCAATTTTAAGCGAATGTTGCAATTCGCCTTCAATTTTAAATCCTTCACGCTCATACAGGTGAACGGCTGCTTTATTGTCTGTGACGACAGTGAGCTCTATACGTGACATATCATGCGCTTTACACCAATTTTTACATGCATGAATTAACGATTGGCCAATACCAAATCCTTGCTCTTGGTTTAAAACACCCATAGTGATTCTTGCCTTATGTTCAATGCGATGGAGGCGTTTAGAGACAATGGTAATGTATCCGACGAGCATATCATTTTTTTCGGCAACGAGTATGGCTAAGTGGGGTGAAGTAATCACTTCTTCTAAATTTGAAATAGCGTACTCAAGAGACGGAACATATTCACCAGGATCATAAAGCATGTACTTTGATTCTTCGAAAACTTGTTGCATCAAGGTTGTAAAGGCCTCGACGTCTTTAATACTAATTTCTCTAATTTCTAAAGACATGCTTCCAACTCCATTTCTTCATTTTACACTTCTTTAAAAAGGGAATAAGATACCATCATTTATTGTAACGCACTTTAACAAGTATAGAAAGTTATTCGAAAGGAGCATCACCATGCGTTTAAAAATTTTGTTAGCCGGAGGAACCGGTACGATTGGAAAATCTTTAATTGAATCTTTAACGCCTGACTATGATATTTACACGATGTCTAAATATCCTAAAAAGAATTCCACTCAAAATGTGACATGGATAAAAGGAGATATTTATAATTATTATGATGTTCAAAATGCGATGAATGGTATGGATCTTGCGATATTTTTTATTGATCCGACAAAACATTCTGCTAAAATGACACGCGCACTTGCGAAAGAACTGAACATTATTGCAGCAGATAATTTTGGACGTGCCGCTAAAGTATGTGGAGGACGTGAAATATTATATGTCCGAGGAAGCAAGTTTGATCAAGAAACACTAACACAACTCCAATCCCAAGGAGTTCATGTACGTGCGACAAGTAAACGTATCAATAGACCGCATATTTCTGTAGAATTTCAAGCAGCCAAATATGACGATATTCGTATTGCGCATCATATTCCAAAACCCCCGCATTGGGATTTAAATCAATGTATCGACCAGATGACTCACTGGTTATCACAAACAACAGGAACACGCGTTAAAATAGTTAGAGAAGGAGATGTTTTCAAATTTTATAAGAAGAAAAATAATAAACATTTATTTACCTTCGAACTTGAACGCGTGGATCATCATTTTTATCGTTTAGTAGCAATTGAGAGCTCAATTTCACATACAAAAGAGGGAAAACGTGCATGTATTGAATTTAGATATATTGCGCAATTTAATTGGATTGTCGTGCACCTATTTGATTATATACCTAAGGCATTTTGGCCAATTGTGTATATGATTCAAGTGCCTTTTTACCAAATGTTGATTCGTGGTTTTGATACAAAATGTCGCATTCAAACATTGCAACACCGACAACTGAATGGAGAGCCTTTGAGTTATACCAAAAAAGAGGAGACGCAAGAGGAGAACGAATCATAACAAGAAAGACGCATCATCTTTAAAACATATAAGCACTGAATAAAAAACCAGTACAAAAGTTGTTCTGGTTTTTTATTTTAAGTTTAATGATAAGTTTTTGTTATTAGAAAAATATAATGTCATAAAAATAAATGATTAATAGTCTGTAAATTATGAAGATTTTGTTTTTATGATAAAACATTGATATCCCTTGCGCTTTTACCCTTTAAAGTTGAAAAATAAGAAATCTTTATAAATACAACTCAAGGAATATCCTAATATGAGAGCGATAATAAAATAGAAATGTTAAGGTTTTGTAAATTTAATTGAGCTAGTGTAAGATTTATGCTATTTTCAAATAGGATTATGAAATTTGAGTGAAAACTTATAATCTCAATTAATTTCAAAGTTTTGCCCATTTGGAAAGCATTGGCTTTCTCAAATGAGTTAACAAAGAATTAACATTGATTTATAATTAAATCAACGAAGTTTTTACAAAAGGGATAGGACGACAGTTGAACGGAGGATTTCAAATGATTAGAAAAAAGAAGGATAAGTTTATGGAGCGCCTAGAGGATATGATTTATAACCTTGACCGTGCTGCAGAAGAATTCGGCAAAATGGATTTCAACTCGCATTTAGATTTACGTACATATGCAGATAATATCAAAACGTATGAATCTCATGGAGACGATTTAATGCATCAAGTCATTACAGACTTAAACCAAACGTTTATCACTCCTATTGAACGTGAAGATATTATGTCTTTATGTAATGCCATTGATGATGTCTTAGATGCGATGGAGGAGACATCAGCAATGTTCGAAATGTATTCTATCGAATATACAGATGAGTATATGGCTGAATTCGTAGACAATATCCAAAAAGCAATCGGTGAAATGAAGCTAGCGATTGGCTTAATGACTGAGAAAAAACTATCTCACATGCGCGTACATTCAATTAATATCAAAGAATATGAAACAAACTGTGACGGTATTTTACGTCAATCGATTAAACATATTTTCAACAGTGAAACAGATCCAGTGACATTAATTAAAATTAAAGACATCTATGAGAGCTTAGAAAATATTGCTGACCGTTGTCAAACAGTAGCAAATAATTTTGAAACAATTATTATGAAAAATAGCTAAGGAGTATCAATCTTATGGAATTTTTAGTGCTGATAACGGTGGCTATTATTATCTTTTCATTAGTGTTTGATTTTATTAATGGATTTCACGATACTGCAAATGCAGTAGCCACTGCTGTTTCTACACGTGCGTTAGCACCAAGACACGCGATTTTATTAGCAGCAATCATGAACTTTATTGGAGCATTAACATTTACAGGTGTTGCAACGACAATTACGAAAGATATCGTCGATCCATTTACAATTAAAAATGGTTTAGTGGTAGTATTAGCAGCCATTTTAGCAGCCATTGTATGGAACCTTGTGACTTGGTATTTTGGTATTCCAAGTTCATCATCTCATGCATTAATTGGAGCGATTGCAGGTTCAGCGGTTGCATCTGCGGGCTCATTCAGTGTTTTACATTTTCAAGGTTTCACTAAAATTGTTTTAGTGCTTTTACTCTCACCTGTGATTGCATTTATTGTAGGTTTTATTATCTATTCGATTGTTAAAAAAGTATTTAAAAACGCAAATTTGGCACGGACAAATCAAAATTTCCGTTTCTTCCAGATTTTCACAGCAGCATTACAATCGTTTTCACATGGGACAAACGATGCCCAAAAGTCTATGGGGATTATCACGATGGCTTTAATTGTGGCCAATCTCCAAACGAATGTTGAACCTGCGTTATGGGTGAAAATTTCTTGTGCGGCTGCGATGGGTATTGGTACCGCTGTCGGAGGATGGCGCATTATTAAAACAGTAGGTGGAAATATCATGAAAATTCGTCCTGCTAATGGTGCGGCGGCTGATTTAGCTTCAGCCTTAACGATTTTCACAGCATCTTATTTACATTTCCCACTTTCAACGACACACGTTGTATCTTCATCTATTTTAGGTGTAGGTTCAGCTAACCGTATTAAAGGTGTACATTGGAATACAGCGAAACGTATGATTGTCACATGGGTTATCACGTTGCCTATTACCGCTGTGATTGCAGCTATATTTTTTCTTATCTTGAATCTCTTTTTATAAATATTAATAAAGGACAGGTGGTATAAGAGCACCTGTCTTTTCTCTATGTCAAAAACACCCGGCAAAGGGGAATGAAGGGGAAGAGCCTTCATTTATAACATTTTCTTTTATGATATTGATTTTCCACATTGTTCATCAACAAAAATAACGAGTGAGGACCACGCCTCACTCGTTATTTTTATTTAAAATACTTCAACAGTGGATGAAGAGAATTTAATAAATGTAATTAATGAATATAATTGTAAGATGATGCGATTGATGCAGGGATTGTACGATAATCCGGAGTACCAGGAGGTGTATTATAATTCATTTCAGAAATTAAAATACTACCATCTGGGTTCACTTGTTCAACGTATGCGACATGTCCCACAGGGCCTTCATAATTTTGCATGATTGAACCGACCGTAGGATTGTGGTCGACCGTATAACCGTCAGCCGCAGCGTTTGCTGCCCAATGATCTGCATTCCACCAATATGTACTGATAGGTTGTCCCGCTTCTGCACGTTTGTTGAAGACATGCCATGTACATTGACCCCAGTCATATAAGTTTTGATGATTAAATGTTGGTGATGTATAGCCGCTATCTGGAGTTGTTGTTCCACTTGGTGATCCAGAAATTGTTGTGCTATTACCACCTGACCCTCCAGGGATAGTCAATGTTTGGTTAGGGAAAATAAGGTAACCATTAAGTTGGTTTGCATTCATGATGTCTTGTGCCGTTACGCCATATTGCGCAGCGATAATATCCAAAGATTCACCGGCACGTACAGTATGCGTTTGACCTTGTGATAATTGAGGCGCTGTTGTATTTTGACTATTATTCTCATTGCTTGACCCAATCGTCAATACTTGACCTGGAAAGATAATGTGGTTTGATAAGTTATTGTCTTGAGTAAGTTGATCTACTGAAACACCATATTGTTGTGCGATAGACCAAATAGATTCACCAGATTGTACCGTATGTTGTGTTGATGCCTCCGCATCCTGATGAACGAGTAATGCCGCTGCTCCAGAAGTGAATGTAAGTGCAAAAGCAAATTTTTTCAAGGTATTGCCCCCTTATTTCATAATTTGTTTCTCATAAATTTGATACGTATTTAAGATTCTCTTACATGGTATCAAAAATGAGGGGTGATATGTGACTTGTTACAAATGTGTAATATTGTAAAAAACAAAATTCAGTTTAATGAGCATTTGCAACTGGTGACACAATAGGACTTTAGACCTATACCCTATTTTAAGATAGACAAAATATTAAAATGGTTGTAATAATAGTGAGACTGTTTTAGCATAAAATAGTAAATTTGAAACAAAAAGGGGGGATTGTATTGTCAGCTCAAACAAGACCATCGGTGTCGAAGCATCCATTTCAATACGGAAAAGTTTGGCTATTTTTCACATATTATTGGGTGATATTTGGTATTGCCACGTATTTTGGACAATTTTTGCCGCTTGAATGGCGTAAACCCTTGTCTATTGTTTTACTTGTTTTAATCCTCTTAACGATGATTGTACAAAGGGCACGATTTAGTGGGCCCATCATGTCACATATCTACACAATCGTTTCTGGACTGTTATCTTATGCGGCTTTTACAGTAGCTTTACAAGATTTAGGACCGAGTGTTTTCTTTAAAAATGTTCTTTTAGCCATTGTCGGATTTATTATTTTTGGAATGATTGGTTTCTTTATGATAAAAGATGCCTCTAGTTTAGGAAAATATTTGTTTGTCACGCTTGTCGCATTAATTGTCGCGAGTTTAGTCGGTTGGTTTATCCATAATCCGATATATCATACACTTATTTCTGTGGTTGGCTTGTTGCTTTTTTTACTTTATACGTTGTATGATTTTAATAGAATGAAAAGAGGGGCCTATTCTCCAAGGGAAATGGGTTTCAATTTATTCTTAAACTTATTTAGAATCATCCGTTACGTGCTCAATCTTGCACGTTACGTTCGCCGATAAAATTAAATAATTGATGTTTCCACTGGAAGTGCCATGAATAATGGCTGAGATTAAAATAGTGATTTTAAAATTCCCGGACCTGATCCAGATAATGCTGGCGTAGGAAAGTGGCACGTATTCATGCATTAAAGCTATTTTTCTATGTCTAGAAAAGTAGCTTTTTTTATTGGAGGAATAAAATTTGATTATTGCAGTCACACCATATGAATTATTACATCGTCATCATCAACAACGTTTAATTCTAATTGAACCCTATATCGACGGAGTCATCTTACGGACACCTACTGAAGCTGATGATTTAAAGATTTGGGTTACAACATTAATAAATAAAGGATTTCCAAAGTCAAAAATCATCATCCATTCTAACGTGCAATGTGCTGAACAATTGGGCATTAGACGTATACATTTTCGTGAATATGAATGGCCAACTGCATTTCGTGTAGAAGAGTGGGAAGTAAGCATGTCCGTTCACTCGGAAAGCGCTATTGAATTTGCTAAAGTACAAGGTGCAAAGTTTGGACTTTATGGCCATTTGTTCAATACATCCTCTAAACACAATCAGCCCCCAAGGACGGTGAGTGAAGTCAGACAAGCTTTAAATTGTCATTTTCCTCTCGTCGCAATTGGCGGTATTAATGACACAACAGTTGCAGAGATACCTAGTAAATTTTCGGGGATTGCGATGATTGGTAGTGCGTTTCATCAAAACTTAGATGAATTTAAGTATATTGTTCAGCAATGGTATGAAAAAGGGGGTGAAGGCAGTGAATGTAGAAATTAATGGGCAATCCCAACTGTTAAATGAAGGAGCAACGGTGTTCGATCTCATTCAACAATTCGGTATAGAAAGTAAACGCATGGTCGTAGAATTAAACGGTCATGTAGTGAAACGTTCTTTATGGGATAAACAATCTCTTTCAGACAATGATCGGATTGAAATTTTAGAATTTGTAGGAGGCGGTTAAGTTGTTTAAAATAGCGGATTATACTTTTAACTCAAGATTATTTTTAGGAACAGGAAAGTTTGAAAATGCTGAAGTTCAAAAAAAAGCCATTCATATTTCAGAAACGGAAGTCTTAACTTTCGCCGTAAGACGTATGAGTTTATATGATGAAGCATTACCGAACCCTTTAGCTGAGGTGGATTTAGAGCAATTTATCACTTTTCCGAATACCGCGGGCGCTAAATCGGCAGAGGAAGCTGTGCGCATTGCAGAGATTGCGAATGAGGCTGGCATATGCGATATGATTAAAGTTGAAGTGATTGGCGATGACGATACGTTATTACCAGATCCGATTGAGACGTATAAAGCATGCGATATTTTGTTGAAAAAGGGCTATATCGTTTGCCCATATATTTCTGATGATGTCGTGTTAGCTAAACGTTTAGAACAATTGGGGGTTCATGCGATTATGCCACTGGCCTCTCCAATTGGGACGGGTCGCGGCCTTAGCAACCCACTCAATTTGCGTTATATAATAGAAAAAAGTCAGGTGCCTGTCATTGTTGATGCTGGCATAGGTTCTGCGAAAGATTGCGCTGAAGCCATGGAGCTAGGTGCAGATGCCATTTTATTAAATTCAGCGGTTTCTCGTGCTAAAGACCCTGTCAAAATGGCGGAAGCGATGAAAAAAGGCATTGAAGCGGGCAGACTTAGTTACGAAGCAGGGCGTATTCCTATTCGTTATAATGCTGTCCAATCAAGTCCATCCACAGGGTTAGGGTTTCTTTAATGAATCGCTATGATAGACAAATAAAGTACCCGGCTTTTGGTTTGAAAACGCAAAACAAACTCCAGCAGCTACATGTCCTTATAGTGGGAGTAGGGGCTTTAGGGAGTGGGATTGCAGAACAACTTGCAAGATGTGGCGTGGGCAAACTCACACTCATTGATAAAGATATAGTGACTTTTTCGAACTTACATCGGCAAAGTGGTTACATCGAGGAAGATGCTAAAGAGATGCGTCCCAAAGTAAGCGCGTTAAAAATGCGTTTACATGCAATGAATCATGAAGTGAATATCATCCCATTAAATGTTGAAGTGACTTCTGAAAATATCCTATGTCTTATGAAAGAGACCCAACCTGATATGGTGTTAGATGGTTTGGACGATTATGAGACACGATTTTTAGTGAATGAAGCGACGCAATACCTTAATATTCCATATATTTATAGTGCAGTCATCGGTAGCCAAGTGAGTGTGTTTCCTATAGATGCGCATGGTCCGTGCTTGCAGTGTCTCATGCCAGAGCCCCCTGAAACTTATGAAAGTTGTGCTGTACATGGTGTTTTACCTCCGGCAGTGCATATCGCGAGTAGTATGGCTGTGGCTGAATTAATGCACTATTTAATGACAGGGACTTTTACGTATACGATGAAATATGTGGATATATATAAAGACACTATGAAAACGACTTCTATTTTAGAGTTGAAAGAACCGACGTGTCCTGTATGTAGCGAACGTCATTTTACACGCTTAATGCAGGCGAAAAAAACACGGATGGAAGTCTTGTGTGGAGGTGTGATTCAAGTTCGATTTGATGCGAAAGATTTCCAACGTCACCTTTCACCGAACATTCATATCATTCAACAAAATCCATTTGTTAAACAATTGAAATTTAAACAATATACCATGACCTTTTTTCAAGATGGACGTTTATTGATTTATGGATGTACAGATAAACAAGAAGCCGCTCACCTTACGCAATCCATTTTTGAGACCTCACGATAACGCGAGTTGATAATCGTAAATTAAAAGCGGTATAATAAGAATATTCATTAGCAATCGAAAGTGAGATGTAAAGAATGGGACGTAAATGGAACAACATTAAAGAGAAAAAAGCTCAAAAAGATAAAAATACGAGTCGTATTTATGCAAAATTTGGAAAGGAAATTTATGTTGCAGCAAAGTCTGGAGAGCCTGATCCTGAGTCAAACCAAGCATTGAAACTTGTATTAGAGCGTGCGAAAACATATTCTGTACCGAACCACATTATTGATCGTGCGATAGATAAAGCTAAAGGTGGCGGAGAAGAAAACTTTGATGCACTAAGATATGAAGGCTTTGGTCCAAGTGGTTCAATGGTCATTGTAGATGCCTTAACCAATAACGTGAATCGTACGGCTTCAGACGTCCGTGCAGCTTTCGGTAAAAATGGCGGAAATATGGGGGTTTCTGGTTCTGTAGCCTATATGTTCGACCATACAGCCACTTTTGCATTTGAAGGATTTGACGCAGATACAATATTAGAAGGTTTAATGGAAGCGGATATCGATGTTCGCGATGTCATCGAAGAAGGTGACCTCACGATTGTATATGCTGAACCAGATCAATTTGCGACAGTTCAACAAGCGCTCAAAGATTTAGGTGTGAGCGAATTTGAAGTGGCGGAATTTGAAATGCTTCCCCAAACAGAAGTGCAATTATCAGCAGAAGACCAAGAGACTTTTGAAAAGTTGATTGATGTATTAGAAGATTTAGAAGATGTGCAACACGTTTTCCACAATGTGGAACTTTAATGAATAACGAAAGAGGTTCACAGGACGTTACCTCAGTTTTCACTGTCGACAAAGGCATGTACTTTGTCGACAGTTTTTTTACTTTAAAGGACTTCAAATAGGTATTTATGACTAAAAGGAAAAGAATAAAACTTGGCGTAATCTATCGACCGAGACCTTTCTTTAGTGACATCATCCTGAACTTTATATATAATGAACAAAAGGGAGTTGGTGACTGTGAAAGTAAAGTACATTGATAAACGTCACTGGCGTCGCCTCATAGATCGGGATTATATCGAAGTCAAAGTTAATAATAATAAGTTTAAAGGTATTATCGGTTTGATAACGATGAATAAGGTGAAAGAACCTTTGGAGGTGACTGTTGTTGGAAAACAAATGGTTGTCGCAAACGATCATTTTCAGTGGCTACAGATTTTACCCGAAAAAAAACGTTATAGTATAACCGTGATGTTTAACGATAAAGGAGAACCTTTACAGTATTACTTTGATATTAATTTGAAAAATATAACACAAAAAGGGCGTGCTCGCACGGTAGATTTATGTTTAGATGTGTTGGTTCTGCCGAATGGGAAATATGAACTTGTGGATCAAGATGATTTAGAACGTGCCTTAAAATCCAAACAAATTACCCGAAAGCAATATCATGAAGCGTATGTTATCGCACATCAACTCATGATCCAAATCGATGAAGATTTTGAAAGTATTCACGACAAAGCGATGTACTGCTTCAGAAAAATAAATCGAAAATACCACAAAATAGAAAAAGTTCGCAGCGATAAACATCACACACCTTAAATTCATATGAATAATATTACGTGATGACTTCTGCACACTGGACACTCGATGTCTAGTGTTTCTTTTTTATTTATAAGGAGGGTGACCATGAAAATTGATGATTATCGATTGTTAATTACACTAGACGAAACAAGAACTTTAAGAAAAGCGGCAGAACGCCTCTATATATCACAACCTGCTGTCACGCAACGTTTGAAATCTATTGAGCGTCATTTTGGTGTAGAGATTTTTATACGGACAAAAAAACAACTGATTACGACAATTGAAGGGGCTATGGTCATTGAACATGCGAAGGAAATGCTCAAGCGAGAACGTGTGTTTCAAGACAAAATTAAAGCCCATATTGGTTCAGTGAGTGGGACATTATCCATCGGGTGTTCCTCTCTAGTCGGTCAGACAGTGCTACCTCAAGTGCTCTCTAAATATACCGCTGAATTTCCTAACGTTGAAATCCAATTGCAAGTAGGTTCGAGTGAGCATATTAAAGCCCATCATAACGATTATCATATAATGATTGTTCGCGGGAACCAACTTTTGAATTTACATAATGATCATTTAATGGATGATCAACATTATTTTATTTATCCTAAAAATAAAGCAGAAGAACTTCAAAAATTACCGTTTATTGAGTTTCAAGCGGATCCGGTCTATATTAACCAAATCAAAACATGGTACCATCATCATATGTCTCAAGATTATCATGCACGCATTAAAGTTGACCAAGTGGCCACATGTAAAGCGCTACTCTTAAGTGGCGTAGGCGTTACGATTTTACCAGAAATCATGGTTAAAGACTTAGATGAAACTGAATTTGAAATGGTCAAAGTCGATATCGAAGAAGAATCTTTAATTCGCTCTACTTATTTAAGTTATGATGTGAGTATGGTACAGCTCCCACAAGTGAGCTCATTTATTAATATTTTAAAAGAACACGTAGGTCGACCTACAACATAATCATGAACGGAGGAAAATATGTTTCGGGAACTTCTTCATATAAAAAACTACAAGCTCTTTATCGTCAATATGATGCTCATTGGTATGGGGATTGCGGTGACGGTGCCGTTTTTTGTCTTATTCGCAACAAATAAATTAGGAATGACGACCAACCAGTTTGGTTTGCTATTGGCATTAGCCGCTATTTGCCAATTTCTCATGAATACCATTGTTGCCCGTTTTTCAGATACCCATGCCATCAATCGAAAAGTCATCATTATTATCGCCTTATTCATGGGGGCACTGAGTTTTTCATTACCTTTTTTTGTGAATAATATTACGCTTTTTATTGTGCTTTATGCACTGTTTCAAGGTTTATTTGCACCAGCAATGCCTCAGCTATATGCGTCTGCGAGAGAGTCCATTAATCAATCAACATCAAGTAGTCGTGCAGTATTTGCCAACTCTGTGCTACGGTCAATGTTCTCATTCGGCTTTTTATTTGGACCGTTAGTTGGAAATATTTTGAATCAGTCTTGGGGTTACGACGGTTTGTTTGGCGGGACAGTCGCAATTATTTTAATGACATTAATCCTTCAAGTGTTTTTCTTTAAAGAACCGAAAGTCAAAAAACCTATTCGAGGGACGCATAAAATGGAACAAAATGCGCCTTCCATGCTGAAGCATACGTATTTGATTATCCCATTTTTAGCTTTTATTTTATTACATATTGGCCAATGGATGTACACATTGAATATGCCTTTATTTGTGACACAATACCTTCATGAAGACGAAAAATATGTCGGCCACCTCGCAAGTTTATGTGCTGGGCTGGAAGTGCCGTTTATGATTATTTTAGGGATGGTCGCAAGTAAAATTGAAACGAAAACACTTCTTGCCATAGCTGCTGTGTGTGGTTGCTTATTTTTCGGAAGTATTGGCATCTTTGATAGCGTGAAGATGATGCTCATCGGTCAAGTATTTTTAGCCGCATTTTTAGCTGTATTATTAGGGATTGGCATTAGTTATTTCCAAGATATATTACCTCAATTTCCTGGATATGCCTCTACGCTTTTTGCGAATGCGATGGTTGTAGGACAATTGCTCGGAAATTTATTAGGAGGCGCAATGAGCCAATGGGTGGGTTTAGGAAACGTATTCTATGTTTCAGCATCATCGCTTGCGCTAGGATTTATTCTGATTTTGTTAACGAAAACAAACGTTAAACCCACTATGCAATAGAAAGGATGTGTTGAAAAGTTGATATGGCTTTTATGGCTTCTCGTACTAATCTCTTTTGTTATCGCGTTTATCGGATTACTGAAACCCGTGATTCCAGCGGTACTCTTTTTATGGATAGGATTTATCATTTATCAATGGGGGATAGATGATACTTCCCTCTCTTGGATATTTTGGCTAGGCATGCTTTTTTTAACATTGTTGATTTTCATTTCAGATTTATTAATGAATCGCTATTTTGTTAATCGATTCGGAGGAAGCAAAAAAGGAGAATGGGCGGCATTAATCGGTGTGATTCTTGGATCATTTATTCTCCCACCATTTGGAATTGTTATTGTTCCCTTTATTTTAGTACTTATTGTTGAAATGCTAGAGCAAAAACGATTTGATGTAGCGTTAAAAGCAAGCTTTGGGTCTATAGTCGCTTTCTTCTCAAGTACGTTCACCCAAGCTTTTGTGATGTTAATCATGGTGATATGGTTTTTTGTCGATGCCTTACTTATCAACTGAATTATTTTTTAATTGTCACTTTCTTAAACAAGAAAGCCATCAAAATTTACTCTCAGATAAATTTTGATGGCTATTTTTAATACAATTTAATTAAGACAATAAGAGGTCCTCGGACAACTTTTCTCTAATAAAGAAATTTTCATTGGAATTTTAACCCGATTAAAACAAAAGCCTAAAATATAGGTTACCTAAAATTCATGATTTAAGTGCCTTTGTACCGCCAAGAAGCAGTTTGTGTGCTTTTTTGTTTTTCTTGACGATCATTTAAATATAGACCGATTGGAACAATCACAAAAGAAATGAGTATAAAGGTCCAGTTACCGATATTGATATAAGGCCCCCATTGTAAAAAATTTTGAGGGAAGAAAAAGAGTAAAAATAATGTTACAAACAGAGCAATAATGACAATATAGCCAAAAAACCACGAGAATCTTGAATAATTAAAGGCTTGTAATTGCACCATTTTATAACAAGCCCAAATAAATAAAAATAAGACAAACAATCCTATTAAAAAGGTAATAGGAAATGTGTAAAGGTAAATACGAGTATCATTAATAAAAAAGCCGAGGAACCCTTTTAGGAAACAAAAAACACCAAGTAGTAAGATGAGATGTTTCAAAATCGTTCTAAAAATATTAATAATCGTATGATTGGGTAACGTTTTAATGGTGTGTATCGCATGCTTTTTAGGATTGTGGTTGAAAAAGTCCATCGCATGCGTGCCTTTATCTTCGGCTTTTAATAAATGCTCCAAAATCTGTTGTAACATTTTTTCAGAATCATAGGCATTGACACGCATATCGGCGCGGACATACGTCATATAACTTTCGAAAATTTGTCTATCTGTATTGTTAAGGCGTAACGCTTTGACATTGTTATCACGTGTTAATTGCTCGACAGACTTCATCACACACCTCCTACAAAATTATGGCATAATTTAAGATGATTATATTATGACGATTTTGAAGCCACAAATCAATCTTAAAGGAGTAAAAGAAATGAAAAGAATGGTTGCTACAGAGATAGAATATATTCGACAAATAGCACAAATCCATGTTCAAATGCTTCAGAATGACCCTCTTGCGCCACGCCAGTCTAAAATGGCTTGTGCCCTTTATGAAGAAATGATACAACGACGGATTGACTTGAGTGACGACTTTGTAGAAGCCAAAGTCGAACAAGACCAAGTGATGGCATTTATTTGGGCACATCATGAAAAAGCCACAAAAACTGTGACGATAGAATCGCTTTATGTCACGCCTAAGTATCGTCATAAAGGGCTGGCGACTTCACTCAAACAGCGGGTAGAATCATGGGCGTCTGAGCAACAGGCAAGACAAATTATAGGGACAGTTCTAGAAGAAAATGAACCTATGCGCGCACTGAATGAAAAGTTAGGCTATACTGTGAAAAAGGTCATCATGCAAAAGATGATAGGGGAAGACTAAAGATGCGTAGGGATAGGAACCATGATAAAATGGAAACAGCAATTAAATGTTGGAGAGAATACATATGAAAAAATTACTGTGTACTTTAACGGCAAGTATTGTTTTATTAGCAGGCTGTGGTCAAAGTGAAAAAGATAAACTTCAAAATGAAATCAAATCATTAGAAAAAGAACAAAAAACATTACAAGATGAAAATAAAAAGTTAAAAGATCAAAGCAAAAAGTTAGATGACCAAATTAAGCAGTTAGAAGAAGATATAAAAAAACCAGACGTAAAAGAAAAGCACGCTTCTGACTCGAAAAATAAAGATAAAACGGATGCACATCATGAAGATTCATCTCAAAGTGCACATGATGCCTCAAACGCATCGCATAAACAAGAAAAAACTAAAACAGAGACATCTAAAGATAAAAAAGATGGCGTTTGATAAACGTGAGATGAGGGTAAAAAAACACATAAATTGATCGTAATAGAAAAGAGGGACTCCATCATGTATGAAAAAGAATTTAACTTAATTGAAGGCCGCGATATGTCATTAGTTGAATTAGGCCGTGAAATTGAAAATATTACAGGCTATAGTATTATTGACTCTACAGGTGAAATACACCGTAATATCGCATTAAAACCAAACTTTGAACACGATTGGGAAACATATACAGCAACCTACCGTTTAAATCACAAAAACGATCTTGTGGATGCTGTTTTTACAACAACAAAAGGCCAAAATCTTGAACGCCTCAAAGACAAAGCCGTCAAAATTCAACTTATAAGCTACATTTCAAGAGCATAGGTTCAAAGTATTTTACACGTTCTTTAGCGGATGTAGCTATGGAGCGTGTTTTAATTATGAAATTTTTTAAGTAGAGAGAAAGGGGGCTACCTTATGACAGTGTATATTGAGACTGAGCGATTGATATTAAGAGATTGGCAAGATTCAGATTTATTACCGCTCCAACAAATGAACGCCAATCGTCAAGTCCGTCGTTATTTTACAAGTTTATTGAGTTATCAGCGCTCTCAACTCGACTTTGAAGCGATGCGGAGTTCATTGAAAAAACAAGGTATCGGTTTGTTTGCGGTCGAATTAAAAGCGACACATCAATGGATAGGATTTATAGGTCTGAATTATATTTCTAAAGACAGTCAGTACACTTTTCAAGAGCTCCCATTTTATGAGATTGGTTGGAGACTGATGCCTGAGGTTTGGGATAATGGTATTGCACAAGAAGGGGCTGAAGCGGTATTAAATTATATTAAGAGCATGAATTTAGGGCCTATATATGCGATTGCTGCGAAAGCCAATAAAGCGTCTATACGTGTTATGGAGAAAATCGGCATGACATTTGTAGATTATTTTGATAAACCAGAATTAAGTACCTATCATGAATTAAAAGAAAATGTACGCTATGTTTGGAAACCAGAATAAAACGCCTAAAGTGCAGAATGTGCGCTTTAGGCGTTTTGTTAGTCATATGTTCTTGTTGAAATAGGTTTGGCTTGTTTTAATCCGTCGATGAGTGTTTCAGGGGTGTCATAGGGCATAGCCAAATTTTTATATTTTTGATCAATAAATCCTTCCGCTATCATATGATCAATAAGGGCGATTAAGGGTTGAAAAAATTGGTTTGTATTGAAGATACCAATCGGCTTTTGGTGGAGACCAATTTGCGCCCAACTATATATTTCAAAAAACTCTTCAAGGGATCCAGCACCCCCTGGGGCCATAATGAAAGCATCAGCTAACTCTGACATTTTTTGTTTTCGCTCATGCATAGAATCAACGAGAATTAATTCTGTGACGTCTTGACTTGTAATTTCACGTTCATCTAAAAATCGGGGCATCACGCCGATAGCCTTGCCTCCATGATCTAAAACTCCTTTTTGAATCGCACCCATAATACCTACCGAACCTGCGCCAAAAACTAGTTCGATGTTGTGTTTCGCTAAATAAGTGCCAAGTTCATAGGCTTTGTTCACATAAATTTCATTATGTCCTTTACTTGCTCCACAAAAAATTGCAATTCGTTTAATCATGAAAAAGACTCCTTTTCTTTATCGATAATGGATTGAAATGAGGCTTCAAATTGTTGACGTTGAGCTTGCTTAAAAGGTTTAGGTCCTTTACCATAACGCCGAGTTTTACGTCGCTCTTGTTGGTTATAAAAGCGTTGCAATAAAAGTTGATCAATGTTGTCTTGAGTATACAAATAGCCGAGGTGATGCATGACATAGCGTGCTTTTTGAAGTGCAATACTTGCAAGACCATAATCTTGCGTGACCACTAAATCCTTTGATGACATAGCTTTGACGAGAGCAAAATCCACTGCATCGCGTCCACCATCAATATAATGTACTTGAACATGGGGCGGGAAACCTTGATGCGAATAGTGTGCGTAGCTTCGGTAAATATGTACAAAAATGCCTGTCTCAGTTGTCAATTCAATGATTGAATCAACAACAGGACAAGCATCTCCATCAATGAGTACACGCATATTATCGTTTTAATTTGTTTAAAGTTTTTTGTGAAACTTTATTGAGTTGATGGTCTTTACGCTGTTGATCACTATCGTTCACATGTTGTTCCATTTGAGCGTATTGCTTTTTAAATAGTGGAGCACTTTCTAAGCTATCCTCTACTTGTGTTTTCACACTTGTCTTTTTATCTTGAGGTTTTTTTGTAGAGGTCTCTTGCTGTTTTTGTGTTGTTTCATTTGATTGTGGTGTTGTTTTTGTCTCTTCGGCTTGTGATACTTTATGTTGAGCTTGAGGCTTCTTGTCTACAAGGCCTGTTTGTGCTTCAAAAGATTGCACTTCTGACATAGATTGGATGCGTGGTGGTAATTTATCTGGATCAGGTGCTTGAGCAGCTAAATCTACTTTTTCAGCGCTTTTTTGGATTTTCTTTTCTAATTTTTTAGCTTGTTTATCACGCTTTTTTTCATCTTTCTTCTGTTGCTTTAATTCCTTTTTAGAGGGTTTTGTTTGAGTGTCCTCTGTATTGTTTTGAGCAACGCCAGCAATTGTGCTTGACTCAACTGTGTGATTTTCCTTTTTCTGAAGCTTTTTTAACTGCTTTTTACGTGCTTTTTCATCTTTTTTAAGTTGTTTTTCTTCTTCTTTACGACGTTTTTCAATATTTTTTTGAAGTTTTTTATTTAATTTTTGAGTCTCAGCTTTATTATCTTTTTCAAGACGTTGACCTTCATTCAAAATTTCTGAACGGTCTTGATGCCCTTGTAACACTTTTTCGTTAGAAGATGAAGCTAATTCAAAGTCACTTGCATCATTATTTCCTGGGACATGGCCTGCTTTTTCTTCGTATTTTTGCATTTTATCCATGTTTTTGACCATATCTTTTTGACGTTTTTTTAAAGCTTTTTCTTCGTCTTTGTGGCGTTGATCGATAGTTTTTTGAAGCTTTTTATTCAACTTATTGATTTCTTTTCGGTTTTCTTCTTCTATCTTTTCTCCACGTGCACGGACATTTTCTTCTCTTCTATAACGTTGTGCTTCTGCTTCTTTTTTCATCGCTTTATTGTAATCACGGCGACGTTTTTTTGTTGCTAAATGATCTTTAATTTGACTCGTATTTGACGTTACTGAATGTGTCACATGACCTGCCGTTGATTTAACATGGCTTGCAGCATTCGATGTTTTATGTGCAACTGCTTTTGAAGTGTTTACTGTTGCATGTGTTACTTTTTTTACTTCAGGGTGTTCTTTGAATTTTTGTCGTTCTGTAATTAAAGGAACGATAAAAATAGGTAATACGTTGATAATCGTTTTAATCGTTTTATTCATGCACGTTGCCTCCATTTATGAATATACTTAAGTCCTTTTACCCTATGATACTAGATGATAAACGCGCAATACAATTCATTTGAGTAGCAAAATACAGATGATTTGAGAATTTGATAAGAGTGATTTAAACAAAAAGGTGAGGTCTTTCATTTTACATTATAGGAGAAGTTGTATGTTTTCGAGGAAATTGTAGGAGTATTCTAGCGATGTTCAACAAATAAGAGCAAAGCGTGAGAAAGCAAAAATGATAAAAGAAAGTATAAAAACTGTCGACGAAATCTTTCGCTTTTGTCGACAGTTAAAATGATATAGGTCTCTATAAGATAACCCTTTTATGTGGTGCGCACGCAAGGGCTTAATAAAATTGCATCCACTTATTCCATTTATAGCTACAAATACAAGCGAGGTTCATGACGATATGAATGATTTCAAATTCAAAGCCACTCACATAACCACGACTTAATTTAAGTGTGAAAATTGAACCTAACATCACACTGATATAAAACACATTAACATAAGGCGTAAGTATACCGGCAATGAGCATGACACCGCCGACAACTTCACCAATTGACATTAAAACGGCTAAAGTTGGGGGTAATCCCAATGACCCTAAAAAGTGAATCGTTCCGTCTAAATCCACAAATTTTAAAGTTCCGTGTACTAAAAATGAAGTTGCAAGCATCCATCTAATGAGTAACATACCTAGTTTCATAAGGCATCTTCCTTTCTAATCTTTGATGTATATAACTTTAAATTGTTCCTAGAAAATTATTTAAAAAATGAACCAACATGGCTGCTTCAATACGCTTTGTTTTTAAATAGACAAGTGAAAATATGAGACCTGCATAAAAATAAGGAAGGTAGCCAATGAGTGAATCGGATTCGTGCAAATAAGCGAATATTGCACTTGAAACAATCATGCCTATAAATAAATGATGTCTAAAAAATAAGCGTAAAATAATGCCACGTGTGACCAGTTCTTCAGCAATCGCTGGGACTATAGCGATGCTTATAATTGAAGCCCATAATGGCACGCCTTGGAAATCATGATCAATGCCAGTGTCGTTGACATTGTTATCATCTATAAAATAAGTGAATGCATTATCTAAGCCGAACATAAATAATAATGCAGCGATAACAATAAAAAGATCCGAGACTTTTAAGGCTTTCAAAGAAATAAAATGTATACCAAAGTAAGGCATTATGGCGATAATAACCACAAGGCATATGACTGAGACGACAGACCATAGAGGATGGTCAGGCGTGTAGTTGCTAATATCAAAAGCAATGATTAGTAGGAATGCAAATAGTATTCCCTTTAAAAAGACGCGTCCTGTCGACTCTTTTGATACAGATAAATCATCTTTAAAAAAAGTTGAAATGTGATTCATTATATCCCCTTTCAATAATTCGTCTATCATTATAGTAAAGGGGAATATAAAAAATAAACATTAAATAATTCTTAAAATTAATAAAGGCTTAGATATTTAAGTTTTGATTGTTCTTAATACGTCTGTAGGAAAAATAGTAGAAAATTGAAAAGAGGGATTTAACTCTAACAAGTGACTATGTTATTTTGGCATTGCCTTTTAAAACAAAGTGAGGCGAATTAACATTCAAATATCATTTTTTAACGTTGTATATTAAAAAGCCATTCCAACTTACCTTCTAATAAATTGGAATGGCTATTTTAATATTATTTAATAATGCCGTAGTAAACAACAGCGATGACAACCACGAGTACGATTCGATAAATCGCAAATGGTAATAATTTTACACGTTGGATTAACGTTAAGAATAACTTGATAGATAATAATCCAAAAATAAATGCCGCTAAAAATCCAATAATATAAAACGGAATATGAGAAAGGTGAATAAAACCTATATTTTTAACGAGTGAAAGTCCGCTTGCGGCTAACATAATAGGTACGGCCATCATAAAGGTAAAGTCAGAAGCCGATTTGTGGTCCATTTTCATTAATACACCCGTTGAAATTGTGGACCCTGAACGCGAAAAACCAGGCCACATCGCAATCGCTTGAGATAAACCAATGACGAATGCTTGAAAATAGTTAATTTCGTCGACTTGAATGGGGTTACGAACGTTGCGACTAAACTTGTCGGCGATAATCATATAAATGGCACCTAAAAATAAGCCAATTAATACAGTAGGTACACTGAACAAATGTTTTTCAATAAAATCGTCAAATAACACACCAAGTATACCTGCAGGAATCATCCCTACTAAAATATGAGTGATTTTTAAACGACGTGGCTTAGAACGACGTCCGCTTTGGACTTCTGGGGCATATTTGCCAATGTGTAACATTTCAAAATATTTATGTCTAAAGACCCATGCTGCTGCAAATACGGATCCTAACTGAATCACAACTTTGAATGTAAATGCCGATTCAGAACCTAAAAATTGTGTTGATTTCAACCACATATCATC